>DATMMH010000096.1:0-6856 GCA_035569855.1 Candidatus Dormiibacterota bacterium
TCCATGGCCCGACAGTCCGCGCGGCCGGTGGTAACCACTAGCGTCGGATTCGTCGAGAGCACGCACAGCGAGCTCGAGCACGCCCGCACGGTGGCCCGGGCGGTCGGGAGCGACCATCACGAGCTGATCGTGAAGCCCGACGCAGTGGCGGATCTGCCACGGCTCGTCTGGCACCTCGACCAGCCGTTCGCGGATTCGTCTGCGCTGCCCACCTATTACGTGTCGCGGGCCGCGCGCGAGCGGGTGACCGTCGCGCTTTCGGGAGACGGTGGCGACGAGATCTTCGCCGGATACCAGCGCCGCTACGGAATTCACCGCCTGGAGAACCGGCTGCGCACCATGATCCCCGGTCCGATCCGGCGCGGGGTCCTTGCCCCGCTCGCCCGGATCTACCCGCGGTCGGAGCGCATCCCGCGTCCGCTGCGCCTGAAGCTGGTGATGAGCAATCTCGGTCAGTCCTTCGAGCGTGCCTACTTCCGCGACATGTCGCTCTTCCTCGACGAGGAGCGGCAGGCGGTGTGCAGCCCGGAGTTCCTGGACCAGGTTCGGCAACACGATCCGTTCGACGCATTCTCGCGCCACTTCGACCGGGTGCGGGACGCCGATCCCCTTTCTCGCGTGCTCTACGTGGACTTCAAGACGTGGCTCGCCAACGACATCCTGGTCAAGGTGGATCGGATGAGCATGGCGTGCTCGCTGGAGGTGCGGGCGCCCCTCCTGGACCACAAGATTGTGGAGTTCGCGGCGCGCTTGCCCGCTTCGCTCAAGTATCGAGGCGCGGTGTCGAAGTATCTCCTCAAGGAGCACCTCGGGGCACGGCTGCCGCAGGCGGGGGTGCACCGACAGAAGCAGGGTTTCGAGCTGCCGCTGGCGGAATGGCTACGGGGAAACCTGCGAGAGGCGGCGGACGATCTCTTGTTCTCGCGCCAGGCTTTCGCGCGGGGCTACGTGCGGCCCGAAGCGGTGAGGCGGATCTGGGACGCCCACCAGCGGCGGTCTCGCAACCATTCCGCGCAGATCTGGGCGCTGATGGTGCTGGAGCTCTGGCACCGCGCCTACGTGGATACGCCGTGAGCGACTTCGAGGAACAGTGGCAGCGTCGCTTCGAGAGGTTTGCGACACGCCACCAGGCTGAGCACCAGGTCTCCGGCTGGTCGCTGGCGGGCCTTCGCCACCGAGTGGCCATCTTCGAGGGCCTGCTGGACCGAGGGATGTTGCCGGCCGGCGGCCGGGTGCTGGAGTTGGGGTGCGGGGCCGGAACGTACGTGCGCCTGCTCGGGAAACGTGGATACGCGGTGGTCGGGCTGGACTACTCCCTGCCGAGCCTCGCTCGGGCTGCCGCCGCCGATCCCGGGCGGCTCGGCCGCTATGTGGCGGGCAGCAGCTACGCGCTGCCATTTCCTTCCGGATCGTTCGACGCGGTGACCTGCGTGGGCGTGCTGCAGGTGCTTACGGAGCCGGGCGCGGCGATCGCCGAGATGGCGAGAGTCCTATCCGGCCGAGGCGCGCTGCTCGTCGAGACCTTGAACGCCTGGAATCCGATCGCCGTGGTGCGACGCCTCACCGCGCTCAGTCAGGGACAGCCCAGCCATCTTCGCTACGGCACCGCTCGCATCGTCGAACGCGCTATGGTGGCCCACGGGGTGCGGCCTCTCCAGCGCATCGGGGTGATCCTGCCCCCGAAGTCCCTGCCCGGCCTTGCGGAGCCGCTCGGCCGACCTTGGCTGAAGCGCGCGCTCGGTTCGACGCCCGGGGTACGCGCCGTTGCGGCGCACGCCTTCTGGATCGTGGGGAGCAAGGCATGAGCTCGGCGGGAGCGCAGGAGGTGAGCGCGCCGGAGGGGTCGCTCGCGACGCGACGGCGGCCCGCGCTGATTGCGCACGTCATCCCGACGCTACGGGTGGCGGGTCTCGAGAACGTGGTCGCCCGCCTGACCGATCGGCTCCGGGCTGGCTTTCGGCACGTCGTGGTGACGCCGGCCGGTGACGGCCCGATGCGGGCGCGCTTTCCCGAGGACGTGCCGGTCATTGCGATGGCCGAGCAGCACCGGCCCGATCGCTGGAACGCGCTTCGCATGGCCCGGCTGTTCCGGGCGCTGCGTCCTGATATCGTGCACAGCCGGAACTGGAGCTGCGTGGACGCGATCATCGGCGCGCGGCTCGCCGGCGTGCCGATCGTGATCCACAGCGAGCACGGGCGTGAAGCGAGCGATCCCGAGGGTCGCAATCGGGTCCGGCGAATCGGCCGACGGATGCTCTCGCCGATGGTCAGTCAGTTCGTCACCGTCTCGCGGGACCTGGCTCGGTGGCTGATCGAGGACATCGGAGTGCCCCGCCGCAAGGTCTTGTCGATCTGCAACGGGGTGGATACACAGCGTTTCGCCCCCGCGGGACGTCAGGCGGCACGGGCGGCGCTCGGGCTCGGTCCGGAGCACGTCGTGATCGGCACCGTCGGGCGTCTGGACCCCGTCAAGGATCAGGTCGGCCTCCTGAAGGCATTCAGCCAGCTCCCCGATGACTCCCGGACCCTCCTGCTGATCGTCGGGGATGGACCTTGCCGGCAGGATCTCGAGGCGGCCGTAGACGCGCTCGGGCTGCGTGAGCGCGTACGGCTGCTCGGGGAGCGCAACGACGTCCCGGCCGTTCTGTCCGCCATGGACGTGTTCGTTCTCTGCTCGGTCGGAGAGGGTATCTCCAACACGATCCTGGAGGCGATGGCCACCGGGCTACCGGTGGTGGCGACCCGCGTCGGAGGCAATCCGGAGCTGGTGACCGATGGAAGCACCGGCTTCCTGGTGGAGGCTCGCTCGCCGGTCGCGCTGGCCACTTCCCTGCGCCGTTATCTGGACGACCCGACGCTCCTCGTCAAGCAGGGCCGCGCCGCGCGCGACCACACCGAGGCCGAGTTCAGTCTGGAGCGGATGGTCGGAGCCTACGAGGGACTCTACGGCCGGCTCCTCGACCAGCGAGCGCCACGATGAGTGCGCGGACCCATCTGTTCCGCGTGGTGGTGCTGACCGGCTTCGACTCGCCGTCCACGCGCCTCGCCATCAGCCGGGTCATGGCCCTGCCTGGCGTCGCGGTGAGTGGGGTCATCTACGACCGCGGAGTTTTCACGCTGAAGACGCGACTTCGCCGCTTCTGGAAGCGCGGTCGACGGGACGGACTTCCCTACTTGGCGGGCCGGGTGCTCGGCACTCTGGCGACGCGCGCGATGAGACCCTTCCGGCGGCCGTTCGACCCTGACCCGATCCGCCGGGCGATCTTCCCGGACGAAGTCTGGTCGCTTCCGGACCTGTGCGCGCGCCACGGCATCCCCCTCGTGACGGTGGACTCTCTCAACTCCGAGGAGGCCCAGGGACATCTCGCGAGGATGGGAGCCGATCTGGGCCTGGTCATCGGCACCCGTATCCTCAAGCGGCAGACGTTCGCGATCCCGCGCCTGGGCTCGGTCAACGTCCACAAGGGCAAGGTGCCGGACTACCGTGGGCAACCCCCGGCGTTCTGGGAGCTGTACCACGGCGAGACGCAGGCCGGCGTGACCATCCACATGGTCGAGGCCAAGCTCGACGCGGGCGACGTGGTGCGTGAAGGCACCGTGCCGATCGGCGCCGCCGACACCGAGCACAGCGTCAAGCTCAAGCTGGACGAACTGGCCGCCGATCTTCTCGCCGAGGCGGTGGAGGACATCGCGTCCGGCCGAGCCACCCCGCGCGCCCAGCAGCCTTCGGCGGTGCCGCCCTTCACCACCCCGACCCGAGCGCAGCGGACCGCGCTCGATCGGCGCCTTGGCACGACGCCCGAATCGGCCTTGAAGCAGGCCCTCAAGCGGTCGCTCTACCGGTTCTGCCTGGCCGGCGGGCCGATCTGGTTGCGGAACGGCTGGCTACGGCTCGGGCGCCGGACACGGTGCACCGTCCTGCTGTACCACCGTGTGAACGACACGTCCAAGGACAAGCTCACCACGAGCGTGAATCGATTCATCGAGCACCTGGCCATGCTGCGGAGTCGCTACCCGGTCGTCACGCTGCAGGCAGCCCGGGAAGCGCTCGCGGCCGGGCACTATCTCGGTCCCAACGTGGTCGTCATCACCTTCGACGACGGCTATGCCGATAACTACGAATGCGCTGCGCCGATCCTGGAGCACTTCCGGCTGCCCGCGACGTTCTTCGTGACCGCGGGATTGGTCGGCACATCGCGCCCGTTCGCCCACGACGCCCGCTTCCCGCACCACTTCCGGACGCTGACCTGGGACCAGGTGGAAGGGCTTGCGGCGCGGGGTTTCGGCATCGGCTCGCATGGGATGACCCACGCCAATCTCGCGCGCTGCCCCCTCGAGGAGGCGCGCCGAGAGATCGTCGAAAGCCGGGACCTGATCCAGCGCCGCCTGGGAGCCCCGGTGACGTGTTTCGCGTATCCGTTCGGCGGCCGTGAGGACGTGACACCCGCCGTGGTCGGCGAGATCAGGGCCGCGGGCTACGAGGTGATTGCGTCGGCCTATGGCGGAGCGAACCTCAACCGGCTCGATCCGAGCAACGTGGTCCGCGTCGGAGTGAGCGATGCCTACGATACGTGGGCGCTCCGAGCCGAGATCGAGGGGATCAGCCTGCAGGGTCTCCGGCGCGAGTGGGCCAGTCCGGGCGAAGCGGCGGCGGTCGCCTCGCAGGCGGCCTGCTCGAGCTCGGCGGCCTCCCCCGGCCGAGGGGGCTCGGCATGAAGGTCCTTCACGTCCTCGACCACTCACTGCCGGTGGCCAGCGGCTACAGCTATCGCAGCCGCAGCATCGTCACGTTTGAGAAACGACTGGGGCTGTCGCCGATCGTGCTCACGTCGCCCAAGCACGGCACCCCGCAGGACGACTGCGAGATGCGCGAGGGGATCGCCCACTACCGAACCGGGCCTTCCGGTGGCCGTCTGCCGTTCGTCCGCGAGGTGCGGTTGATGGCGCGGCTCACCCGGCGGATCATCCAGGTGGCCCGCCGGGAGCAGGTCGCGGTGATCCATGCCCACTCTCCTCTTCTCAACGGGCTTCCGGCGCTCTGGGCGGCGCGGCGACTGGGAATCCGCGTGATCTACGAGGTGCGCACGTTCTGGGAGGACGCCGCGGTCAACCACGGGACGTTCGGCGAGGGCTCTGCCCGGTACCGGATCAGCCGCGCCCTCGAGTCTACGCTGCTCCGGCGGGCCGACGCGGTGGTGGCCATCTGTGCCGGGATCCGGACCGAGGTACTGGCCCGCGGCGTGCCCGCGGAACGGGTGACCGTCGTGCCCAACGGGGTGGATCCGGAGTGGCTCGAGCGGCGGCCGCGCGTAGAGGCGCTGGCTGCGCGGTTCGGCCTCGGGCAGGCTCCGGTCTTCGGCTACGTGGGCTCGTTCAGTCACTACGAAGGCCTCCCGTTCCTGGTGAACGCGGCTCCGGAATTTCTGGAGCGCTTCCCGGGATCTCGGCTCCTGATCGTGGGCGGCGGGCGCGACGAGACGCAGCTGCGCGAGGCGGTGCGGCGCGCCGGACCTGCCGTGGTGCTGACCGGCCGCATCCCGCAGGACGAGGTGCGTGATCTCTACACTCTGATGGACGTGCTGGTGCTGCCCCGTCGGCGCATCCGGCTCACCGAGATGGTCACGCCCCTGAAGCCGCTCGAGGCCATGGCCGCGGGCACCGCGGTTCTCGCGAGCGACATCGGCGGTCATACCGAGTTGATCGACGACGGTCAGACCGGCGTCCTCTTCAAGACCGAGAGCGCGGAGTCGCTCGTGGAGCAGGCGGCGCGTTTGGCCGCGGAACCGGACCTTAGGCGCCACGTAGCCGACAATGCCCGACGGTTCATCGAGCAGGAGCGCACCTGGGATCGCATCGTGGGCCGGTATCTGCCGGTCTATCGCGGAGGGGCTTGATGCGGGTCCTGGTGCTCAGCTCCACGTTCCCGAATTCGACGCAGCCCAATCGGGGGGTATTCGTTCGCGAGCGCATCGCTCGCCTCGCCCGACGGTGCGATGTCGTCGTGGTCGCGCCGATTCCATGGTTCCCGCTCAACCGTTGGATCCGATCGGATCGGGCGGGTGCCGCACCCGTGGACGACCAGAACGGACTCACGGTGTACCATCCGCGGTTCTTCTCCCTGCCGCGCTACGGCAAGTCCCTCGACGGCCTCTTCTACGCGCTGTCGCTGGTACCGTTCCTGGTGCGGCTGCGGCGCCGCTTCGCCTTCGAGGTCATCGACGCGCATTTCGCCTTCCCGGACGGCGTGGCTGCCACCTTGATCGGGCGGCTGTTCCGCTGCCCGGTGGTGATCACGCTGCGCGGCAGCATCGCCCGGCTCTCGACCTATCGGCTCCATCGCCCGCAGATCCGGTGGGCGCTTCGTCGGGCGGCGCGGGTGACTGCGGTGGCCGACTATCTCCGCCGTATCGCGATCGGGATCGGGGTAGCGGGTGAGCGCGTCCGCGTGATCCCGAACGGGGTCGATCTTGGAAGCTTCGCCCCGGGCGACCGGACGGAGGCGCGGCGGGCCTGCGACCTGCCGGCCGACCGCCCGATCCTCCTCACCGTCGCCGCGGTGTATGCGTGGAAGGGCCAGCACACGGTGGTCGAGGCCCTGCCCGGGCTCCTCGAGCGGTTCCCGCGCCTGCTCTACGTCATGGTCGGAGGCGCCCGGCCGGAGGAGCCGGACTATGTCCCGGCGCTACGCCGTCGGGTCACGGAGCTCGGGCTCGACGGTCACGTACGCTTCGTCGGGCCGCAGCCGCACGCAGACCTTGGCCGGTGGTTCAACGCCGCCGACATCTCGGTGCTCGCTACGCGCTCGGAGGGGTGCCCGAACGTGCTGCTGGAGTCGCTGGCCTGTGGCGTGCCGGTG
>DATMMH010000097.1:0-3700 GCA_035569855.1 Candidatus Dormiibacterota bacterium
AGGCCCGACCACGCTGTCAAATCTTGCGCTACTTTGCCGTCGCCATCACCGCTCTGTCCACGAAGAGGGTTACCAGATCGAGCGTGTGCCCGACGGCACGCTCCAATTTCGTCGGCCGGACGGCCGCCCGCTGCCCGAGGCGCCACCGCCGCCGGCGCTGCCTGCCGATCCGGTGGCGGCGCTTCGAGCGCAGAACTCCGCGCGTGGGCTTCAGCTCCATGCGCGCACGGGGCTCGCCGGATGGCTGGGGGAGCGCCTTGACGTGGGCTGGGCGATCGACGTGTTGCATCTGCCGCTCGTGACGTAGAGCGCGGCGCGGCCACGGCTCAGATCTCGATCTCGATCCACGCGCGACGCGTTAGCCGCCCCGTGAGCCGGGCGAACAGGTCGCCCAGCCGCACCTGCCAGCCGTACTTCGCCCGCACCGCCGCGTGCGCGCGCTCGATCAGGTGAGGCTCGGTGACGACGCGTGCGGCAACATCCCACCACACCCCGCGAACCCGCCCACGCATGTCGGACGGTGCGACGCGTGCGCGCGACGAGTTGCGCAGGCGCTTGACCTTGCCGGATTCGCCGGCCGTGAACAGATAGATCTTCCCATCCAGCGCGGCGAACCAGACCGGGGTCCTGACCTCGGCTCCGCTGCGACGGAACGTCGCGAGAGCCATGTAACGCTGGCGGTCGAACGCGGCGATATCCCTCAAGAGTGGCGGCTCCTAGGGAAGCCCGATCGATTTTGCGACCGCCTCGAGGTGCGAGGTCGAGTCCCCTGCGTCGAGGGAAGCCGCGAGGATGCGCTTGTGGAAGAGGTGGAGCGGGTGCTCTTCGCTGTAGCCGATGGCCCCCATGATCTGGTGACCCCGTCGGGCCACTCGCAGGCTGGCCTCGGCGCCGTAGGCCTTCGCGGCGGCGACCGCGGCCTCGGCGTCGGGCCGGCCCGCGGCGAGCTTCCACTCCGCCTCCCAGGTGAGCCAGCGCGCGCTCTCGACATCGCGGTAGAGATCGGCACAGGCGTGCTGGATGGCCTGGTAAGCCCCGATGGGCCGGCCGCCCTGCACGCGCACCCGCGCGTGCTCCACGCAGAGCTCCAGGACCCGCTGCGCGGCGCCCACCATCTCCGCGCTCCGGGCGAGGGTGCCGACCCGGAAGGCGGGGCCCAGCAGCGCCCAGCCGTCGCCGGGCGCGCCGAGCAGATCGTCCCGCCGGATCTCCACGTCGACGAAGCCCAGCTCGAACAGCTTGTCGCCGGTCATGCTGTCGAGCGGCCGAGCGCTGATGCCGGCACGGTCCATCGGCAGCAGAAGCGCAGCCGGACCGGCCGCGCCGCGCCCGAGGACGATCACGTCGGTCGCGACGTGGGCGTCGGGAACGAAGAGCTTGCGGCCGGTGAGACGACCCGGCGCCGCGACGGGCAGCGTCACGGCCTCCGGGCCGAGCTGCCCCGAGTCCTCGAGCACCGCCAGGGTGCAGATGCGCTCGCCCAGCGCCAGGGCGGGAAGGAGCGCCCGGGCGCGCGGCCCGCCTGCCGCGCCCAGTACGGTAGTGGCGATGACGGCGCTCGCGATGAACGGGCTCGGGCAGCAGGCGCGCCCCAGCTCCTCGACCAGCGCGAGCGCGTCGGCGACCGAGCCGCCGCTACCGCCGAGATCCGGCGAGATCAAGAGCCCGGGCCAGCCGAGCGCGGCGATCTCCTTCCAGAGATCGGCCGCGAAGCCTCGCGGGTCGAGCGCCAGCTCCTGCACGCGCTCGAGCGGGCAGCGCTGCTGGAGGAACGTCCGCGCCGCCTGCTGGAGGATCTGCTGCGTGGGCGAGAAGGAGAGGTCCATCGGCGTGCCCCCTATCCGCGCCCGCGCGGCTCGGCGGGCAGGCCGAGGGCGCGCACCGCGATGGTCGTGCGCTGGATCTCCGAGGTGCCGCCGGCGAGGGTGTGGCCCCAGCTCGTCTGGTACTGATGCTCGATCTCACCGCGGAGCTTGGCCCAGCGCGAGCCCGCCCGGAGCACGCCGTAGGGGCCGAGCAGCTCCATGCCGAGCGAGAGCACGCGCTGCCCCAGCTCGTCGGCCATGACCTTGGCGGCGGAGACCGGGCCCGTCGCCGGCAGGCCCTGCTCGATGAGCCAGGCCGCGCGATGGAAGAGCGCGCGGAGAGCGGCGATCTCGGTGGCGGCGTGGGCCAGCCGGTGCGGCGCCACCGCGTCGCCGGGTCTCTCTGCGCGCACGTACTCGACCAGCAGTCCCAGGATTCGGTGCAGGAACGGCGCCTTGTAGAAGCGCCCCCAGAAACGGTCGGTGTCGAGACCGCGCAGGAGCTGGCCGAAGCCCTCGCCCGGCTTGCCGAGGACCCAGTCGTGCGGCACGCGCACGCCGTCCATGAAGACCTCGTAGTGGTAGACCTGCCCGGTGAGACTGCGGATCGGCCGCACGTCCATCCCGGGCAGCCGGTTGTCGACCATCAGCATGCTGAGACCACGGCTACGGCTCGACGCGGGGTCGGTGCGCGCGAGCACGGTGCCGTAGGTCGCAATCCCCGCGTGGCTCGACCAGATCTTGCGGCCGTCGAGCACCCAGTGGTCGCCGTCGAGGCGTGCCCGCGTCGCGAGCGCGAGGAGATCGGAGCCGGCCCCCGGCTCGCTGTAGCCCTGCCAGAACGTGGCGAGGCCACGGGCGACCTGCGGTAGGATCTCCCGCTGCAGCGTGGCCGACCCGTAGCGGATGATCGATTCGGCCACCTGGAGGCAGCCGGCGAGCGGACCGAACGGGGCGCCGGCCGCGGCCAGCTCCTCGAGCAGGACGAGCTGGAAGCCCATGGGCCGCTCCTGGCCGCCGTGCGCACGCGGCCAGGTCAGGCTGAGCCAGCCGCGCTCGCCGAGAGCGGCGGTGAAGGCGCGAGAGTGCGCGCCCGAGCCGTAGCCAGCGTCGGTGCCGTCGGGCGGAAACGTCTCCGGGGGATGCGCCCGGAGAAAGGCGCGCACCTCGTCTCCGAAGGCCTGCTCGGCGGCGGAATACCCGAAGTCCATGCGTGGCTGAGCCTATCCGGCCGGGTCGCGGCTCGCCTTCAGCGAGAACATCAGCGGCAGGCTGCCGGGCCCCTGGGGCAGGCGGGAATCGTCCGGCAGGCGACACCAGCCGTCGGCGCCCTGCTCCATCCAGGGGAAGAACTTCCAGGCGAGAAACGGATACTCCTCGAAGGATTCGATGCGCAGGCCGGCGCGGACGAGCGAGCCGATGATGGCCGACAGCGAGTGCAGCCAGACGTACTCGACGCTCTTGATCGGCGCGGTCGGGGTGCTGTAGCAACCGGCGTGCTCTTCGCGGATGGGCTCGGGGCCGTGGAAGTAGGGATAGAGGAGCCGCAGATCCGGCTCCGTCAGCCGATCGTTGAAGCACAGAAGAAGCGGGTGCGCCTCGACGATGTAGAAGATGCCGCCCGGCGCCAGGTAACGCACGATCAGCTGCGCCCAGCGCTCGAGATCCGGCAGCCAGCCGAGCACGCCGTGGGAGGTGAAGACGACGTCGAAGTGGCCGGTGAGTGCAGACGGCAGATCGTAGAGATCGCTGTGGACGAATGTGGCCGGCACGCCCATCCGCGCGGCGAGGGCCCGCGCCGCGGTGATCGCCTCCTCCGCGAAGTCGACCCCGGTCACGGTGGCGCCGTGCCGGGCCCAGCGGATGGTGTCCATGCCGAAGTGGCACTGCAGGTG
>DATMMH010000098.1:0-6537 GCA_035569855.1 Candidatus Dormiibacterota bacterium
ATGGCGATCTACGGCGCCAAGGCGGTGGTGCTCTGCAACATCAACCCCAACGACGTGGTGCGGGCCTACGCGCCCGACGCGTCGGTGTTCGGTGACGAGTACATCGTGGAGAAGATCGAGACCAAGGCCGGCTGGTCGGCGCCGCAGCCCGACGAGGAGTGGACCACCGGCTATCCGCAGGAGATCCAGGACTTCGTGGAGTGCGTGGCCCTCGGTCGCGAGCCCCTCTCCGACGGTCCCCTCGCCCGCGACGTCACCGCCGTCATCTACGGCGCCTACCTCTCCGCGACCGAAGGCCGCCGCGTCGACCTCCGCCCCTACCTCAAGTAGGGGATCAGCGGAGATTACCTGACCCGGAGCAGGCCGGCTTCGGTGAGATAGCGGCGCACCCCCGGGTGCAGCAGCTCGGGGCGCGCGACGGCGGCCACCGTGTTGGCGGCGGTGGTCTCGCGGGCCTGCGCGAGGCGCGCGCCCAGCGCGGCCTCACCGCGGTGGAGCGCGCGCGCCAGGCGATAGGCCACGTCGTCCGACAGGGCCGGCCGCGCCATGATGAAGCTCCACGATCCCACCGAGACCAGGTCGGCGGTCTGCCCGGGGAACGAGTTGGCGGGCACCGGCATGAGCTGCAGGAACGGGTGCTTCGAGACGATGCGATGGATGCCGTCGAGATCGGGCACCAGGAAGCGCCCTCCCGCGGGGCCGCGCGCCACCGCGGTGAAGCCCGGCCAGCCGATGCCGCCGCCCCAGAGCGCGGCCACGCGGCCGTCCATCACCATGGTGGGGCCGTCACCCGCTGCGTCGAGGAAGACGGCCTGGAAGTCGCGGTCGCGATCGAGCCCGAGCCCGTCGAGCACATAGCGCGCGAGGATGATGAGACCCGAGCCGCGCGCGCCGAAGGCGACCGGCCGCCCCTTGAGATCCTCGATGGATCGGTACGGCGAGTCCGCGCGCACCACGAACATTCCGGGCGTCGCGTACATCGCGGCCAGGATGCGCAGGTCGGCGGGTGCTCGGCCGATGCCGTTCAGCGCCTCGTGCACGACCTCGCCCTGCACGAGCCCCAGGTCGAGCGTGCCCGCCTCCAGCATCGGCACGTTCTCGGTGCTGCCCTTGGTGTTGCGTGGCCGCACCTCGAGCGTCGGCTCCACCTCGTTGATGGTGTCGGCCACCGCCTGGCCGTAGACCGGGAAGCCGCCGCCGGGCGTGGCGGTGCCGAGGGTCACGGTGGTGCGGCCGACGCTGGTCGTCTCGCTCACGGCGCGTACCGTAGCACAGCTTCGCGGTCGCCGGGCCGGGTCGGAGACCGGGTGGATGCCGCGCCGATCGGCGGGAAAGCGTGGAAAGCTATTTCCGTCCGCGCCATCCGTTGGTAGAGTCTTGTGGAGCCAGATCGAGCGGCGCCATCGGCAGAACGGAGCAGCGTCATGACCCTCGCCATCGGAGCGTATTTCTTTCTCATCGCGTTCGTTCTCGCCCACCTCGAGATCCAGATCGAAGGTCCCCACGGGTGGGCGGAGAAGCTGCCGACCTGGCGGTGGGACGGCCCCGCGGTCCGTCGCTGGTTCGGGAAGCCGATAACCGGCTACCACCTCTGCCTGATGACGTTCATCCTGCTCTTCCTGCACGTGCCCCAGTTCTACGGCGGCTACTGGGAGCGCGAGGCGGACCTGCTCGCGATGTTCTTCTTCCTGACCGTGACCTGGGACGTTCTCTGGTTCGCGTGCAATCGTCATTTCGGCATCGCCCGATTCCGCAAGGGCCAGGTGTGGTGGTTCCCGACCTGGTCCTTCGGCGTCCCCCGTCCCTACCTCCTGGCCATCGCCCTCTCCCTCGCGGCCGCCCTCGCGCCGGCGCTCTGGACGGGAGCGTGGGCGGATCGCGCGCAGCGCTGGGGCCTCGTCTTCGGCGAGCTGCTCGTGCTGACGATCGTGGCCATCGCCATCACGGACGTGCCGAGGCGGCGGCGCCGCCGTCGGCCGGCGAGTCAGGCCCGAGCGACCGGGAAGGCCTGAGCCCGCCGCGTCCGTCGCGTCGGCTCAATCGGATCGGGAGGCGCGTTCGAGCTTCCGGGCCGGCGCCTCGCCGTCCGAGCTCGGCGGCTCGTCGCGGTCGTCGAAGACGACGCCGTGACGCCAGGGCCCCATCTTCGGAATGATCTCCTCCAGTCCGGCTTGCAGGGCCTTGACGGTGTCGCCGATCAGCTCGCCCATCTCCTCGGTGAGCCCGCGCCCGGCACGCACGCTCCAGTCGACATAGCCGTACGGATGGACGGCGTGCCCGGCGTGCCCGGCCCGGGAGCATTCCGGGCAGAGGCGTTCTCCGCACGCGTCGCAGTAGACGGTGGCCAGGTGGTCCGGATCGTTCGCGCAGCACATGGCCCGCGCGGGAAGATGGCGATACACGGATTGCACCGCGAGCTCGACGCCGTCGGTCTCGCGCACCGCGACGCCGAGCGCGGCCGCGCGTTCGCGCATCGGCCCCCGCCGGCAGCTCTCGAACGCGGCGGCGAGCGCGTCGCTGTCGAGCCGGTCGATGGGAATCGGCTCGGGCCCGGCCCCCGCATCGGCGACGACGCGTCCCCAGAAGAACTGGTCGCCGAAGAACGGCACCACCACCGTCGGCAGCCCCGCCCGCAGGCCCGCGGCGGTCGTCCCGGCCCCGCCGTGATGGCAGACCGCGCGGCAGCGCGCGAACAGCCAGTCGTGCGGCGCGTCACCGATCAGGAAGACATTCGGCGGCGGATCCTCACCCGCGAGGTGGGCCCAGCCGTCGGATACGATGCCGCGCGCGCCCGCCTTGTCCAGCGCGGTGAAGATGACGCGACGGAGGGCGGCGGGGTCTTCGACGACGACCGAGCCGAATCCGACGTAGATCGGCGCCTCGCCCGCGGCGAGGAAGTCGAGCAGCGGGCGCGGTGGCTCGAAGGTGCTCGCTCGGTCGTAGAAGGTGAAATTCGCGAGCTCGATGTACGGACCCCAGTCCGCCGGCTTGGGGACGAGGCTCGGCGGCCAGAGGTAGGTATACGGCACCTCGTTGTCGTCGAGCAGCGCGGGGCCGTCGGCGAGGGCGATGGGGGGCAGCTTCAGCGTCTCCTCGCGGAATGCGTTGACCAGGTCGGCGATGCCGCCCCAGACGAGCAGGTCCATCACCCCATAGGACAGGAAGTTCTGGACCGGGTGGTCCGCGCCGGGCTCGATGCCGGCGAACGGATGGGGAACGGCCGCGGTGGCGGTCCACGGCATGGTGAAGATCATATGCAGCGGGACGTGCAGCGCCTCCGCGCAATGGATGTGGCCGTAGCTGGGGGGATTGGCGAGGATGACGTCGGCCCGGAATGCGGGCGCGCCGGGCCGCTCCGGATCCGCGTCCGTGCAGGCGCGCCAGGTCGACGCGAGAATCTCGGCGATCATCGCCCGTTTCTTCGGCACGTCCTCGACGATCTGGCCGAGGCGGGTCGGGACGATGCGACCGTGGGTCTTGACGATGTACTCCATCAGCGCGTGGGGATCGCCGGCGAGCGGATAGAACTCGAGCCCGGCCTGCTCGACCAGGGACCGGAACTCGGGGTGGGTCGCGATGCGCACGCGGTGCCGCTCCGCCAGCCGGCGGCCGATCGGGATGAACGGCTGGACGTCCCCACGGGAGCCGACGATCATGACGACGATGGACAAGCGCGGCAGGTGCGGAGGCTCGGCCGGGGTGGGGGTGGCCGCAACCTCGCGCGCGTGGGCGGCCAGCCACGATGGGAGATGGGCGAAGCCGTCGGCGGCCGGGTCGAAGCTCATGTGGAGCCGCCCGCCGGCCCCGGCCGAGACGGTCTTGAGCCCCCGCACCGCGGCAGCCCGCAGGCGCTGGTGGAGTAACCGCCGCCGCAGGAAAGCGGAGGCCGCCGCGACCACGAAGCCCCGTCCCCGGTCTTGACCCATCTCCGCCCCCTCGCCCCTTCGGATGCTCGCCGCCGGGCAGAAGTTCCGGCGAATTCTACCCCGGAGACGGGACGAGGGAAACAGGCCGGGTTACGGCCAGCACAGGCCGGGAGTCTATGCCAGAATGGGCCCCCGATGGAGCTGACCAAGGACGGCTACCGGCACATTCTCGGCGGATCAGTTGCCTTCGAGCAGCTGCCGCCGGCCGCGCTCGATCACATCATCGCGCGCGGGCTCCTGGTCGAGGTGGCGCCGAGCGAGCTCGTGCTCTCCGAGGGCACGCGCGGCCCCGGGCTCTACGTGGTCCTGGAGGGGCTGGTGGAGATCTTCCTGCCGGACGGGGTGGGGCTGCGCGCGCGGCGGCCGACCGAGGTGCATCTCAACACCCTGGGCCCCGGCCGGTGCCTCGGCGAGTACTCGCTGATTGACGAGCACTCCACCTCCGCGGCGGCGCGCTCCATCTCGGGCGCCAAGCTCTTCTTCCTCTCGCGCGAGGAGTTCCGCAGCATCGCGGAAGGCGACGCGCGGGTGGGTAAGGTGATTTACCTGAACCTCCTGCGCTTCCTGATCACGCGGCTGCGGGCCAAGGACGAGGAGCTGGATCTCTTCATGATGGGCTCGCTGTGACGCGCCCGCTCTGATGGCGCCCCACGACCTCACCGTGAAGCTCTTCCTGCAGATGGCCACGATCCTGGCCGCCTGCCGCGTCTGTGGCTGGCTCGGCCGCCGTGTCGGACAGACCCAGGTGGTGAGCGAGATGGTGGCGGGGGTCCTGCTCGGCCCTTCGCTGTTCGGGCTGATCGCCCCCCAGGCGCAGGCGTGGCTGTTCCCCAAAGTTGCCGCCGTGGGCGCCGGCGCGAGCGCGATGCATCCGTCCATGCTGATCCTCTACGCGCTGAGCCAGCTCGGCCTCGTGCTCTACATGTTCATGATCGGCTTGGAGTTCAATCACCGGCTCATCCTCGGCCGCGTCCGCCATGCCTCGATCGTCTCGGCTGCGGGCATCCTGGTGCCGATGGCCTTCGGCGCGCTCGCGGCCCTGGCCCTGCGCGGCGACGCGGATCTCTTCGCGCCGCACGTCACGCCGGGCGCGGCCGCCCTCTACCTGGGCGCGGCGATGTCGATCACCGCGTTCCCCATGCTCGCGCGCATCCTGCACGAGAAGGGCATCGCGCGCACGCGCATGGGTACGCTCGCGCTCGCGGCCGGCTCGAGCGACGACGCGGCCGCGTGGTGTCTGCTCGCCCTGGTGCTCTCGTATCTCGAGGGCTCCTGGCTCATCGCGGGGCTGGCCATCGGGGGCGGGGTGCTCTACGTGGTGGTGATGCTGGCTCTCGGGCGGCCGCTCCTGCGCGCGCTCGAGCGCGGCGTGGACGCCGAGGGCCGTCTCGCGCCCGGCACCCTCGCGGCCAGCCTGCTCGTGCTGATGCTGGGCGCCTACGCCACCGACACGGTCGGCATCTACGCGGTGTTCGGCGCGTTCCTCGCGGGCATCGCGATGCCGCGCGGGCGCTTCACCGAGGCGGCGATCGGGCACCTGGATCTGCTGACGACCACGTTCCTGCTGCCGGTGTTCTTCGTGTATTCCGGGCTCAACACCCAGATCACCCTGCTCGACTCCGCCGCGCTCTGGCGCATCGCCACGATCCTGGTCGTGCTCTCCGTGGCGGGCAAGGGAGTGGCGTGCCTGCTGGCCGCGCGCCTCTCCGGCGAGGCGTGGCGCGAGTCGGCGGCGATCGGCGTGCTGATGAACGCGCGCGGGCTCATGGAGCTGATCATCCTGAACATCGGGTTACAGCGCGGCGTCATCACCCCCACGCTGTTCACGATCATGGTGCTGATGGCGATCGTGACCACGCTGATGGCCTCGCCGCTGTTCGAGGTCGTCTACGGGCGGCGGGTGGCCCTGGCCCCCCGGGAGCAGCCGGTGTGAGTCCCCGCGCGCGGGTTGGGCTCGTGGTCGTGCTCACCGGGGCCCTCGTCGGGGCGGCCTGTGCTCCGATGACCGGCCCGGACGGGGCGCCGCGCCGCGCCGCGACCGTCACCGTGTCGGGCGCGGGCACGGTGACCGCGCCGCCCGACATGGCCGAGATCACCACCGGCGTGACGACCCAGGCGCCGACCGCGGCCCAGGCCCTCGCGGCCAACAGCCAGGCGATGGAGAAGCTGTTGCAGTCGCTCGCCGCGCTCGGGGTGGCCGCCCGCGACGTCCAGACCACGAACATCAGCGTGTCGCCCGTGCGCAAGCAGGGGAGGAACGAGGGCCGGGCGCCGGAGATCGTAGGCTACGAAGTGAGCAACCAGGTGCGGGTGAAGGTACGCGACCTGAGCCGGCTCGGCCGCGTGCTGGACCAGCAGGTGGAGCAGGGCGCCAATTCCGTGTACGGTATCCGCTTCGGGCTCGTGGACCCTGCGCCCCTGCTCGATGAGGCGCGCAAGCGCGCCATGGCCGACGCGCGCCATCGCGCCGACCTCTACGCCACCGCCGCTTCCCTGAAGGTCGGGCGCGTGATGGCGGTGCAGGAAGCGGGCGCGGCGTCGCCGCGTCCCGAGATGGCCGCCCGGGCGATGATGTCGGGCGCGGTGCCGGTGGCGCCGGGCGAGCAGGAGA
>DATMMH010000099.1:0-2786 GCA_035569855.1 Candidatus Dormiibacterota bacterium
CGTCATCAGGCCTCCAGGTGGGGCAGGACGTGCTCCGCCCACAGGTCCAGCTGCGCCGCCGACGGCTCCAGGGTGTGGAGGATCAGGTATTCGATGCCGGTGGCCATCCTCGCCCGGAGCTTGTCCACGATCTCCGGCGGCGTGCCGGTCAAGTACACCTGCTCGAAATACTCGAAGGGCCTGCCGTCTCCCATGATCGCCGCGAAGGCGCGCCGCTGCTCGGCGAGGGCCTTCGCGCGGTCTTCGGTGGGAACGAGATGGAGGAAGTTCTCGTGCGCGGCCGTGAACGTGCTCAGATCGCGGCCCGCCGCCGCCAGCGCGGGGCGGATCTCGGCGAGGTCTTCGGCGATCTGCGACGGAAGGGACGTGGGCCGCGCGATCCACCCGTCGGAGGCGGCGATCCGCCGGAGAACCGCCGGGGCCATCACCGGCCGCTCGGGGGAGGCCGCGTGCGGGAGCTGCCGGCCGCCAGCGGTCCACACGCGGAGCGGCGAGCGCATCGCCGGGCCGACCGCCACGTCCCGCAGCTGGTAGAACCGGCCCTCGTAGGTCACGGACTCGCCCGCGAGCAGCCGCCGCAAGATCGCGATCGACTCGTCGGTCCGGCCGCCCCGCTCGGCTCGCCGCTGCCCGACGGCCTGGAACTCCCGGTCGTCCCAGCCCGTTCCCACGCCCAGGATGTAGCGCTCATCGGCGAGGGCCTGGAGCGTGGCTACCTGTTTCGCGAGGACGACCGGCTGACGGGTCGGCAGCACAAGAACCGAGGTGCCCAGGCGCAGCCGCGAGGTCGTCGCGGCCACGTAGGTGAGCGAGACGATCGGATCGAGCCACGGGACCGCGTAGAACCTGCTCTGGTGCAGCAGGTGATCGGTCGCCCATACGGAGTCAAACCCCAGGTCCTCGGCGCGCCGCGCGAACGCCGCGAGCTCTGCTCCCGTGCGCCCGTGGTCCCCCGCGAACGTTGGCAAGAACACGCCCACTCCCCGCAGGCCCACTAGAGGAGTCCCGCTTCCTTGAGCGCGCCGTCCACGAGGTCGCGGGCATCTTTGGAAAGCGGACGCAACGGCGGGCGAACGTGGGCTTCGTCGATGACCCCCAAGCGCATGAGCGCGTACTTGACGCGAGCGCGATAGTCGCGGACGGGCCGGGCGAAGATCGCGTCGCACAAGGGCTGGAGCATGTCGCGGAACTCGAACGCGCGGGGGAGATCATTTTCGCGCACGGCCCGGTGCATCTGGACCTGCTCGCCCGCGGCGAGCGTGCCGAAGCCGAGCAGCGCGCCTTCGGCCCCGAGGAGATACGCCTCAAGCAGGAAGTTGTCGTTGCCGTTCAGAACGGTGGGGCGGGAGGGCAGGGACTTCACCAGCCTCGCGGTCTCCACGAACCGCTTGGCGTCAAAGGACGCCTCCTTGATGGCCACCACGCCGTCGATGCACATGATGCGCTCGATGGTCTCGGTCGAGAAGTTCACCCCGCCCAGCGCGGGCTGGAGCTGGAAGGCGATGAGCGGAAGACCGGAGGCCTCGGCCACCGCGCGGTGGTACGAGGCGGGAATCTCCGGGTCCAGCGGTTCGCCCTGGTACGCGGAAATGGGGAAGACGAGCAGGGCGTCTGCTCCGGCCCGGGCGGTGTCGGCGGCAAGCCGACGGGCCTGCTCGGTAAACGAAGCCGCGAGCCCGGCGACCACCAGCGCCCGGCCGCCGACCGCTTCAACCACGATCTCCAGCACCCGCAGACGTTCTTCCGGAAACAGGTGTGGCCCCTCGCCCGTGTCCACGTTCACGGCCAGCCCGCGAACGCCCTGGCCAACGAGCCAGTCAACGTATCTTCGGAGGGACCCCTCGTCGATCGACGCATCGCTCCGCATCGGCGTGACGATTGCCGCGATCAAACCATTCAGGTCCGGCCGCTCCATGCGCTTCTCCTTTCTCGCTATCGCCTGGCACACCGCGCAGCGCATCCCTGATGGCCCCCCAGACCCGATCCGGGCTCATCGGCATGTCGATGTGCCGGATACCAAGGTGAGAGAGCGCATCGATCACCGCGTTCTGGACCGCGGGTCCTGCCCCGATAGTCCCCCCCTCGCCGACGCCCTTTGCCCCCAATGGGTTCCGGGCAGTGGGAGTCACCAGCGGGACGGTGACGAATGAGGGGAGCTCCGCCGCGCTCGGCATCGCGTATGTGGCGAGGTTGGACGTCAACGGATTGCCCAGCTCGTCGTAGACGAATGATTCGAACAGCGCCTGGGCGGCGCCCTGCGCAATCCCCCCGTGGATCTGTCCCTCGACGAGCATCGGGTTGATGCGGCGCCCGCAATCGTCCACCGCGACATGACGGACCAGCTTCACCTTCCCCGTCTCGGTGTCGACCTCCACGACCGCGATGTGGGCACCGAACGGATAGGTCGAATCCTCCATCTCGAAATCGGCCTGCGCCCGCAACCCCGTCTCCATACCGGGCGGGAGAGATGACGGGTCCGCTGCGGCGGCCGCAAGCTCGCCCCACGAAAGCGACAACTCCGGGGCACCGCCGGCGCCGATCCGGCCGTCCAAGCGGCGCACGTCGCTCTCGCTCGTCTCCAGCAGGTGGGCCGCAAGACGCCGGGCCTTGTCCAGCAGGGCCACCGAGGCCCGGAGCACGGCCGAGCCGCCCACCTGGAGGGACCGCGACCCCATTGTCCCCTGGCCGCGCGGGACGAGCAGCGTGTCCGAATGCCGGACCGTGACGGCGTCGAACGAGACGCCCAGGGTGTCGGCCACGATCTGCGCCCAGGCGGTCTCGTGCCC
>DATMMH010000100.1:0-7437 GCA_035569855.1 Candidatus Dormiibacterota bacterium
GACCGGATTCGGGTCGGCGTGCACCACGCGCGCGAGGCTCGCGCGGTACGGTCCCGCCGCGGCGCTCGAGATCTTGAACGCGATGCACTCCCCGGGCGCGGCGGAGAGCCGATCGGTGTAGCCGGTGAGCGGGATCACTAGAGCGGGCTCGGCCGGGCTAGCCGAGGAACTGCTCGCACACCTCGACCCAGGCCTGCGTGGTCAGCGCGAGCGATTCCACGTCGACCCGCTCGTCGTTGCCGTGGAAGCGGCCCGCCATGGCCTCGGCGGTCAGGGCCCGGGAGAACAGGCCGAAGCCGTAGGCGACCGCGCCCTTCTCGCGGAAGTAGGGCGCGTCGGTGAAACCCACGATCATGCGCGGCATGAGGCGGGCGCCCGGATAGTGAGAGCCGACGACGCGCCCCAGCACGTCCCAGAGCGGCGTCCCGATGGGCGACGCCGACGCGGGCTTGGAGAAGAGCTTCTCGATCTCCACGTCGTCCATCAGGTCGCCGCCCAGGGCCTTGTCGAGATGCCGATGCACCTCGTCCTCGCTGTCGCCCGGGATGGTGCGGATGTCCACCTCGACGCTGACCACGTCGGGGATCACGTTGGTCTTCACGCCCCCGCCGCACACGTTCGGCGAGAAGGTGGTGTGGGTGGCCGACCACGCGTACTTCGCCATGCCGGGGGCGAGCCCGGCGATCGCCTCGTCGACACGGGCCGGGTCCACCAGCGCCGCCTTCACCGCCGGGTCGAGGTCGAGCGTGCCTACGAAGCCGCGCCAGAGCTCGTCCACGTAGGGCGACGGCCGGTATTCGGCCAGCCGGCTCACGACGTGCGCCGCCTTTACGAGCGCGTTGTCCGCGCCGTACGGCATGGAGCCGTGACCCGGCGTGCCCTTGACGCGGAGCCGCCGCCACGCCACGCCCTTCTCGCCGACGTGCACGGTGACGTTGAGCCCCTCGCCGTGCGGCCCCGCGCTGACCGTGCCACCGTTCTCGGTCAGGAGGTAGTCGGCCTCGAGCGCGTCCCAGTGCTGCCCGCACACGTGCCCGGCCCCGAGCGTGCCCCCGGCCTCCTCGTCCGCGCAGGCCAGGTAGACCAGCGTGCCCCGGGGCCGCCATCCGCGGCGCGCCAGGGTCTTGAGCGCCACCGCCTGAGAGGCGGTGAGGTTCAGCATGTCGAGCGCGCCGCGGCCCCACACCTCGCCGTTCACGAGCTCGCCCCCGAAGGGATCGCGCGTCCAGTTCCTGGGGGTCACCGGCACCACGTCGGTGTGGCCCATAAGGCAAAGGGTGGGCGCGTCGGGGTCACTCCCCTCGATGCGGGCGACCAGGCTCGCGCGGCCGGGGGCCGCGACCGGCTCGTACAACTCGATGTCGAGGCCGCTGCCCTCGAGATAGGTGCGCAGGAGATCGCAGGTGCGGACCTCCTGGCCGGACGCGACCGTGCCGTCGTTGACGCACTGGTTGCGGATCATCTGCTGCAGCAGCTCCACGGTCTGGCCGGTCAGGGCGTCGCTCATGGGTCGGTATCCTAGCCAGCCGCCCGCGGGTTGTCGAGGGCCGCCCGCGGTGTCATCGGCGCTCCCAGATGGCCTGGATGGACACGAGCCGACCCTCGTCGCGGTTGCGGTGACCCGCGCGGATGATCTCGTCGATCGCGTCGCCCATCACGAGCCTCTGGATGCTGTGCGCCGGGACGGCCGCGCCGGTGGTCGGTCCGGCGGTCTCGGCGGTCACGTCGTCCCAGGCGCGCAGCGCAAATCCGCTCCGCTCGATCAGCGCGCGCATCTCGGCGGGCGGCCGCAGGAAGCTGGTGGAGGCGGCGCGCGCCCACATGACCGGGTAGACGATCGGCTGCACCGGGCCGGCCATCGGCTCCTGCATCGCGAGCAGGCCGCCGGGGCGGAGCACGCGGTGGAAGCCCGCGTAGAGCCGTTCCTTGTCCCCGATGTTCATCCCGCTGTTCTGGGTCCACACCACATCGAAGGCCCCGTCCGGGAAGGGCAGCTCGAGCGCGTTGCCGACCCGGTGGCTCACGCGGTCGTCGAGGCCCATGCGAGTGGTCAGCATCCGCGCCGCGCGCACGTAGGACTCGGTCAGGTCGATGCCGGTCACGTGGCAGCCGAACTCGACGGCGAGCGTGCGGGCCGGCCCGCCGAAGCCGCCGCCCACGTCGAGCACGCGCGTGCCGGGCGCTGGATTCGCCAGCCGCGCGAGCCGCTCCGTCGCGGGCTTGCCGCCGCCGTGGAACTGGTCGACCGGCGCGAGCGCATCGACGGTGAGCGCGTCGAGATCGACGCCCCGCGCGACGAGGGCCGCCAGGATCGCCTCCGCGAGGCCCTCGCGTCCCCAGTACGCCTCGACGACTCGGACGTCCTCGCTCATCGAGGGGCGCCGGCCACGAGCCCGCGCGCGGCGGTCGCGGCGCGCGCGAGCAGGGCGTACTTGGCGCCCGTGTCGGCCGCGACGTGCGGAGGAAGCCCGCCGCCGTCGATCCGGGCCAGGAAGTCGGCGAGGACCCGCGAGAAGTGCGTCTCGTGCCCGGAGTCGAGCGCGCGGGGCAACCGGAGCTCCCAGCCGGTGCCGGCCTCGGCGAGGGCCAGACCGGGGTGCACGTCCTGGCATGCGGCGACGGCACGCGCGAGCCCCGCCCGAACCCGGTCGGGCTCGCGAAGGGGGAGAACTGACAGCCGGCGCCGGAAGTCGGTCGCGGCAGACTG
Organism: Candidatus Dormiibacterota bacterium; assembly: GCA_035569855.1. GTDB lineage: Bacteria > Methylomirabilota > Methylomirabilia > Rokubacteriales > CSP1-6 > CAMLFJ01. The sequence goes on from DATMMH010000100.1 coordinate 2,708, forward strand.
CTCGAGGCGCAGCTCGGCCCGGCGCCCGCGGACGACCGTGCGAGACGTGTCGCCGCCGCCCGCCGGCGCGGTCAGGTCCCAGCGGCTGTCGAGGGCCACCGTGGCCGCGCCGATGCGGAAGCACAGTTCGGCGTTGCACTCGTACGAGAGCTCGGACCCCGCGACGGCGCAGGCGACCTCGGCCGGGAACTCGGAGATCCCGGTCACGCGCGCGAACAGCGCACGCGGCACCGTCGTGGCCCAGGTGCGAGCCGTCACCAGGGTGGGCGCGGGCAGCGGCCCGGTCGCCTCCGGCGGCAACGCGGCTCTCACGAGGCGCTGAGCCTGATCCACCATGTGGGTGGGAATGTCCGCGATCCCGTTGCCCTGGACGCGAACGTCGAAGTACCACGGCGGCCGGCGAAGCGGGTGACCGTTGACCATCTTCTCCAGATGGTGGACGCCGGAGATCCGGATCGCGGGCTCACCCGCGGTCTCGCCGTCGAGGCCGCCCAGCACCTCGCGGTCGGCCGCGAGCTTCGCGAGCAGGATCCCGGTGATCTCGTGACGTCCGGTCATGATCTCGGCGACGAGCGGCCCGCCGGCCAGGCTGTGGCGGAGATCGTCGAGGCCGTCCGGTCCCGCGAGCCAGGGCTTGTCGGCGAGGACGTGAAAGCCGGCGTCGTGAAGCCGACGGATGTTCGTGGCCTTCCGATCGTTCCGCCCGGCGAGGATCACCGCGTCGCCCGGCCGATCCGCGATGAGGCGCTCGAGCGATCGATCGCCGGCGCGCACGACCGGTCGCCACGCGGTGGGCCGCTCCGCCCGTCGGTTGAAGGCCTCCACCAGCGCGAGGAAATCGTCGAGCTCCCGTCCGGGCGGCGCGTAGACCGCGATGTCGTCGTGTACCCCCGCGTGCCGCTCACGGAGCGTGAGCGCGGCGTGGAAGTGGCCGGGATCGAGGAACGCGAGCGTGTGCATGGCCGATCGACCGCCGCTACGATAGCGCACCGTCTGCGTGCCGTCGACCCTTCGTAAACGCGGGCGATCGGCCCGACGTCTGCTCTGGTGAAGGCGGGAGCAGGAGCACCGCCGCTACTCGCTCACCTGCGCCCCGCTGGGCGTGCCGTGCACGGATCACCCGCGCCATTTCGACAAACGGCGCGAGCTGGAGTACTACCTGGCTGGGTCGCTCCAGGTCGAGCGCCGGGAGATCCAGAACACGATCGCCATGCTCGACGGGACGGTCGGTACTCCATCCTGGAGGTCTCCCTTCCCGCGGACGAGCTGGCCCGGCTGGCCGCCTGAGGATCGAACAATCCTGCCGCCTGGCTGACAGTTTGTGGAGGCTCCGTGTCAGGGTCGGCATTCTAAGTATCTGTTTATCCTGCGATCATGACTCGGCCCGAGGTTTGCTCGCGTTGCTCTGGACATGCGGACCACGGTGGCTACCCTCTGCCTCGCTCTTGGGCTCCTGGCTCCCGCGGTCGCCTCGACGGAGGGCGGCCGGTGGGAGGAGCTGACGCGGGCGGCGATCCGCGCCGCGGAGCAGCGCCAGTTCGGCGAGGCCGATCGCTTGCTCCAGCGCGCGCTGCTGGAGGCGAAGGACGCACCCCGGGCGCGCGCGCTGACGCTCCAGGCATTGATCCGACTCTCGGTCGCTTTGCGCAAAGTTGGCGAGACGCGAAGCTACGCCCACCAGATGGTGGAGCTGACCGAGACGTTCCGGCAGCCCGGCTACCGGGACATGGCCGAGCGCTTCCGGGGCAGCGCCCGGGCGGTGCGCCTTCTCGGACAGGAGGACGACGCGGTGGCCCTCGAGACCGCCGCGCGCCGCATCGAGCAGCCGGCCGGGACGGCGTGCGGCGATCGCCTGGTTGCCGTCTCGCGGCCGCGACCGCTCTCGCCAACGCAGCGGCAGAAGGCCGAGCGGGCGATCGCGGCGCTGGACGCGCTGAGCGCGTGGACCGGGGACCCGCAGCCCAAGGATCGCGTGGACTACGCCGGTCGGCTCGCGAAGGTCGAAGCGGCCGCGGGCGAGTACCTCACGAGCGTGGGCGACGATCAGGACGAGCCGACCCTCGCGATCAAGGGAAGCCTGGTCTGCTTGCAGGAGGCGTCGCAGGCGTGGCCGCACGTGAGCGAGCCGTGGGCCGAGGCGGTGCGCAAGACGGGTCTGGCCCGCCAGGCGCTGAGCTCGTCACCGGCGCCCGTGGCGGAGCGCCGCGCACAGCCGGCCGAGCCGCGCCCGCAGCCGGTCGCGATCGCAACGAAGCCGCCCAAACTCGGCGATCTGCCCGCCGTCCAGGTCGGCGGCGAGTGCGTGAGGCTCGGCATGCCGCTGACCGACTTGATCCGCCGCTTCGACCTCAACATGCACTGGGAGTTCCGGTGGGACGAGAAGATGCGGACGGCCGAGGGGATCGTCGCCGGGCTCAGCACCCGGCCGGGCGCCGAGGCGAAGGAGAGCCCCTACGTGCTCGTGTTCGCGGGCGACGCGCCCACGGTCGGCGACCTGCGCCTCACGCGCATCAACTGGACCGGGGACGCCGGCGAAGCGGCCCGGATCGGTCTCTCGAAGCGCCCGGCGTGCCGGTAGGCGCGCCTACCGGCCTCGCGCGGCCATCCGGTCCAGGAACGGCAGGGCGTCGGCGAGGCGCCGCGGGGCCACCATCGTGACGCGCTCGACGCCCATCTCCTCCATGCGCGCGAGCGCGTCGGGCGCGGGCGGCTGGAACGCGAAGACGGACACCGACAGGCTCTCCGCCTTCCGGCCCGCGGCGACCGCCCTCGCGCGGAGGTCCGCGATGGCCGCCGGAAGATCGTCGAGCAGCACGTCGATCGGGATCCACCCGTCGCAGTAGCCCACCACGCGGTCTCGGCCCTTGGCGGTGGCGCCTCCGAAGAGGATCGGCGGGTGCGGCTTCTGGACCGGCTTGGGAAACGAGATCGCGCGGTCGAAGTTCACGAACTCGCCGTGGAACGACGCCTCCTCCTGGGTCCACAGCGCCTTCATGGCCAGCACCCGCTCCCGCAGCACCTCCCAGCGGCGGCCGAACGGGGTGCCGTGGTGCTCCATCTCCTCGCGATTCCAGCCGCCGCCGATGCCGAACAGCACCCGGCCGTTCGAGAGCCAGTCGAGCGTGGCCACGCTCTTGGCCAGCACGAGGGGACCGTGCTCCACCACCAAGCAAATGCCGGTGCCGAGCTTGATGGTCCGGGTCGCGGCGGCCGCGGCCATGAGCGAGACGAACGGATCGGCCATGTGGTAGTAGGGCTTCGGCAGCTCGCCGCCGCCCGGGTACGGCGTCTGGCGGGCGGGCGGGATGTGGGTGTGGTCGCCCACCCAGAACGACTCGAAGCCGCGCTCCTCGGCGGCGCGGGCCAGCTCGTCCGGGCGCGCGCCGTACTCCACGTTGTAGCTGAAGATGCCGAGGTGCATGACGCGGTCCTCCGGGCTCAGAGCCCGCGCCGGCGATGGCCGGGGGCATAGACCTCGGGGTTGACCACGTGCAGGGGCCGCTCCTTGGTGAGCACGCGGGCGACCTCCTCGCCGCAGCGGCGCGGAACCTGGGCCACCGCCGCGGAGGAGAAGTAGGCGGCGTGCGGCGTCAGGATCACGTTGCTCATCTGCCGCAGCGGGCTGTCGGCCGCGAGCGGCTCGTGCTCGAAGACGTCGAGCGCGGCCCCGGCCAGCCTCCCTTCCTTCAAGGCGCGCGCGAGAGCGGCCTCGTTCACCACCGGGCCGCGCGAGGTGTTGACGAGGCAGGCGGTGGGCTTCATGCGACCCAGGAACGCGTCGCTGATCAGGCCGCGCGTCTCGTCGTTGAGCAGGGTGTGGACCGAGACGTAGTCCGCCCGGGCGGCGAGGGTGGGGAGATCGACGCGCTCCACGCCCAGCGCCTTGAAGCGGGCGGCGTCCACGTAGGGATCGCAGGCGATCACGTGGGTCTCCAGCGCGGCCACCCGGCGGGTGAAGGCGCTGCCGATGTTGCCGAGGCCGACGACGCCGACCGTCTCGCCGTGCAGCGCGCCCGTGGTCGCGCCGGGCACGCGACCGCTCCACACGCCGGCGCGGATCTCACGGTCGAGCGTGACGATCTGCCGGTTCCAGGCCAGCAGCAGCGCGAGGGCGTGGTTGGCCACCTCGCGGACCCAGATGTCGGGCACGTTCACGACCACCACGCCCAGCTCGGTCGCGGCCGGAACGTCGATCACGTCGTAGCCCACCCCGGTGCGCACCACCACCTTGAGGCCTTCGAGGGCTTCCATGACGCGCCGGGTGACCGGCGAGGACGAGGTGATGAGCGCGTCGGCGTCGCGCGCGCGCTCGATCACCTCCGCGGCCTCGCCGAGGAAGGGCAGGCTCTCGAGCCGCGCGGGCACCCGGTCGAGCGCGGTCTGGCAGTCGGCGTAGTCGCGCTGCCCGCGTCCCTGGATCACATAGACTTTGAGCGGTCGGTCGGCCATGGTCGGTCCTCAGGTGCGTGGGGGTGAGTGGGGGCGAGTAGGTGGTCCGAACCGTCCGTGCCGGCCGTCGCCCGCCGCGAAACGCTGGGCGCCCGCCTGGCTCTCGCCGGAATCGTGCGTCGCCTTGCCCAGCGCGAACTCGTTGGTCATGGCGGCCGGGAGCGGCAGCCCGATGCTCTCCCACGCCGAGCGCCGATCGCTCCGGACGCAGCGTGGCGGGAAGTCCGCGATGGCGCGCGCCAGCGCCTCCGCTTCCTCGCGGGCGCGGCCGGCCGGCACAA
>DATMMH010000101.1:0-2776 GCA_035569855.1 Candidatus Dormiibacterota bacterium
TCGTCGACATCGTGTGGATCGCGATCTTCACCATCATCTACCTCATCCCCTAGGAGCCGCGACATGGCCGATCAGCACGCGGTTGCCGCCACGACGCACGGAGGAGGAGGCGGCCACGCCACCGTCAAGACGTACATCAACGTGGCCATCGTGCTCGCGATCATCACCGCGGTGGAGGTGGCCTCCCTCTACATCCCGGGCATCCCGGGCCCGCTGCTCGTGATCAGCCTGCTCGCGATGTCGGCGGTGAAGTTCTTCCTGGTGGTCGGCTTCTTCATGCACCTCCGCTACGACCATCCGATCATGCGCGCGCTGTTCGTGGGACCGCTGCTCATCGCCATCGCGATCATCCTGGCCGTCATGGCGCTCTTCAGCGCCTTCGTGCTCCTGCCGCGCGTCGTCCTCTGATATGGCGCACGTAGGGCTCGGGCCCGCGGGGCCACCGCCCCTCGGGCCCGAGGGGTTCGACTGGACTACCTGGCACGCCGATCCCACCGTGGTCGGCGGCCTCCTCACGCTGGGCGCGCTCTACACCGCGGCGACTCTCTGGCGCCGCCGGATCGATCCGGAAGCGCGCATCGAGCCGCGCAAGCTGGCGTCCTTCTATGCGGCCCTGGTCGTGTTGTTCGGGGCCCTCACCGGTCCGGTCCACGACCTCTCCGACTACTACCTGTTCAGCGCCCACATGATCCAGCACATGGTGCTGGTCTTCGCGATGCCGCCCCTGCTGCTCTACGGCACGCCCGGCTGGATGGCCCGTGCCCTCCTCCGGGACGCCCGCCTGCAGCAGCTCGGCCGCGTGCTGACCCGGCCGGTCGGTGCGTTCGCGACCTTCAACGTGGTGCTCGTGGCCTGGCACCTCCCGCCGCTCTACAACCTCGCCATGGAGCAGCACTCGGTGCACATCGTGGAGCACCTGATGATCATGGCCGCCTCGGTGGTGCTGTGGTGGCCGATGCTGTCCCCGCTCGCCGAGCTCCCGCGCGCGCCCTATCCGGTCCAGATGCTCTACCTCTTCGTGGTGGGGCTGCCGATGGTGATGGTGGCCATCTTCATCTCGATGGCCGACGGCCTGCTCTATCCGTACTACGCGGCCTCGCCCCGCGTCTGGGAGCAGCTCACTCCCCACGCCGACCAGCACCTGGGCGGGCTGATCATGTGGATTCCCGGCGGGATGGTCTTCCTGACCGCGCTGTCGGTGGTCTTCTTCCGCTGGCAGGTCGCGGGCGGCGAGGACTCGGCCGTGGCCATCGACTCGGTGCCCCATGGCCGCTAGGACTGCCTGGGCCGCGGTGGTCGCGGTCTTCGTCCTGATGACGGTCGGCAACGTGGTCAGCGCCACCGGCTCCGGCCTCGCCTGCCCGGACTGGCCGCTCTGCCACGGCTCGGTGATCCCGCCGCTGCGCGCGGACGTGTTGATCGAGTACAGCCATCGGCTCTCCGCGCTCGCCGCGACCGTCCTGATCGTGGCGACCACGGGGCTGGCCCTCGCGCGCACCCGGGTCCCCGGCCTGCGGCGCGTGGCCTGGCTCCTGCCCGCCCTGCTCGCCGTCCAGATCGCGCTCGGAGGCATCACGGTCCTGCTCAAGCTGCCCGACCTGATCAGCACCGCGCACCTGGTCAATGCGCTGCTGATCCTGGGGGGACTGATCCTCCTCGCGATGGGCCTCGGACCCTCGGTCGAAGCGGAGCCCTCGGCCGCCCGCGACAAGGTCGCGCGCCTGGCCCGCGTGGGGCTGGTCGCGCTGCTGGCGCAGCTGGCCCTCGGCGGGTACGTCCGCCACTCCGGGGCCGGGCTCGCCTGCCCGGATTTCCCGCTGTGCAGCGGCGATGTCTTTCCCGGCCAGTGGCTCGCCGCGGTGCACTGGGTGCACCGCTGGCTCGGCGTGCTCCTGCTGGGACTGTTCGTGCACCTGGCCGTGGTCGGGGCCCGCGCCGCGCGGGCGGCGCCCGGCCTCTCCGTCGCGACCCGCCTGCTCGCCGCGCTCGCGGTGATCCAGGTCTCGCTCGGCGTCGCGACCGTGCTGCTGCAGCTCGCTCCGGTGGTTCGGGGGACACACGCTGCCGTCGGGTACGCGCTCTGGGCCACCCTGGTCTGGGTCAGCGTGCGGGCCGGCTGCTGGCGGGCGACGCTGGCCCCGGTCTCCCGTCCGAGCCCGGCGCGCGAGGCCATCCATGCCCCCTAGGGCCGCCGCCGCGTCGGCGCGCGGCATCGGGGTGCTCCGCATCACCGAGCGGCTCGGCGCCTACGCCGAGCTCTCCAAGTTCGGGATCGTGCTCCTCGTGCTGGTCTCCGCCGGGGCCGGCTTCATGCTCCGGGCCCCCCTCGGCCCGGAGTTCCCCTGGGCCCAGGGCCTGGTGGTCCTGGTCGGCGTCATGCTCCTGTCCTGTGGGGCCTCCGCGCTCAACCAGGTGCAGGAGCGTTCCCGGGACGCCCTGATGGCCCGCACCGCGGGCCGACCGCTACCTTCCGGCCGGCTTTCGTACCTGCAGGGCCTGGCCTTTGCCCTGGCCGCCATCGCGACGGGTGCGGTCGCGCTCTGTCTCGGCATCGGGTGGACGGCCGGCATCCTGGGCCTCATCGCTAGCGCCTTCTACAACGGCGTCTACACGCCGTGGCTCAAGCCGAACTCGCCCTTCGCCGCGGTGCCGGGGGCGATCCCCGGGGCGATTCCCCCCGTAATCGGCTGGGTGGCCGGAGGGGGAAGCCTCACCGACGCGGGCGCGATCATCCTCTTCGGCATCCTCTTCCTCTGGCAGATGCCCCACTTCTGGG
>DATMMH010000102.1:0-8153 GCA_035569855.1 Candidatus Dormiibacterota bacterium
CGGCTCCATGGCGAGCGCCCGAGCGATGCCGACGCGCTGGCGCTGCCCGCCCGACAGCTCGTGCGGGTACCGCCGCGCCATCGCGGGCAGGAGACCCGCGTGGCGCAGCAGCTCCTGCACCCGCGCGGCGCGGGCCGTCCGATCCGGTACGATGCGGTGCACCGCGAGCGGCTCGGCGATGATCTGCCCCACCGTCATGCGCGGGTTCAGCGAGCTGTAGGGGTCCTGGAAGATCACCTGCACGCGGCGGCGCACGGCGCGCAGCTCGGAGTCGGCCAGCCGGGTCAGATCCCGGCCTTCGAAGATCACCTCGCCGCTGGTGGGCCGCTCGAGCTGCAAGATGCAGCGCCCGGTCGTCGTCTTGCCGCAGCCGGACTCGCCGACCAGGCCCAGGGTCTCGCCGCGGCGGATGGCGAAGCTCACGCCGTCCACCGCCTTCACCACCGCCGGGCGGCCCCCGAAGAGCCCGCCGCCGATCTCGAAATGCTTCACCAGGTTCCGGATTTCTAGAATCGCCTCCGACGAAGTCCCCTCGCGTGGCGTCGTGGCCTCTTCGCCCTGCGGGCTCATCGGATTGCTCCACGCCAGGTCTCTTTGCGTGGCGTCGTGGCCTCTTCGCCCTGCGGGCTCATCGGGGGGTCGCCTCGGGCGTTGCGACGGCGTGGAGGTCCTTGGCGAGCCAGCAGGCGGAGACGTGGTCGGCGGCCACCGTCTCGAGCGGCGGCTCCTCCGCGCGGCATCGGTCGATCACGTAGCCGCAGCGGGGCGCGAAGGAGCAGCCCCCGGGCAGGCGCGAGAGATCGGGCGGCTGGCCCGGGATCGGCTGGAGCTTCGCGCGACGCGGCTCGTCGAGCCGCGGCACCGAGCGGAGCAACCCGAGCGTATAGGGATGGCGGGGGTTGGCGTAGATCTCCCGCGCGGTGGCCCGCTCGACGATCTTGCCCGCGTACATCACGTTGACCCGATCCGCGTAGCGGGCCACCACCCCCAGGTTGTGAGTGATCATTAAAATCGCCACGCCGAGCCGACGCGACAGGCTCTTCATCAGCTCGAGGATCTGGGCCTGGATGGTCACGTCGAGCGCGGTGGTGGGCTCGTCGGCCAGGACGAGGGCCGGGTTGCAGGAGAGCGCCATCGCGATCATGATGCGCTGCCGCATCCCGCCGCTGAACTGATGGGGGTACTGGCGCAACCGTCGCAGCCCGTCGGTGATGCCGACCAGCCCGAGTAGCTCCACCGCGCGCGCGTTGGCCTCCGGGTGCGTCATCCCGAGGTGGGTCTCGAGGGTCTCGGTGAGCTGGCGGCCGACGGTCAGCACCGGGTTCAGGGAGGTCATGGGCTCCTGGAAGATCATCCCGATCTCCCGCCCGCGTACCCGGCGCATCTCCTCCTCGGGCAGCGCGAGGAGGTTCCGGCCGTTGAACAGGATCTCACCGTCGACGATGCGGCCGGCGGGCGCCGACACCAGACGCATGACCGAGAGCGCGCTCACCGACTTGCCGCAGCCCGACTCCCCCACCAGCGCGACCGTCTCGCCCTTGCGGACGTCCCACGAGACGCCGTCGACCGCACGGATCACTCCGGCCGAGGTGTGGAAGTGGGTGCGGAGACTCCTGACGTCGAGGAGGGCCTCCATCAGGCGGGGAGTCTAGCACACCGCCGCCAGGCCTCGGCCCGGCGGCCTCTCGACGGAGCTAGCCCTGCGCCGGGGCGCAGGAGGTCACCCCCAGCTCTACGACCACCTCACGGATGGCCGCGAGCACCCCACGCATCTCCGGCTCGCCGAGGGCACCGATGCATCCGATGCGGAAGCTGTCGGCCACCGTGAGCTTGCCCGGGTAGATGACGTAGCCCCGCCCGCTCAGGGCCTGGTAAAACGTCTCGAAATCGAAGCGCGGGTCGGCGGGCATGCGTACGGTCACGATGATCGGCGCCTGCAGCCGGTCCGGCAGGAGCGTCGCGAAGCCCAGCGCGCGGAGGCCGCTCACGAGGAGATCGCAGTTGCGACGGTACCGCCCACCCCGACCGGCCACCCCGCCCTCGGCGGCGTGCTGCTCGAGGGCGCGGTCCAGCGCCGCGATCACGTGGGTGGGCGGCGTGAAGCGCCACTGCCCGGTCTTCTCCATCGACGCCCACTGATCGTGGAGATCGAGGCTCAGCGACGGGGCCTGGCCCCGTGCCTCCTCGAGCGCATCGCGCCGCACGATCGCGAAGCCCACCCCGGGCACCCCCTCCAGGCACTTGTTGGCCGAGGCCACCATCGCGTCGAAGACGACGCGCCGGGCGTCGAGCCCGATCGCTCCGAAGGCGCTCATCGCGTCGACGAGCAGCCGGCGGCCGCGGCGCGCGGTCACCGCCGCGATCTCCTCCACCGGATTGAGGACGCCCGAGGTGGTCTCGCAGTGGACCACCACCACGTGGCTGACGGCGGAATCGCCTGCGAGGGCCGCGTCGAGCGCGGCCGGATCCACCGGCTGGTCCTCGGCCGCTTCCTGGACCACGCAGGCGCGGCGGTAGTACTCGCAGATGCGCACCATGCGCCGGCCGTAGGCCCCGTTGACCAGCACCAGCAGCTTGCCTGCGGGCGGGACCAGCGTGCCGATCATGGCCTCGACGATGAAGGTGCCGCTGCCCTGTAGCGGCACGCACACGTGACTACCCTCGCCGTGGACCAGCTCGAGCAGCCGGGCGCGCACCCGCGCGTTCATCGCGATGAACTCCGCGTCCCGCGAGCCCCAGTCGCGCAGCATCGCCTCCTTGGTGGCCCGCGTGGTGGTGAGCGGCCCCGGGGTCAGGAGAAACGGCTCGCGAGACTTCCCGTCCATGACGTCGTCCTTTCCCGCGCTCAGCTCTTTACCCGCGCGGCGCGCGGATCGTACGGGGCGGCCAGGCTCGCCCGGGCCGCGACGCGCTCGCCCCCGACGTCGAGCGCGAACGCGCCCGCGCTCACGTAGCGGTCGTCCACCCCCGCTTCGTCGCGCACGTAGCCCATGGCTACCGCGCGCCCGAGCGTGTGGCCGAAGGCGGCGGACGTGACCGTACCCACCACGCGCCCGTCGCGCAGGATCGGCTCGTCGCCCCACGGCATCGCCTGCGCCTCCTCCAGCACGAAAGTGACCAGCCGCTTGGTCGGCCGCCGGTCCCTTTGCTGCAGCAGCGCCTCCCGGCCGAGGAAGCCGCCCGGCTTGTCGAGGCGTACCGCGAAGCCGAGCCCCGCTTCCCACGGCGTGTCGTCCGGGGTCAGCTCGCGTCCCCAGGCCCGGTAGGCCTTCTCCATCCGCAGGGAGTCGATGGCGTAGTAGCCCCCGTCGCGGAGCCCGAGGTCGGCGCCCGCCTGCCACAGATCGTCGTACACGCCGGCGGCCTGCTCCACCGGCACGTAGAGCTCCCAGCCGAGCTCGCCCACGTAGGTGATGCGGGAGGCCCGCGCGACGGCCCGCCCCACCGCGATCTCGCGCGACGTGGCGAACGGAAACGCCGCGTTGGCCAGATCGGCGTCGGTCACGCGAGCCAGCAGTTCGCGCGAGCGCGGGCCCATCAGCCCGAGCACCGCGTGGGCTCCCGTCACGTCGGTCAGGGTCACGCGCGCGCTGGCCGGCGTCCGCCGGCGGATCCAGTCGAGATCGCGCGTCGACTGCGCGGAGCCGGTGACGATCAGGTAGGCGTCCTCGCGCAGGCGCGTCGCGGTCAGATCGCTCTCGTATCCGCCGCGGTCGTTGAGCATGCCGGTGTAGACGATACGGCCCGGCGGCACCGCCACGTCGTTGGCGCAGAGCGGCTGAAGGACCGCCTCGGCGTCCGTCCCCTGCAGCAGGAGCTTGGAGAAGGAGGTCTGGTCGAAGATCGCCACCGCTTCCCGCACGGACCGGTGCTCGGCCGCCGCGTAGGGAAACCAGTTCTGCCGACCGAATGAGTAGACCGGCTCCGGCTCCACCCCCTCGGGGGCGAACCAGTTGGCGCGCTCCCAGCCCATCTTGGCCCCGAAGCTGGCGCGCCGCTGCCGGAGGCGGTCGTGCAGCGGCGAGCGGCGGAGCCCGCGACCGCTCTGGAGCTCGCGATTCGGGAACGCGATGTTGTAGTGCACACCCACGATCTCGCTCACCCGCTCGCGCAGGAAACGCCGGTTGCCGTGCAGCGGAGCGAAGCGCCGGATGTCGGCGGGCCAGAGGTCCATCGGCGGCCGGTCGCCCACGATCCACTCGGCGAGCGCCCGCCCCGCCCCGCCCGCGGCGGCGATGCCGCCCGAGCAGAAGCCCGCGCCCACGTAGTAGCGCCGCACCTCCGGGGCCTCGCCCATGATGAAGTAGTTGTCGGGCGTGAAGCTCTCCGGCCCGTTGAGGAACGTGCGCACCTCCGCGGTCTCGAGAGCGGGCAGGCGCTCGAGCGCGTTGGTCATCAGGATCTCGAACTTCCCCCAGTCCTCCTTGAGGGTCTGGAACGAGAAGCCGTCGGGGATCCGCTCGGTGCCCCACGGCTTGGCCCACGGATCGAAGCCGCCCATCAGCAGGCCGCCGACCTCTTCCTTGACGTAGATGTGGCCGTCCGGATCGCGGAGCACCGGCAGGTCCGGGGCGATGCCCGCGATCGGCTGGGTGACGATGTACATGTGCTCGCACGCGTGGAGCGGGATGGTCACCCCGCTCAGACGCCCGAGCTCTCGCGCCCACATCCCGGCGCAGTTCACCACGATCTCGGTCGCGATCGGTCCGTTCGAGGTCTCCACGCCCGCCACCGCGCCCCGGACGATGTTCACGCCGGTGACGGCCACGCCCTCGAGCAGCCGGGCGCCGCGGGCCCGCGCGCCTCGGGCGAGCGCCTGGGTGATGTCGGCCGGGTTGGCCTTGCCGTCGCCCGGGATCCACACCGCGCCGACCAGGTCCTCGGTCCGCATCGCCGGATAGCGGCGCGCCGCCTCGTCCGCGTCGATCACGTGGGCCTCGATGTCGTAGGCCATGGCCAGCGCCGCATTGCGCTTGAGCTGCACCATGCGTTCCGCGGTGCGCGCCACGCTCACGCTGCCGCATCGCTTCCAGCCGGTGGACTGGCCCGTCTCGGCCTCGAGACGGCTGTAGAGATCGACGCTGTAGCGGATGAGCCGGGTGAGGTTGCTCGACGACCGGAGCTGCCCGACCAGCCCCGCCGCGTGCCAGGTGGTCCCGCCGGAGAGGCCGCCCTGCTCGAGCAGCACCACGTCGCGCCACCCGAGCTGCGTCAGGTGATACGCGACGCTCGTGCCGACGATGCCGCCGCCGATCACGACGGCCCGCGCCTGGTCGACCACGGCGCTACTGGACGTGATTCAAGGCGAGGTCGAAGATATCGAAGTTGCGCAGCCGCCGGCCGGTGGGCACCCCGGCGGTGGGCCGGTTCAGCAGGAGCGGCACCGTCTGCTCGCTGATGCCGCCGTGCGAGCGCAGCGGGGCGTCGAGGCCGGAGAGATCGTGCCGGGCCTCGCTCGTGCCGATCACCACGTGCCGCTCGGAGACCGCGACCAGGTCCCCCATGCGGTCGGGCGGCAGCTCGAAGCGGCGGCAGGCCGCCTCGCGCTCCAGCACCACTTCCATCCCAGGCAGGCCCGCGACCCGCTCGCGCGCCGAGCCCGCGTCCGCGCCCTCGGGCAGGTACACGGTGGCGAAGGAGCCGAGCGCGCCGTGGTGCACCACGTAGGGATCGGTGATGGGCAGGATCACGCGCGCGCGACCGGCGCCGAGCCAGCCGTCGAGATGGTCTTGCAGGTAGATCACCCGCGGGTGCCCCGCCGGGTCGGTCTTGGCGTTCATGCCGTGATCGGCGGTGATGGCGACGGTGGCCCCGAGGCCGGCCAGCTTGGCGAAGTAGCCGTCCATCATGCCGTAGAACTCGTTGGCCTCCGCGGTGCCGGGGGCGTGCTTGTGCTGCACGTAGTCGGTGGTGGAGAGGTACATGACGTCCGGGCGCACCGATTCGAGCAGTCGAACCCCGGCCGCGAAGACGAACTCGGAGAGCGCGGCGCTGTACACCGACGGCAGCGGCAGGCCCACCAGCGCGAGCCCGTCGGCGACCCCGTGCTCGGCCGTCGTGGTCTCGTTGGCCTTCTCGGCCGAGAAGCAGACGCCCGACATGCGGTGGCCCAGCAGCCGGCGGAGCTTGTCCTTGGCGGTCACCACCGCCACCCGCGCGCCGGCTGCCGCGAAGGCGGCCAGCAGCGTGCCGCAGCGTAGGTAGCGCGGGTCGTTCATCATCACCTCGGCGCCCGCCTCGCGGTCGAAGAAGTAGTTGCCGCAGATGCCGTGCACCGACGGCGGCGCGCCGGTCACGATCGAGAGATTGTTCGGGTTCGTGAAGCTCGGCACCACGCAGTCGGCCAGGCGCTCGGTGCCGCCCGGCAGCGCCGAGGCCAGGTACGGCATCGCGCCGTCCGCGATCGCCCGCCGCACGTAGTCGGGCTCGCAGCCGTCGATGCAGATCACCACCAGCGGACGGTCCGGCCAGGCGTAGCGCCGTCCGTTCACCTCGATCGGGGCGTGGGTCGTCACGTCAGCCCTTGCACCGGGCGTGCGGGAGATGCTGCTCGGCCACCGGGCGGAGCTCCGAGTAGAGGCGGCAGACCGCCTCCGCCACGCACGGCCAGCGATGCTCGGCGGCCCAGCGGGTCGCCTGCAGGCCGAGCCGGCGACCCTCGGCGCGGTCCAGCAGCGTGGTGATCGCGGCGGCCAGCGCGGCGGGATCGCCCTCGGGGACGAGCCGGCCGGTCACGCCGTCCTGCACCGTGGTGGTGAGCCCTCCGACGCGGGAAGCGACGACCGGGCTGCCGCAGGCCATCGCCTCGAGGGCCACCATGCCGAACGACTCGTAGTACGACGGGATGATGGTGGCGTCGGCCGAGGCGTAGAAGAGCCGCAGGCGGCGCTGGGGCTGGGCGCGCAGGAAGCGCACGCGCCGGTCGAGGCCGAGCGCGGTCACGCGCTGGCGGAGCGCCGCCCCGTGCCCGTTCTCGGGCTCGTCGTGGTCGCCGCCCACCACGAGCAGGTAGGCCGGCTCCGGCACCGCGGCCATCGCCTCGAGCAGGGTCTCGAGGCCCTTGATGGGCTGCAGACGTCCCACGTAGAGGAGCAGAGGATCCGGCGGCAGCTCGAGAAGATCCTTGGCCTTGGCCGGGTCCATCGGCTGGAACAGGTCGGTGTCCACCCCGCACGGGATCACCGCGATCCGCTCGGCGCGGGCGCCGTAGTACCAGACCAGGTGCGCGCGCTCCACCACGTTGGCCGCGACCACGCGATCGGCCTGGGCGACGATGCGGCTCTCCTCCTCCTCGCGCAGCGAGGGCTCCCGCTCCGCCTCCGAGTGGGCCACCGCGTTCTTGAGCTTGGCGAGCGTGTGGAACATCTGCACGAGGGGCGTTCCCCAGCGCTCACGGAGCCGGAGACCGGCGACCCCCGACAGCCAGTAGTGGGAGTGGATCAGGTCGTAGCGCATGCCGCTATCCCGGGCGAAGGCCTCGACGCCCGCCGCGAACTGGTCGAGGTGGCCGTGCAGGGCCTCGCGGCGCATCGGCGCCTCCGGTCCCGCGGGCAGGTGCACCACCCGTGCGCCGGGGCCCAGCTCGACGATCCGCGGGATGGTGGGGTTCTGCGAGCGGGTGAAGACGTCCACGTGCACGCCCATGCGCCCGAGCTCGCGCGCGGTCTGGCGCACGTAGACGTTCATGCCGCCCGTCTCCTTGCCGCCCAGCGCGGCCAGGGGGCACGTGTGCACGGAGAGCATCGCGACCGAGAGGTTCACGGCGCGACCCGGATGCTCAGCACGTCTTCCGGCGCGGGCCCGAAGCCGTACTTGTACGGCTCCTCCCCGCGCAGGAAGTCGAAGGTGGGGATCCCGCGCTCGATGGCGTCGCGGATCACGTGGGCCAGCAGCACGATGCCGGGGGCCAGCACCGCCTGCGCCGGATCGAAGCCGGAGTTGTAGAGCCCCACCGCGCCCGCGTACTCGAGACAGAGGAAGGAAGCCACCGGCGCGCCCTCGTGCTCGAGAAACCAGAGCCGCGCCCAGCCCGCGCGGGCCAGCTCGAGGGTCACCGAGCGGAAGAAGCTCTCCATGCGCTCGTCCATGAAGCGCGCCTTGCCCACCTTGGAGAGGCGGTGGAGCGTGAGGAAGCGCGTGAGCGCCTCGTCCCA
>DATMMH010000103.1:0-8877 GCA_035569855.1 Candidatus Dormiibacterota bacterium
GCCCCGGCGGAACGCCTGGTCACGGAGCTGCGGGATGCGCGGGGCGGCCGCGCCGACGAAGAGCAGGCGGGCGTGGGGCGCCGCGTGACAGACCCGCGTCATCGCCTCGAGCACGTCGTCGTTGCCGCGCCAGGAACGGACGCCGACCTGGGTGACCAGGGCGTGCTCCGGCGCGAGGCCGAGCTCCGCGCGGATGCGCCGGCCGTCGACGCCGGGATGGAAGCGCCCGAGGTCGGTCCCGGAGTAGATCACCTCGATCTTGGCCGCGGGCACCCCGGAGGCGACGAGGCCGCGCTTGATCGACTCGCACACCGCGACGATCGCGGTCACCCGCGCGGTCGTGTAGCCGAGCCGGGTCCAGCGGTCGACGGGAAAGCTCACGCCCCGATTCAGGATCATCACCGGGATCTTGACGGCGAGCCCGGCCAGGAGGGCGAGGGAGCGGGCGCGACCCTTCTGGCAGTGCACGACCTCGATCTGGTGCTGGCGAATGAGCCGGGCGAGGCGGAACGCGGAGCGCACATCGAGACTGCTCCGCATCGGCAGCGGAGCGTGCGCCACCGACGAGGCGGCGCAGGCCTCCTCCCAGTGGGGGTTGGGACGGGTGGCCAGCACCACGCGGTGGCCGCGCGCGGCCAGCCCGGTGGCCAGATCGCGGACCTGGATGGCGGCACCCGTGAAGTAGTCCGACTTCGGATAGAGCTGCAGGATGTTCACGGGCGCCGCGCAGTCGGTCAGAGCCGGCGGCTCACCGAGCGCTGAAGAACTCCTTCACCGCCGCCACGACCTCGTCCACCTCGGCCACGGTGTGGCCGGCCGAGATCGGCAGCGTCAGGATCTCGCCCACGATGCGCTCGGTGTGGGGCAGCGCGGGCGGGTTGTAGATCTCGACCGCGGGCTGCTTGTGGCTGGCGACCGGGTAGTGGATGCCGGTGGCGATGCCCCGCTCCTTGAGGAACTTGGCCAGCGCGTCGCGCCGGGACGTACGCACCACGTAGAGGTGATAGACGTGGCGCGCGCCCGGGGCCTCCACCGGGAGGTGGAGCGGCAGCCCCGCGAGCCCGGTGCGATACCGCTCGGCCAAGAGCCGGCGGTGATCGTTCATGGCGTCGAGTCGACGCAGCAGCACCCGGCCCACCGCGGCCTGGATGTCGTTGAACCGGAGGTTGAAGCCGACCTCGGAGTGGACGTCCTTGTTGATCCGGCCGTGGTCGCGCAGGCGCCGGCAGCGCGCGGCCACGTCGTCGTCGTCGGTGACGAGCAGGCCGCCGTCGCCCATCACGGTCAGGTTCTTGGACGGGTAGAAGGAGAAGGCCGCCGCGCGGCCGAACGTGCCGACCTTGCGCCCCTGCCAGGCGGCCCCGTGCGCCTGCGCGCAGTCCTCGAGCAGCCAGAGGCTCCGCTCCGCGCAGAGGCGGCGGATCCCGTCGAGGTCGGCGGGATGCCCGTAGAGGTGCACCGGGACGAAGCCGACGGTCCGCGGCGACACCTTGGCCGCCGCGTCCTTGAGGTCCACCGTGTAGGAGTCGTCCACATCCACGAAGATGGGGGTCGCGCCCGCGAAGCAGATGGCCTCGACGGTCGGGAAGGCGGTGTGCGAAGGCACGAGGACCTCGTCGTCCGCCTTGACGCCGAAGGCCCTGAGGATCATCCAGATCGCCGCGGTGGCGCTGCTGGTCAGCACCGCGTGCTTGGTGCCGATGTAGCGGGCGAACTCCTGCTCGAAGGCCTTGCACTCGGGCCCGAGAATGTACTGTCGCGAGTCGATGGCGGCCAGCACCGCGGCCTTGATCTCGTCGTCGACGGGCGGGCGAGAGAGTGGAACCGGCATCAGCGCGATCCTCCTGCGTGTGGGTGAAGACGGGAATACTTGCCGCGGAAGTACAGGAGCGGCTCCGGTCCTGCGTCACCGCGACAGTCGGCCGCCTCGACCTGGGCCACGAAGATGGTGTGATCGCCGCCGGGGTACGCGTGCACCACCGTACACTCGAGCTCGGCCAGCGCGTCCTTCAGGATCGGGAGCCCGTGAGGCCCGGGCTGGTACTCCAATCCCTCGAACTTCTCGTC
This sequence comes from Candidatus Dormiibacterota bacterium, assembly GCA_035569855.1. Taxonomy (GTDB): domain Bacteria; phylum Methylomirabilota; class Methylomirabilia; order Rokubacteriales; family CSP1-6; genus CAMLFJ01. Next base: position 2,068 of record DATMMH010000103.1, read on the forward strand.
CCCGCTCGCGCTGGGCGCGGTCGCGAACCGGCGGGAGACCGCCTCCTGGTCCATGCTCAGGATGTTGACCGCGAAGCGACCCGCGTCCTTGATGGCCGGGTAGCTCTGCGCCTTTTGCGAGACGCAGACCAGGATCAGGGGCGGGTGGAGCGACACGGAGGTGAAGGAGCTGGCGGTGAGCCCGGTGGGCCGGCCGGCCGAGTCCCACGCGGTGATGATGGTCACCCCGGAGGCGAAGTGGCTCATCACACGGCGGAAGTCCTCGGCGCTCAGCACTCGACCGTTGTAGCAAGTCCGGGTCGATTTTTCAAGTTCTCCAAGGGCTTGGAAAGCATCGTGGCATGGCCCCGGGCAATGTGCGTATACTTCGCCCAGACCCTCGAATGAACCCCCAGGAGAGCTAGAGCCCATGCCCGCCGCTCCGACCGAACGTAGCGTGCTGGACGCGCTGCGGGCCATCCAGGACCCGGACCGCGGTCAGGACATCGTCACCCTCGGTCTCATCAAGGAGCTGCGCATCCAGGACGCGGAAGTGTCGTTCACGCTGGCCTTCACCGGCCAGGCGCCCGCGACGAAGGCCACGCTCCACAGCAGCGCCTCGCGCGCGGTGGCGGAGCTGCCCGGGGTGACCCGCGTGAACGTGAAGATGGGCTCCGCGGCCGCCACCGCCCGCCCGCCCGCCGCGGCGGGCGGCCATCAGCACGGCGCGCCGCCGGCCGCGGCGCCCGCCGACCTCATCCCGGACGTCAAGCACACCGTCGCGGTGTCCTCGGGCAAGGGGGGCGTCGGCAAGTCCACGGTGGCGGTGAACCTGGCGCTGGCGCTCAAGCAGGCGGGCGCGCAGGTCGGACTGGTCGACGTGGACGTCTACGGCCCCGACGTCCCGCTGATGATGGGGGCGAAGGGGCGCCCCGGCATGTTCGACAACAAGATCATCCCGGTGGAGGCCCACGGCATCAAGATCATGTCGATCGGCCTCCTGGTGGCCGAGCGCGAGGCGCTCGTCTGGCGGGGGCCGATGATCCACTCGGCGGTGCAGCAGTTCCTGCGCGACGTCAACTGGGGGCCGCTCGACTACCTCGTCTTCGACATGCCGCCGGGCACGGGCGACGCGCAGCTCTCATTGTCGCAGGTGGTGCCGCTCTCCGGGGTGGTCATGGTCACCACCCCGCAGGACGTGGCGCTGCTCGACGTGCGGAAGGCCCTCGGGATGTTCCGCAAGCTGAACGTGCCGATCCTGGGCATCGTCGAGAACATGAGCTACTTCGCGGCGCCCGACACCGGGAAGCGCTACCCGATCTTCGGCGAGGGCGGCGGCCAGCGCGTGGCCGACGAGTTCGGGGTGCCGCTGCTCGGGCAGATCCCGCTCGAGATGGAGACCCGCGAGGGCGGCGACGCGGGGGTGCCCATCACGGTCGGTCGGCCGGACTCGGCCCAGGCGCAGGCGTTTCGCAAGATCGCGGCCGCGGCGGCCGCACGTGTGGACGCGGTCGCCGCGCTCAAGCTGCCCAGCATCGGGTAGGGTCGGTGGCCGCGCAGGTCGTCCTTCCGATCTTCCCGCTCCCGGATCTCACCTTCTTCCCGCACACGCTCCTGCCGCTCCACGTCTTCGAGGCGCGCTACCGGGCGATGATCACCGACTGCCTCTCCCGTGACAAGCGCCTGGCGGTGGTGGGCCTCAAGCCGGGGTACGAGGCGAGCTACGAGGGCAAGCCCGCGGTCTACACGATCACCGGCGTCGGGCGGATCGTGCAGTGGGAGCGCATGGCCACCGGTCGCTTCAACCTGCTGCTGCGCGGCGAGTGCCGCGCGCGCATCGACCGCGAGGTCCCCGCCGACACGCTCTACCGGATGGTGGCCGCGACCCCGCTCGGCGACATCGGCGCCGAGGGCGCGGAGGTGGCGGCGCTGGCCGCCCGGGTGAAGACGCGCTGTCGGCAGATCCTCGACGCGGTGGGCCGCTCGGGCGCCGAGCTGCGCGAGACGCTCGAAGCGCTCGGCGATCCGGCCGAGCTGTGCGACCAGGTGGCCTCGGCGCTCGTGCCCGCGCCGGCGGTGCGGCAGGCGCTGCTGGAGGAGCTGCACGTGGCGCGGCGGCTCGAGCGGCTGGCCAGCGCCCTCGACGATCTGCTGAGCCAGCTCACCGGCGAAGGCGGTCGAGCTTGAGCCCGCGATCCCGCGCGCTGGCCTCGCTGCTGCTGGCGGCGATGCTGCTCGCCCCGGCGAGTGAGGCGGCGACGCGCTGGGGCTGGCTCGGGGTGCGCATCCGCGATCTCTCCGAGCAGGAGATGGAGGACATCTCGAAGCGCTTCGGCTTCCGGGAGGGCTTCGGAGCGGTGATCGTCGAGGTCATCAAGGAGACGCCCGCCGCCGACGCGGGGCTGAAGAACGGCGACCTCGTGGTGGCCTTCCGAGACCGGCCGGTGGTGGACACGAGGAGCCTGCAGCGTGCCATCGCGTCGACCTCGGTGGGCGAGATCGTCAAGCTCACGGTGCTGCGACGCGAGGAAGGCCGCCGGCCGGTGCAGGTGAAGGTGGGCGTGATGCCGGACCAGGTGGCCGCCGAGCGCGTCGCGGTGGAGTACGGATTCCTCGTGCGCGATCCGGAAGGTCAGCCGGAGCTGGGCGGCGCGCGGCCCCCGGTCGCGCTCTCGGTGGCGCTCGTCGTGCCCCGCAGCCGCGCGGATCGGGCGGGGCTGCAGGTCGGCGACGTGCTCACCGAGGTGAACGGGCGCCCGGTCCTCACGCTCGACGCGGTGCGGGAGGCCCTGCTCGCCGCCGGAACGGAAGGCCCCCTGCCGCTCGTGGTCCGTCGCGACCGGGAGCGGGTGGTGATGACGCTCGAGGCCACCGCGGCCCCCGCCCAGTAGCCCGAGTCGAGCGCAGGGTGAGGGACCGGGCCGACGCGGGCGGTATACTACCCCGGTCATGATCGTCCTCGGCATCACCGAGACCCACTGCGCGACGGCGGCCGTGCTCCGGGACGGGCGCGTCATCGGTTGCGCGTCCGAAGAGCGCTTCAGCCGGCTCAAGAACGACTCGGGGTATCCGCGCCAGGCCATCGACGCCCTGCTGCGCGAGCTCCGCATCAGCCCGTCCGAGATCGACCTGGTGGCGCTGGCCGGCGCCCGGGCGGCCTCGCGCGAGTGGCTCAACCGGGTCCTCCACGACGAGGCGTACGTCAAGGAGTACTACGGGGTCGCCTGGCCGTCGCGGCGGCGGACCCTGCGGAAGAAGGTCCGGAAGTGGGGCGCCAAGTTCGGGCTGATCGACGCCTCGCGGGGCAAGTTCGGGATCTCGCAGCGCGAGCGTCTCGCTTTCGTCACCGAGCACCTCGGGATCGGGGCGGAGCGCATCGCGTCGCTCGATCACCACGCCTGCCACGCGGCCGCCGCCTACTGGGGCTCGGGCTTCGCGGGCCGCGACGCCCTCGTCCTCACCAACGACAACTCCGGCGACGGCCTCTGCGCCACCGCCTCCACCGGACGCGGGCTCGCGCTGGACCGCCACGAGGCGACGCCGAGCGCGCCGGGGTCGGTGGGCGCCTTCTACTCGTTCGTGACGCTGGCTCTGGGGATGAAGTTCGGCGAGCACGAGTACAAGGTCATGGGCATGGCCCCCTACGCGCCGGACACGTACGCGCGGCGCGCGGAGGCGGCGCTGCGCGAGGTCTTCGACCTCGACGAGGGCCGCCCCGCTCGATTCCGCTGGCTCGCGCCGGGCGAGCGTTACCAGCTCCTGCTGCGGGCCATGGTCGGCCTGCGCTTCGACTGGGTGGCGGGCGGGGCCCAGCGCCTGCTGGAGGACGTCCTGCTCCGCTGGATCCGGCTGATGCAGCAGCGCTACGGCGGGAGCCGGCTGGCCCTCGGCGGGGGCGTCTTCATGAACGTGAAGGCCAACATGCTCATCGGCCAGGAGGACTGGGTCGAGGAGCTCTTCGCGTTCCCGTCGTGCGGGGACGAATCCAACGCGGTGGGCGCGGCGTATCTCGGATACCTGCAGGAGTGCGCGCGCCGCGGCATCGCGGCGGCGCCGCACCCTTTCGGCCCCGCGTATCTCGGCCAGTCGGTCACCGACGAGGAGGCGGAGGTGGTGATCCGCGAGCGGCGGCTCGAGGGGCAATACAAAGTCGCGTTCCACGACCGCATCGAGGAGCGCATCGCCGAGCTGCTCGTCTCCGACGGCGTGGTGGCCCGCTGCGCCGGGCGCATGGAGTTCGGGGCGCGCGCCCTCGGCAACCGGTCGATCCTGGCCAACCCCTCGGATCATCGCGTGGTCGGCCTGATCAACCGCATGATCAAGAACCGCGACTTCTGGATGCCGTTCGCGCCGACCGTGCTGGCCGAGCGCGCGGGCGACTATCTCGTCAATCCGAAGGGCCTCGCGTCGCCCTACATGATGCTGGCCATGGCCACCCGGCCGGACGCGCGGGACGCGCTCGCCGCGGCGATTCATCCCCAGGATGCCACCGCGCGGCCGCAGATCCTGGAGCGCGAGTGGAACCCGGAGTACCACGCGGTGATCAGCGAGTTCCAGCGCCGCACCGGCGTGGGCGCGGTGCTCAACACCTCGTTCAACCTCCACGGCGAGCCCATCGTGGGCGGGGCCGCCGACGCGGTCGACACCTTCGAGCGCTCCGGGCTGCCCCACCTCGCCGTCGGCCACTGGCTCCTGTCGAAGAAGTAATGCGGGGCGGCGGGTGATGCCCGCGGGCCTTCCCACCGTCGAGGCGCCGTGCTTTCTCTGCGGCGCCGGCGAGGCGGACGCGCTCTGGGCCACTCCCGACCGGGCCTTCGCGGTGCCCGGCGTCTACACGGTCGCGCGCTGCCGGCGCTGCGGGTTCCTCTACCAGCGCCCCCGGGTGCGCGACGATCGGCTCGCCGACTGCTACCCCGACCACTACCCGCGCCACCAGGAGCCCTCGCCGCGCATTCCCTTCAAGGGCTCGCCCGCGCGGGTGCGCGCGGTGCGGCGGGCGCTCGCCTCGCGCCTGGGCTACGCACGGCTCGCCGAGGCGCATCCGGCTCTCCTGACGCGCCTGCGGGCGCGGCTGCTGCACCGTCGGCTCAGGTGGGACTGCCCGCCGTGGCGCGGCCGCGGCCGATACCTCGACGTGGGCTGTGGATCGGGCGGTGCCCTGGGCGTCGCCGCGGCGCTGGGGTGGGACGTGGCGGGCGTGGAGGTCGACGAGGCGGCGGCGAAGAAGGCGCGCCGCTTCAGCGAGCGCGTGCACGCGGGCGACCTGCTGGGCGCGCCCTTTGACGCCGGCGAGTTCGACGTGATCACCGCCTTCCACGTGCTCGAGCACGTGCCGGACCCGGTGGCCGCGGTGCGGCGCATGCTCGAGTGGCTGGCGCCCGACGGCCTGCTGGTCGTGGAGGTTCCGAACGCGGGCGGGCTGGGCGCGCGGCTCTTCGGGCGCGCCTGGTCCGGACTCGAGCTGCCGCGGCATCTCTCGCACTTCACGCCGGCCTCGCTTGAGCGGGTGGCCGGCCTGGCCGGCGGGCGCGTCGTCTGGTGCTGGCACCAGGCCAAGCCCCGGTACTACCTCTGGAGCCTCGGCTTCTGGCTCCGTGACCGCGGGCTGGTGCGCCTGGCGCGGCTCGCGGAGTGGCGGCCGGTGTACGGGGTGCTGAAGCTTTTCCTCGAGCTGACGCTCCCCGTGGCGCGGTGGGCGCGGCGTGGGGAGGTGATCCGGGTCGGGATCGAGAAGTCGGGAGCGCCGCGGCCTCAGTAGCCCCGCGCCCGGTCGACGAGGTAGCGGAGCGGTCGGCCGGCGACGTAGCGGCGGAGGTTGTCGTTGAAGATCGGCGCGATCTCGGGCGGCGTGCTGGGCCCCGAGATGTGGGGTGTGATCACCACGTTGTCGAAGCCCCACAGCGGATGCTCGACCGGCAGCGGCTCGGTGTCGAAGACGTCGAGGACGGCCCCGCCGATCCGCCTGCCGCGGAGGGCGTCGAGCAGCGCGGCCTCCTGCACGATGGGTCCCCGCGCGAGGTTGATCAGCCAGGCCGACGGTTTCATGGCCGAGAGCTCGGCCGCGCCCACCAGACCCCGCGTGGCCGGGCTCAGCGGCAGGGTCAGCACCACGAAGTCGGCGCGGGCTAGGGCCTTCCGCAGGGCGCCCGTCTTGTAGACCCGCTCGGCCTCGCGGGGTCCGCGCCCACTGCGGCTCACGCCGATCACCCGCATGCCGAGGGCGCGGGCCGACGTGGCGATCGTGCGGCCGATGTCGCCGAGCCCGACCACGCAGAGCGTCTGGCCGCGCAGGGGGATCGGGTTGACGGGCGCCCAGCGCCGCTCGCGCTGGCTCGCGCGGAAGTCGTCTATATGCTGCGTTGTCCATAGGGCCCAGGCGATCGCGTACTCGGCCATCCACGGGCCGAAGATGCCGGCGACGCGCGTGATCCGGACGGTCGGGGCAACCTCGGGCACCAGCAGGTGCTCGACGCCCGCGCCCATGCCCTGGATCCAGCGCAGCCGCTTCGCGGCGCCGAGGAGGCCGCGCGGTGGCCTCCAGCCGTAGAGGATCTCCGCCTCGGCCGCGGGACCGGCGGCCTGCTCGGGCGTCTCGGCCACGTGCACCGTGAACGCGCGCGCGGGGAGGCGGATGAGATCGGCGTAGGCGCGCGCCTCGCCCGGATCCGGGGTGTACACCAGGATGCCGCGGGTCACGAGCCGAGCTTGGAGAGGAGCTGGTCCTCGAAGGAGAAGTCGACCGGCCGCTCGCTCAGGCCCTGGGCCCGGTACCACTCCCACGTCTGGGCGAGCCCGGCGTGCAGCGTGTAACGCGGGCGAAGACCCAGCTGG
>DATMMH010000104.1:0-7947 GCA_035569855.1 Candidatus Dormiibacterota bacterium
CGGCTGGCCTTCAGGCCCTGATGCGAAGAGACGATCTTGAGCAGGTCGAGCGCGCCAAAGCTCGCGACGCTCAGTTTGTCCCAGAGCCGATCGTTGCCGCCGGTCCAGACGATCCAGGTGTTGCGTCCTTTGACCTCGTCCGGGGTCAACTGGACGACGCCACCCTTCGCTTGATCCATGTCCTGAAAGTAAGGCTCGTCGGCGGCGGGGAAGGAACTGGCGGGCCGGTTGGCCTGCCGCGCTTCATCGAGTACGGTGCCGGGTCGAGGTTCCATGGGCCACCACTGGTACACCATGAAGAGGCCGGCGACCAACAGGACGAGGACGATCGAGATGGAGTATCGTCTCCCCGGATTGCTCATGGCACTCTCTCCCTGCTCGAGCTAGGCTCATCGATGGACGTGGAAGGCGGCGTAGTCCGGGTTGATCCTAACCGCCGCTTCCAGATACCGAGCGGACTTGCCATGCGCGCCGGCGGATTGGTAGATCATCGCGGCTCGGACGAACAAGTGGGCCCAGCCACCGCTTGAGGTTCGCCTGGCCGATCGCGCGAGTCACCCGATGCGCCGTCGCCGGCGAGGTCACGAGGGGCGCGATGTCGGGTCGCGGCATGGCGTGGATCTCCTCGACGGAGGCGGATAGGACACCGATGGTTTACCCGCGCCGAGAATGTAACAGAAAGCAAGGGCCGACACGTGACAACTTCGCTGTGTAAGGGCAAGAAGCGGACACGCGCGATCACCCGACGAGTCTGGCCCGCGTTACCTCGAGCGGATGATCGATGAGAGTCTGCACGCGTTCGATGGGCACCGTATGCGGTAGGCTCGCGTGTTGGTCGAAAGCCCTTCGTGGGCGGGTCCACGCGGGTTCAACCTCCCCGCGCTCATCGGTCTGGCGAGCCTCTTCGTTGGCATCAGCGCGTGGAGGTCCCCCGGCAGCTCAGTGGAAGGCGGGCGCATGGCCCACCGGCGGGTCGTATGGTACGATCGCGCCCGCTCGCGGGGCTCGGGCTCCGGATCCGTCGCGGCCGACCATGGAGGTGACACCTATGGGATCTCCCTCGGACAACGTTGCGAAGCTCAAGCATGCGTATCGGCAATGGCACGAGAGCAGGGGGGGCAGCGTCGGAGCCTGGCTCGACCTCGTGACCGACGACGTCCGGTGCTTTTCGCTTGCCGGCGGCGCCCCGGCGGCGGAATTCACCGCCCCCATCGCCTCCAAGAAGGACTTCGAGCGGTACTTCAAGGGCCTGCTCGCCGACTGGGAGATGATCCACTACACGACCGGCGAGTTCGTCGCGGAGGGGGAGCGCGTCGCCATGCGGGGCTCGACCGCCTGGCGAAATCGCAAGACCGGTCGTATCGTCGACACCCCGAAGGCGGACTTCTGGACGTTTCGTGACGGCAAGGTGGTGGAGTTCCACGAGTTCTACGACACGGCGGCCCTGATCGCCGCCGGCAAGGTCTAGAGCGCTGGCCGCTCCGCGCCGTCGCGCGGAGTAGGAGGACTCGATGGCGTACGACTTGGTGGTGAAGAACGGCACGCTGGTGGACGGCACCGGGGCGCCGGGCCGCCGGGCCGATGTGGCCATCACGGGCGGCAAGATCGCCGAGATCGGTCGGGTGACGGACGGCGCCGCCACGGTGATCGATGCCGCCGATCTCGTGGTCGCGCCGGGCTTCATCGATCCGCACACCCACTACGACGCGCAGATCTGCTGGGACGGGGCGGTGACTCCCTCCTCGTGGCACGGCGTCACGAGCGTCATCATGGGAAACTGCGGCGTCGGTATCGCGCCGTGCAAGCCCAAGGCGCGCGAGGTCGCGATGCGCGACCTGGTCAACGTCGAAGCGATTCCGTTCGACGTCCTCAACATGGGCATCACCTGGGACTGGGAGACCTTCCCCGACTTCATCGAGGCGGCGGCCCGGCGTGGCCCCGCGCTCAATCTCGCCTTCCTGGCGCCCCTGACCCCGTTCCGCCACTACGTGATGGGCGAGGCGTCGATGGAGCGCGCCGCGACCCGCGACGAGACGGCGCAGATCAAGGCGCTGCTCGGCGACGCGATCGACGCGGGCGCCTTCGGCTTCTCGACGACGATCCTCAACCAGCACGTCGGCTTCCAGGGCCGCCCGCTCGCGTGCCGCAACGCCAGCCGCGACGAGCTGCGAGCCTACGCCAACGCGCTCCGGGAGCGCGGCAAGGGGGCCATCGAGATCGCGCTGACCCGCAAGATCGCGGTGATGGACGACGAGGAGTACGAGCTACTCGACTTCCTGCTGCGCGAGAGTGGCCGGCACGTCACCTTCCTGGCTCTCTTCGACCGCGACGACATCCCGGAGGCAGTACGCGAGACGTTGCGGAAGGCCGCGCCGTTGATCGCGCGCGGAGCCCGGCCGCAGACCTCGCCGCTGCCGCTGACGCGCGACATCAACATGCGCAACCCGTTCTCCTTCGCGGCGTTCCCGAGCTGGAACCGGGTGTTCGTCGACAAGTCGAAGCCGGCGCAGGCCGGGGTCTACGCCGACCCCGCCTTCCGCGACCGCTTCCGCGAGGAGCTGAAGCAGCCGATGGCCTTCGGTAACTGGGCGCGCATCAACGTGCACGAGGTCAGGTCTCCCGCCCTGAAGGCGCTCGAGGGCCGCTCGATCGCGGACATCGCCCGGGAGCAGGGCAAGGACGGCGTCGATGCCTTCCTGGACCTGACCCTCCAGGACGATCTCGACATCGAATTCACGATGGCCTCGTTCAACACGCGGGTCGACCGCATGACCGAGATTCTGAACGACAAGAGCGTGCTGGTGGCGCTGGGCGACGGCGGGGCCCACGTCGACATGCTGTGCGACGCGGGCTACCCGACCTACCTGCTCGGCACCTGGGTGCGCGAGCGCCAGGCGTTGACGCTCGAGGAAGGGGTGCGCCGCCTCACCTCGGACCCGGCCGATGTCTTCGGCATCCGGGACCGCGGCCGGCTCGCTCCCGGCCTCGCGGCGGACCTCGCCGTCTTCGACGCGGCTCGCGTCGGCTCGACCAACCGCGGCGAGCGCCGGTTCGACTTGCCCGGCGGCGCCAAGCGCATGGTCATGCCGTCACGGGGCGTGGAGTACACGGTGGTCAACGGCGCGGTGACCTGGGCAGACGGAAAGCTCACCGGAGCGGCCGCGGGCCGGGTGCTGCGGTCCTGAGCGTGCTTCTCACCGACTTCTGAGGAGGGCTTCTCATGCTCGATCTGGGTCTGAACGGTAAGGTCGCGATCATCACCGGGGGCAGCGACGGGCTCGGCCGGGCCGCCGCGGAGAAGCTCGCCGCCGAAGGTGCGCGCGTGGCCATCTGCGCCCGGCGCAAGGAGCACCTCGACCAGACGGCGGATGAGATCCGGAAGGCCACCAAGGGGCAGGTGCTCGCCCAGGTCGCCGACGTCAGCCGGGCCGCCGATTGCGAGGGGCTCGTCAACGCGGTGGTCGCGCAGTGGGGCGGCGTCGACATCCTCCTCAACAACGCCGGCACGTCGGCGGCGGCGGCCTTCGAGAAGGTCGACGACGAGACCTGGCAGACCGACTGGGACCTCAAGGTCATGGGCGCGGTGCGCATGTCCCGCCTCGTGATCCCCCACATGAAGAAGCGCGGGGGCGGACGCATCGTCAACATCACCACGGTGGGGGGCAAGGCCCCGCAGCCCCGGGCGCTGCCCACCTCGGTGACGCGCGCGGCCGGCCTCAATCTGACCAAGTCGCTCGCCAACGAGTACGCGGCCGACAACATCCGCGTGAATACGATCTGCATCGGGCTGGTGCGCAGCGCCCAGATCGCGCGGCGGGCCAAGGGCGATCTCGAAGCGCACTACGCGGAGCTGGCCAAGCTGCGGGTGCCCCTCGGGCGCGTCGCCCACGCGTCGGAATTCGCGGATCTCTTCGCGTTCCTCGTCTCCGAGCGCGCCACCTACATCACGGGGGCGTCGGTCAACTTCGATGGCGGCAGCGGCATGACCGTGTAGCGGAGCCGCGAGGCCTAGGGCGGCGGCTCGGGGAGCGGGGCCTGGTCGGGTTGGACCTGGTGGCAGTGGCGGCAGGTACGGAGCTCCACGCTGGCGTCGAAGGCCTCGATGGCCGCGCGGAGGTCGCGCTCGATGTCCATGGCGCTCATGGTCAGACGATGGAGCTCCCGGTCGCAGCGTTCGCAGAACCAGATCAGCGCTTCCTGGTCCCGGGCGCCGCGCTTGATCTCGATGACGAGGCCCCACGTCTCGGCCGGGCGATGGGGCGAGTGAGGCGTGTGAGCGGGAACGAGCAGCATCTCGCCTTCGCGGATGACCGCGCTCAGGCGTCGGCGGTTCTCGTCGATGTACTCGAGCGTCATGCCGCCTCTGAGCATGTAGAAGATCTCGTCGGAGGGATCATCGTGGAAGTCGCGGCGGCGGTTCGGTCCGCGAATGACCATGGCCGTGAGCTGGGAGTCCTCCCAGATCACCTTGTTGCCCACCGGCGGCTCGAAGCTGGCCCGATGCTCCTCGATCCACCGCCACAGCCCCGTGCTGATCAGCGGCCGCATGGCCTAGACTAACCCCGATCCGGAAATGGAGGCACGAGGATGCGCTTGCGCGAGCGGGTGACGGCCATCACCGGGGGAGCCCTCGGCATCGGCCGCGCGACCGGCCTCGCCTTCGCGGCCGAAGGCGCCCTCGTGGCGCTGGGCGATGTCGAGCTCGACGCCGCCGAGGCGGTGGCCCGGGAGATCGGGGAGCGGGGCGGCAAGGCCATCGCGGTCCGCGTCGACGTGGGCGACGCCGGGCAGGTGCAGGCCTTCGTGGATCGGGTGGTCGCGACATTCGGGCGGCTCGACGTGATGTTCGCCAACGCGGGGATCGCGCATTCGGCGCCGTTCCTCGAGCATCCCGAGGCGCAGTGGCTTCGCGTGCTGCGCGTCAACCTGACCGGCGTGTTCCTGTGCTGCCAGGCCGCCGCGCGCCAGATGGTCAAGCAGGGCGGGGGCCGGATCATCACCACCGCCTCCATCAATGGCTTTCGCGGAGTCGAGAACCTCGTCGGCTACAATGCGGCCAAGGCCGGCGTGATCGAGCTGACCCGGACCATGGCGGTGGAGCTGGCCCGGCATTCGATCACGGTGAACGCGATCGCCCCCGCCCAGATCGACACGCGGCTCACGCGGAGCCTCCCCGAGGAGGCGCGGCGCCGGCGCGTCGAGCGCATCCCGCTGGGACGCTTCGGCGAGCCCGACGACGTGGCGCGGGCCGCGCTCTTTCTCGCCTCGGACGACGCGAGCTACATCACCGGCCACACCTTGGCGGTGGACGGGGGCTATCTGGCCGGAGGGCTCTGGTCCGGCGCGCCGGGACGCCCGCCGAAGGCCCGAGCTACCGACGAAACGCGGGCATGACCTCGGTGGCGAACCGCGTGAGCTGCTCGATCATGAGGTCTCTCGGCGTTCCGATGGCCCAGCCGATCATGACGTGGTCCAGCCCCGGATACCGCTGCTCGAGCTCCTTCAGGTAGGCGACGATATCGCCGGGCGGACCGCAGAGCCACGCGCGATTGCGAACGCCGTTCTCCAGGGTGGCCGCGGTCGGCGACTGGGCCTGCCGGGCGACCACCGCCTTCACGTGCTCTTCGCCGTAGCGCAGCATGCCGAGCGGGGCCATGACCTTCGCGTGCTCTTCGAAGTACGGTCGCGCTTTCTGAATCGCCCGATCCGCGGTCTCGTCGATGCACATCCGGAAGCCGAAGATCAGATCCTCGCCGAGCTCGAGCTGCCGACCATGGCGGTGCGCCGCCTCCTGGTAGTCGCGGAACCAACGCTGGACCAGCTCCTCGGCGGTTGCCGAGACGATGCCCTTGATGCGATTCCGGGCCATGAAGTCCAGGCCGCGGGCGCTGCCGCTCACGATGGGCTGCCAGATCTCGACCGGTTGACGCAGAGGCCGAGGCACCAGCGTGATTTCTTTCAGCGGATAGCCGCGGTAGGGCACCTCGGGGGGAATCGTGTATCGCTTCCCGTGGTGCGAGAAGGAGTCCTGGCGAAATGCCTTCAGGATGATCTCGATTTGCTCCTCGAAGAGCTCGCGGTTTGCCTCGGCGTCCAGCATCGGGTTGCCGAAGGTTTCCACCTCGCGGGTGTGGTAGCCGCGCCCGACTCCGAAGACGACCCGGCCCCGGGTCAGGATGTCGGCGGTGGCGTAGTCTTCGGCGAGCCGCAGGGGGTGCCAGGTGGGCACGACGTTGAAGGCGCACCCGATCTTGATGCGCTCGGTGCGATGGGCGAGGTCCACCGCCAGCATCGGAATATTGGGGATGCACTCGTATCCTTCGTGCTGGAAGTGGTGCTCGGCCAGCCACAGGGTCTCGTAGCCCAGCGTGTCCGCGGCCCGCGCCAGCGCGATGGTGGTGGCGAACGCCTCGACCAGCCGGTCATTGGAATACCGCCGGTCGTCGGCGGGCGTGCCCGATAGCCCGCAGCGCTCCAGCTCGATATGGCCGACGTAGAGCGTCGAGAAGCGCGTGATCATCGCGGGAAGGATACTGGGCCCCGACCCGACTTGGCAAGGAACCCGGCCGCCCATGAGGGGCGACGCATGGCGCTCGGCGAGCGGACGTAGTACCCTCCGCGCGTGATACTCAAGGATCAGGTCGCGCTCGTCACGGGCGCCGGCCACGGGATCGGACGGGCCATCGCGATCGCGCTGGGGGAAGCGGGCGCCCACCTCGCGGCCGCGGATGTCGACGAGGCCGCCGCGGTCGCGACGGCGACCGCGGTCGAGAAGCTCGGCGGCCGCGCCCTCGGGCTCGGGGCCGACGTCGGGAGCCTATCCGCGATCGACGAGATGGTCCGGCGGGTTGTCGAGACGTTCGGCCAGCTCGACATCCTCGTCAACAACGCGGGGGTGACCCGCCGCGCCTACATCATGGACCTCACCGAGCAGGACTGGGACCGGATCCTGCGGGTCAACGGCAAGGGCGTGTTCTTCTGCCTGCAGCGCGGAGCGCGGGAGATGATTCCCCGGCGTCGCGGCGTCATCATCAACATCGCGTCGATCGCGGGCAAGGGATTCGCGGGGACGTCCAACGCGATCTACGCGGCCAGCAAGGGCGCGGTGCTGGGTCTGACGCGGATCGCCGCGCTGCAGCTCGCGCCGCACAACATCAATGTGAACGCGATCTGTCCCGGCAGCACGGTGACCGCGCTGTCGGAGGCGAATCTCCGAGACCGCGCCCGTGAGCAGGCGATCTCCGTCGAGGAGATGGCGCGCCGGCGGAATGCCGCGATCCCCCTCGGCCGCCCCAACGAGCCGGAGGACGTCGCCGCCCTCGCGGTGTTCCTGGCCTCGCCGGGGGCCCGGAACATCACCGGCCAGTCCTTCAACGTCGACGGCGGCATCATCTTCGACTGACCCCGCGCCGGTGCGTCTTCGGGCCGACGCGCGAGAGGTGGCGCCCCCATGATGAAAGCGGTGGTCCTGCACGAGGCCGACGACATGCGCGTGGAGCTGCGGCCGGTGCCCGAGCCCGGACCGGGTGAGGTTCTGCTCAAGGTCAACGTCACCTCCATCTGCGGGACCGACGTGAAGGTCCTGCACCGCAAGCTCCTCGGCCAGCCCGACGGTCCGTTCATCATGGGGCACGAGTACGCCGGGACCGTCGCCGCGCTCGGGGCCGGAGTGGACGAGTTCAAGGCGGGCGATCGCGTCGCGGTCGAGGTGCACAAGGGGTGCGAGCGGTGCGAGAATTGCATCAAGGGCTGGTATACCTCCTGCCTGAACTACGGCAATCTCGCCAAGGGCCACCGCGCCAAGGGACTGACGTGCGACGGGGGCTTTGCCGAGTACGCGGTCAACCACGTCAACACGCTCTACAAGCTTCCCGACAACCTCACCTTCGAGCAGGCGTGCATGGTGACCACCGCGGCCTCCCCGCTGTGGGCGATCGACCTCATGGG
>DATMMH010000105.1:0-9906 GCA_035569855.1 Candidatus Dormiibacterota bacterium
GATCCCAGCACGAGCCCAGTTGCGAGCAGCATCTTGAGAAGATTGGCGCCTACCTCGATTCGCATCATCTTTGAATCCCCTTCCTTCGAGAGTACCGAACTTGTAAGCCCGCGCCTCGGCGTGGTTGCGCGAGTGAAGGTAGCACACGATTGCCGGTCTTCGCCGCAACAGACCTCCCGCTCCTCACTTGCCCAAGACGTCCCAGTGCACCTGTACGAGATCGACCGACGCCTGGCTCGACGTAGGACTAGCCGCGCGCGTGGGGGGAAGGACGGCCGGTACGCTCGCCGTGGCTTTCGATGTCCGCTCCGCTCGCGGGATCCTCGGTCACGCCGTACAACGTGTCGCCCGAGCGAGCGAGAGATGACCACGGGTAGTCCGGCCTCGCGAGATTGTTCGCGGCGCCGGCGCATAGCGTGGTTCCTCCCTGCTGTTCTAGACGCGACCGGCCGATCACCGGATTCCTCTCCTTGCTCGCTTTCCGCAAGGTCCCGACAAGGCCACCGCCCCGCTCAGGCGGTCGTCAGCGGCCAGCCTAACCACTCGCAGACGCCACGGCCCATCACCCACTCGAGGTCCGCCCCCTTGAGCCAGGGCAGATGCTGGGTGAAGAGCGTGATGCACTCGTAGTAGGTGCACGGCATCCGCGTGAGGTCGGTGCCCCAGAAGACGCGGCGCGGGCCGAAGGCGTCCACCAGCGTGCGAATCGCCAGGTGCAGGTCGCGGAACGGGTAGGGCTCCGCGGAGAGCGCCGGCATCCCGGAGGCCTTCACCGCGACGTTCGGATGCTTGGCGAGGGCGCAGACCGCGGGCAGGTCCTCGAACACCTTCGGCGCCTTGCCGCGCACACCGATGCCCACGTGGTCGATCACCAGCTTGAGGCCGGGATGCCGGGTCGCGATCTGGTCGAGGTGATCGAGCGCGCCCGGCACCAGCACCATCAGCGGGACGCCCGCCTTCTCGGCGGCCGGCCACAGCCAGTCGGCGGTGCCGTCGGTCAGGAAGTGCCGGTAGTGCTCGTTGTGGAAGGTGAAGCGCATGCCGAGCATGCCCGGCTGCTTGCGCCAGTCCGCCACCAGCGCGCGGCTCGCCGGATCTCCGAGCGGGAGACGCCCCATCACCGCGAAGCGGTCGGGATGGCTGCGCGCCGCCTCGAGCGCCATGTCGTTACGGTCGCCTTCCCACGAGGGCGGCACCAGGACGATCCGCCTGACGCCGGCGAGATCCATCTGGAAGAGGAGCGTCTCCTTGAGGATCTGATACGGCTTCTGCGCTTCCGCCGCGCGGCCCGGAGGCCACGGCCGGGTCGGGCTCTCCGCGGCCCAGAGATGCACCTGCGAGTCGACGATGTCCATGGGGGCTCCTCAGCGCGCCGCTTTGAGCCGGAGGTCCTCGTACGGCGCGGAGTACGAGAAACCCTTGATGCGGTCGACGCACGCCTCCTCCACCCGCGGGCCGATGCCCCAGAGGAAGGCCAGTTCGTAGATCGGCACGTACATCGCGCGGTCCTGCATGATCTGCTGGATCTGATGGAGCATGGCCTCGCGCTTCTTCCGGTCGAGCTCGCGGGCCTGACGCTGGAAGAGGCTCTCGATCTCCGGGACCTCCCCCGAGGAATAGATGCCGCCCTTGGTCGCGTAGACCTCGATGCGGGTGGCCGCGTTGCCCGCGGGGGCGCCGAGACCCATGATCATCCCGCGGATCTTGTGCTCCCGCCACGCGGTGAGAAAGGCGGCGCGCTCCATGGTGCGCAGGCGCGTGCGGATGCCCGCCGCCTGGAGATAGTTGCCGATCGCCTCGGCCAGGGAGAAGAACGGCGGAAACGGAGTGAGGTCACCCGCGTCGAAGCCGTTGGGATAGCCGGCCTCGGCGAGGAGCTTCTTGGCCTGGGCGGGATCGTAGGCCGGTGGCGGATAGGCCCGCGCGAAGTCGAGGACGCGCGGGATGAGGCCCCCGGTGGGATGCGAGAGCCCGAGCGTCTCCGCCTGGTTCAGCGCGTTGCGATCCAGGGCGTAGCTCGCCGCGAGCCGTACCCGCCGGTCGTGCCACGGAGACTTTGGATCCCACTGCTCGGGCAGGTCGAGGAAGACCACGCCCGGCGGCATGGCGGCGGCCAGGCGCAACCCCGGCGTGCGCTTGACCTCCTCGGCGGTAGGTCCGCTCAGGAGATAGACGATGTCCACGTCGCCGGCCTTGAGCGCGGCCGCGCGCGTGGTCTCGTCGGGCATGCTGCGGAACACGAGGCGCTTCACGGACGGGACCTTGCGCCAGTAGCCCTCGAAGGCTTCCATGACCAGGTCCACGCCCGGGGTGAAGCTCACGATCTTGTACGGCCCCGCGCCGATGGGCGCCTTTCGGAAGCCGTCCTCGCCCACCCGCTCCACATATTTCTTGGGGACGATCCACGCCGCGCCGGTGGCGGAAGTGCCGTAGAAGGTCATGAAGTCCGGCCACGGCTCCTTCAGATGGAACCGGACGCGATTCGGATCGACGATCTCGACCTCGCGCACCCGGTCCTTGAGCAGCTTGGCCGCGGCGCCCTTGTAGCGGTCGAAGGAGAACTTGACGTCCTCCGCGGTGACCGGGTCGCCGTTGTGGAACCTGGCGCCCTTGCGCAGGACGAACTCGTAGGTGAGCCCATCCTTCGAGACCGTCCACGACTCGGCCAGGCTCGGCGTGTTCTCGCCGGCGGGCATCGGCTTCACGAGCGCGTCGTGGACGGCGTAGAGCACCATGAACGGGTTGATGAAGGCCTCGGTGTCGCTCGGATCGAGCCAGCGCGCGGCCACCGTGACGTGGATGCCCCAGGTGAGCGTGCCCTCGGGCCCGGCCGCGGCGGGCGCGACGAGGATCACGAGCAGGAGCAGCACGACCGCGACCGTTCTCATCGCGTCTCCGGGGCGGCGGGCAGCCGGGCAGGGTCGAATGGTCTCAGATCCACCGCCGATGCCGAGCCCTCCGCGATCAGCTCTGCCAGGGCGAGGCCGGTGGCGGGCGCGTTGAGCATACCCCATGGGCCGTGGCCGGTCGCCACGTAGGCGCCGGCCACGCGCGGGACGCGCCCGATCAGCGGCAGGCCGTCGTCGGTGACCGGCCGGTAGCAGGCCTGCCGGCGGGTGATGGGGGCGGCGGCCAGCATCGCCGACACGCGGCCGGCGGCGCGGGCCAGTGTGGCGCAGCCGGCCTCGCTCACCTCGACGCCCTCCGGCGACTCCGGCAGCGGTTGGAGATCGGCCATCCCGCAGACGTAGACGGTGCCGTCGGGCCGCGGAATGATCTCGGGCTCGAGCGCGCGCCCGTCCGCGGCGCGGTAGTCCATGAACAGCGCGTGGGCGGGCACGTCGGCCGCCGCGAGCGTGACGCTGTAGCCCTTGAGCCCGTGGACGCTCGGCAGGTCGAGCCCCGCGACGCGCCCCGTCCACGGCCCCATGGCGAGGACGACCGCGTCGGCTTCGAGCGTCTTGCCGTCGACCGAGATGCCACAGACGGCGCCGGCGCGCTGTACGACGCCCTCGACCACGCCCATGCGCAGCCCGGCGCCGCGCGCGGTGGCGGCGTCGAGCAGCGCCTCGGTGAAGCGCGCGGGATGGAGCTGGGCCGTGGTCTCGGTGGAGCCGAGCGTGCCCGCGACGATGGCGGGGCCGTCGATCCAGCGTGGCGCGGGCACGCGATGGCCGCCGCGCACCGTGCCGTTCTCGCGCGCGGCCAGCATGAAGGTGTCCATGCGGCGGTAGCCGTAGTCGGCTCCGAGCTCGCGCGCCAGCTCCGCGTGGAGCGCGAAGCTCGCCCGCGCGAGCGGGCCCAGCGCTGAGGTATCGCACCAGTCGAGCGCCAGGAAGCCGCCCGACTTGCCGGAGGCCGCGCAGGCGACCCCCGAGCGCTCGACCACCGTGACGCTGACGCCGCGGCGGGTCAGGAAGTAGGCCACCGCGGCGCCCACGACGCCGGCGCCGCAGACGATGACGTGCCGAGGAGGGGTCATGGCGGGTCCGGCCGACAGGGTAGTACAATCCGGGGCGAATCCAAAGGAGGCCTGCCATGGACCACGGCGTCGTCATGTTCCCGACCGAGTACTCGATCGCCCCGGACGAGCTGGCCCGCGCCCTCGAGGAGCGCGGCTTCGAGTCGGTGTGGTTCCCCGAGCACACGCATATCCCGGCCAGCCGCAAGAGCCAGTGGCCGGGCGGGGGCGAGCTGCCGCGCGACTACTGGTCGGCCTACGATCCGTTCGTCGCGTTGATGGCGGCGGCCGGCGCGACGAAGCGCCTTCGGCTCGGCACCGGCATCTGCCTCGTGATCGAGCGCGATCCGATCGTCACCGCCAAGGAGGTCGCCACGCTCGACCGGCTCTCGGGCGGCCGCGTGCTCTTCGGCATCGGGGGCGGCTGGAACGCCGAGGAGATGGAGCACCACGGCACCGCGTGGACGAGCCGCTGGCGGCTGCTGCGCGAGCGCGTGCTGGCCATGAAGAAGATCTGGACCGAGCGCGAGGCGAGCTACCAGGGCGAGTTCGTGCGGTTCGAGCGGATCTGGGCCGACCCGAAGCCGCTGCAGAAGCCGCACCCGCCGGTCCTCATCGGCGGCGACGGGGAGCGCACCTTCGATCGCGTGGTGGAGTTCGGCGACGGTTGGATGCCGATCATGCGGCCCCACACGAGCCCGGTCGAGAAGATCCCCGCGCTGCGCGAGCGCCTGAAGACCGCGGGCCGCGATCCGAAGTCGGCCCCGGTGTCCATCTTCTTCGCGCCGCCCAAGCGCGAGGCGCTGGACGCCCTCGCGGCGGCGGGCGTCGCGCGCGCGATCTTCGGCCTGCCCTCGGAGCCTCGCGACGCGGTGCTGCCGCGGCTCGATGCCTACGCGAAGCTGCTGCGGGCCTGACCGCCGCGGCCGGGCCGACCGCGCGCTCAGATCAGGAAGGCCAAGTTCGGTAGCGGCTCCGCCGCGTTGACCAGCACGACCGTCTTGCGGCTCATCCGCAGCTCGCCGCCCACGGGGCGCAGGCGATGCGTGGTGCGACCGGCCCACCAGTGCAGCTCGTGCTTGGCCTGCACGGCCAGCTCGGCGAGGATGAAGTTCGACTCGACGGCCAGCTCGCCGGCCTCGGCCGCGGTCACCTCGATGTTCGAGACGAGCCGCCGCATCAGGGACGCGGGCTCCTGGCTGTAGCGGTGCCCGGTCTGCAGCAGCTTGACGCGCGTCTCGATGCGCGCGCGGTTGTCGTAGACGTGCGAGAGGTGCCGCTCCGGATCGGCCGCCGGGTCGGTGGTGGCGGGCACCCAGTAGACACCGTCGTCGGTCCAGAGGGCCAGCCACTCCGCGTAGCGGGCCTCGTCGGCCAGGCGCGCTTCCCGGTAGAGGAAGTCGGCCGCGCTCCGGTACTGGGCGTCGGAGATCATCTCCGGGAGTGCCGATCCGGCCTAGGTCTCCGTCATCACCGCGCGGAAGTGGTGCCAGAAGCCGCGATTGGTCGTCTCGTCGGTGACGTGGGAGACCGTGCGACCGAGCGCGTCCACGCGCTCACGGTTCAGCCCGCGCCCCAGCAGCAGCCACGGCGCGGTCTGCGCGTGGAGCCCGAGCTGGTTGCGGCCCGCCACGATCAGGTCGTCCGGCATCAGGAAGGACGCCGGCCCCATGCCCGCCTCGGCCATACGGAGCAAGCGGCCGTTGAACTCGGGCACACCCTTCCAGAACATCGGGGTGTGCCAGTGCACGCACTCCTCCACGCTCACCGGCTCCACGATCGCGATGTTGGTCTCGCCCAGGAAGAGGTTGGGGAAGATGAGGGCGTGCGCCGGCCCCTCCATGAGGCGCCGACGGGTGATCTCGGGCCCGTCGCGGCGCTCGAGCGCGGCGGTGAAGGCGGCCACCGCCGGACCCGAGGCGCCGCCCAGCCACTCGAAGGGCCCCTCGTAGCCGGGCGACCAGTCGATCTCGATGTGGCCGTGACCCCAGTCGCGCACCACCGCGCGGATCGTCTTCTCGTCGCCGACCACGCGCTGATACTGCGAGCGGATGGTCTTGAACAGCGCCCTGTGGACGAAGCCCAGGTGATAGCCGTCGCTGTCGTTCTCGGGCAGCATCTTCCAGTTGGCCTCGCAGCGATGCTTCACCCAGCCCGCGGTCAGCTCGACCTCCCCGACCGGTGAGAGATCGCACGAGCGGTCGATCAGCCGCGTGGCCGGGCCGAGGTGCTCGGCGAGAGAGATGCCGTCGGGGCCGAGGCTCGCGAAGACGAAGCCCCGGTAGGCGTCCACCCGCGGCGCCCGGGGCAGCCCGTTGGCGGTCTTGTCGAAGCCGCCGTAGCCGCCGGGGTAGGGCACCCCGAGGAGCGCGCCGCTCAGGTCGTAGGTCCAGCCGTGGTACGGGCAGGTCAGTGTGCGGGCGTGGCCCCGATCGGCCGGGCAGACCATGGTGCCGCGGTGGCGGCAGCGGTTGATCAGGACCGACACGAGGCCCTCGGCGCCGCGCACCATGATCACCGGCTCGGTGCCGACGCGGCGGGTGACGAAGTCGCCCGGGTTCGGGATCTCGCTCTCGTGGCCGACGAAGACCCAGCCGCGGTGGAAGATGCGCTCCATCTCGTCGGCGAAGACCTGGGGGTCGGTGTAGAGCGAGGCGTGGATACGATCGTCCTGGACCAGGGACTTGTAGTCGATCATGCGCGCCGGCCTCGACGCCTACTCGTAGTACTCGGGCGCGTAGTGGAGCTGGCTGCTCTGGGCGCGGTCGTGATTGATCCAGAGCTGCGCCTTTCGGTCCTTGAGCACGGAGGCGATGCGCTCCATCGAGGCGAGCGTCTGCTCGCGGCTCGTGTTCATGGACGGCACCCGCCGGGCGTCCCAGTTGTCTCGGAAGTGGACCGCGTCTCCCGAGAGCACGATCGCGCCGGTCTTCGGCAGCACCACCAGGAGCGACTGATGCCCCGGGGTGTGACCGGGCGTGGAGAAGATCACCACGCTGTCGTCGCCGAAGACGTCGCGGTCCCCCGCGAGCTGCTCGATCCGCTGGGTAGGCACGAAGGCGGGCTGGACCGGCTGGCTCAGGGCCCACTCGTACTCGGCGCGCTGGATCAGGATAGTGGAGGACAGGAACAGCCCCAGGTTGCCCACGTGATCGCCGTGGGTGTGGGAGATCGCCACGTAGGTGATGTCGGCCGGCGTGAGCTCGAGCCCCGCGAGCTGGGAGGCGAGCGTCTTCGCGCGGCGATAGGTGATGGCCCCGTTGGCCACCACCATGCCGTCGGGCATGGTGGCGACCGGGTCGGGGATGCCGGTGTCCCACAGCAGCAGCCCCTTGGCGTGCCGGATCAGGTAGCAGTTGTCCGAGAACTCGACGGGCCGACCCTCGTTGATGCCGGGAGACCAGCGCGCCTGATCCTTGGCGAAGTTCTGCCCGCAGTCGAGGACGTACAGGCGCTCGATTCCGCCGTCGGCCGCGGCCGGCGCAGCCGCGCCCCCGAGGGCGACGAAAACCGCGGCGAAGACCGCGGCCCGCGTGACGGCCATCGTCCGACTCATCGTTCTATCTCCTCACCGGCTCAGCGTGGGCGCCGCCGCCATCTCGGCCGGGTCGCCGGAGATGGTGGTGCGCTGCATGAGCCGCTTGTGGCGCGCGGTGTCGTAGGGCGTGGCACGGTGGAGGACGCAGCGGTTGTCCCAGACCACCAGGTCGCCCTCGCGCCACTCGTGCCGGTAGCGGAACTCGGGCTGGGTGACGTGGTCGAGGAGCTGGCGAAGGAGCGCGCGGCCGTCCTCGATCGGCGCGCCGTCCACGTGCGAGGCGTGCGCGCCCAGGAACAGCGCGCGGCGCCCGTTCACCGGATTGGCGCGCACCATCGGATGGCGCACCGGCGGATACGTGGCGCGCTCCTGCTCGGTGAAGAAGCCGGGCCGGATCTGATCGCGCGACCAGGCGAAGTCGTGGACCGCCACCGCGTTCTCGACCCGGCGCTTCAATCCCTCCGGCAGCGACGGGTAGGCCGCGCGGGTGGAGGCGAACTCGGTGGCGCCGCCCTCCGGCGGCACGATGCGGCCGGAGAGCAGCGAGCAGAGCGCGGGCACCGCCTTGAACGAGCTGTCGGTGTGCCAGAGCATGTTGGCGAGCTGATAGATCATGCGCCGGTCGTCGGGCGGGATGACCTCGCCGGTCTCGATGTCGAGGTTCGACTGCCGTGCGAAGGGGGTACCCGCCGCCGGGTTCATCGAGCGGGTGATCTCGAGATTGCCGAAGCGGAGGCTGAAGGCGACCTGGGCGTCGTCGTCGAGCGGCTGGTCGCGGAAGAGCAGGACCGAGTGTTCCTCGAAGGCGGCGCGGATGGCCGCCCACGTCTCGTCGGGGATCGGGCGGGCGATGTCGGCGCCGTCGATGCGCGCGGCGAAGTGGGGCGTGAGCCGGGTCACCGTGATGGGCATCGCTACGTCTTCTCGAAGTCGATCCGCTCGTAGACCGGCAGCCCCTGCAGGTAGCGGCGCAGGCAGTCGAGGCCCATCTCGACCGCGCCCAGCCGCACCCACTCCCGGCCGCCCAGGATGCGGGCCTTCCGCGAGGCCGCGTCCGACGCGGTGGCGATGGCCAGGCAGACGGTGCCGCCAAACTCGATCCGGTCGGGCCCGTCGTCGAGGTCGATCAGCACCGCGAGGGCGTGGGTGGCCCCGGTCTGCGCGCGCGCGGCGCGGGCCACCGTCTCCGCCACCTGCGGGGTGAGCGCGCCGTCGGGTGCTGCGCCCGCGAGCCCGACCGCGGCCCACACCTCGGGCAGCGACCGAGCGATCGCGCCCCGCCGGAAGATCGTCTCCGCGCCGGGCAGGTGGGCCAGGCGCGCCGCCATCTGCCCGCTCGTGAACGTCTCGACGAGGGAGAGCGTCGCCCCCTGGACGCGGAGGTCGCGGAGGAGGACGCTCTCGAGGGTCTGGTCGTCCTCGGCCAGGATGAAGTTGCCGATGCGCTTGCGCACCTCGCGCTCGATCGGCTCGAGCTTGCGGCGGATGTCGTCCAGGTCGCGCCCGCGCGCGGTCAGCTTGGTCTCGAGCTGCGGGTAGTGGGCGCGGAAGCCGAGCTTGACGCTGCCGTCCGGCACGAGCGCCTCCACCCCCGTCAGGAGCGAGTCCACGTGCGACTCGCCCAGGCCGTAGGAATGGAAGCGCTTGAGGAAGATGGCCCCGGGCAGCCCGGCCTTGGCGAGCAGGCGCGGGACGATCTGCTCGTCCAGCATCCGGCGCAGCTCGCGCGGCACGCCGGGCGTGAAGTAGAAGCGGGCCCGGCCGATGTCGACCGCGAAGCCGCACGCGGTGCCGATGGGGTTGTCGAGCACCTCGGCGGTGGTGGGCAGCATGGCCTGCTTGCGATTGTTGGGCGGCATCACGCGACTGCGACGCTGGAAGAAGTCCTCCATGCGCGTGAGCCACTCCTCGTTCAGCGCCAGGTCCACGCCGGCCGCCTTGGCCGCGATCTCCTGGGAGAGATCGTCGACGGTGGGGCCGAGGCCGCCGTTGACGATCACCGCGTCCGCGCGCTCGCCCGCGAGGACGAAAGCGCGAAGCAGGTTCTCCCGGTCGTCGCCGACGGTGGTCTCCCACTGCACGGAGAGGCCGACGTCCTCCAGCTTCTGGGTGATGTAGCTGAAGTTGGTGTTGACGATCTTGCCGGTCAGCACCTCGTCACCGGTGCAGATCACCTCGATGCGCATCGCTCTCCCACCTCCGTTTACTCCCACCGCCGTTTACTCCCACCGCCGTTTACTGGATGACCCGATCCGCGCGCGACAGCAACGATGGCGAGATCACCACCCCGAGTGCCTTCGCGGTGTGCATGTTGATCACGAGCTCGAATTTCGTCGGCTGCAACACCGGCAAGTCTGCAGGTCGGGCGCCCTTGAGAATCCGCCCAGTATAGATGCCAAGCTGACGA
>DATMMH010000106.1:0-4576 GCA_035569855.1 Candidatus Dormiibacterota bacterium
CACCAGCACGATGTGGAGAAATCGCCAGGCCGGCTCGTCCATATCCGGGCCTAGTACGACGCGAGGGTGACCAGGAAGAGCCCGATGACCGCCTGGCGTGGCATGAGTCCCCGATCGCGTGTCGCCCCCGCGCGCCGGTCAGGGAATGCTCGGGACCCAGACGGAGTCGACGATGCCGCGTAGAATTTCTAGGTGCTCCCGGCTCGCCGCGCGATCGGTGGCGGTGACCAGCAGGACGCGGGCCGGAGAGGCCGTCGAGATATCCAGCGCGTAGATCGGTCCCTTCGTCCGCGTCTCGGTCGTGTCGGGTTGACCCTCGCCGCCGTTCAAGATCGTCTCTTCGGCGAGGTAGAGCTCGAGCCCGGACCGGCCCAGGGTGGTCGTGAAGGGCGCCATGGCGAGCACCGTGGGACACGAGACCGAGCTGTCCGGCCCGTCGGCGGCGCACTGGCGCTGGGCGAGACCGATGGCGCGGCGAAGTATGGTCGCGGTGTCCTCGGGCGGCGCGGTCAACTCCTCCACCCTGACGCTGGCGGACCAGTCCCGCCCCTCCAGACGGATGATGATCGCTCGCCCGTCCGGCGCCGCCAATTCATTCGGCACAGCGTCGGCCGGATGGCGGAACTCGATGCCGATGGTGCGATTGCGGTAGATCTTCCATCCGCTCACGTCTGGAGGTGCATCCGCCACCGCGGCCCCGAGGATGACCAGGCTGCCAACCCCCACCGTCGCCAGGGCAATCGCGTTCAGCGTCCGGCTCACGTCGGCCCGGCCGGCACCGGCACTAGCAAGCGCGGGGCGCGCTCGTTCTCAGGGGCGCCCCTCGATCGCGACGTCCAGCAGGAAGGGCCGGTTCAAGGCGAGCGCCTTCTCGAGCGCGGGCCGGAGCTCGCCCGGCGCGGTGACCCGCGTGCCCTCCAC
Source organism: Candidatus Dormiibacterota bacterium (assembly GCA_035569855.1). Classification (GTDB taxonomy): domain Bacteria; phylum Methylomirabilota; class Methylomirabilia; order Rokubacteriales; family CSP1-6; genus CAMLFJ01. The sequence goes on from DATMMH010000106.1 coordinate 922, forward strand.
GCCCAGGCCGCGCGCGATGTCGACGAAGCCGAGATCGGGGGCGACCAGGTCCATGTTCGGATAGCCGCGATCCGGCTTGGCGCCGAAGCGCTGGCGGTAGGTGTCCATGTTGTGCTTGAGAATGCGGTACTCGCGGTTGTTCAGGATCACGAAGACGACCGCGAGGTCGTGGTGCGCGGCGGTCCAGAGCGCCTGGATGCTGTACATCGCCGAGCCGTCGCCGGAGAGCGCCACCACCGGGCGGTCGGGATGGGCGAGCTTCACGCCCAGGGCGCCGGGCAACGCCTGGCCGATGCCGCCGCCGCGGGCGCCGACGTAGTCGCCGGGGCGCTCGAACTGGACGGCGCGGGCCAGGTCGATGCCCGCGGTGATGGACTCGTCGACCACGATGGCGTCGGGCGGCAGGGCCGCCTCGATCTCGGCGACCAGGCGCGGCACCGAGATCGGCGTCTGATCCCAGCGCTTGGCCGCGCGGGCACGCTGAGCCTGGGCGTCCTGGGCCTTGAGATCGGCCAGCTTGGTGTTCCGCCGGGCGGCCGCGGCGCGGAAGGCGGGATCTGCTCCGGCCTCCACGGCGGCCCGCAGCGCCGACAGGGCCGCGCGTGGAGAGCTCACCAGGCCGACGCTCACCGCGAGGTTGTGAGCCAGGCGGTCGGGCGAGGACTCCACATGAATGGTCCTGGCGTCCGGCGGGAGTGGTGAGCCGGGCGCGTACCAGACCTCCTCGAAGAACGGGCCGCCCACGAGCAGCACCACGTCCGCGCCCTCCAGGGCGCGGCGGATGGCGGCCGCGTCGAACGCCAGGCCGAGGCGGAAGTTCGGGTGCGCGCTCGGCAGCGCCTGATGCATCCGGATCCCTTCGCACCAGACCGCGGCCCCGAGCCGCTCCGCGAGCGCCGCCACCTCGCCCGCGGCGGGCGTCGCGTCGTCCCCGACGACGATCGCGGGACTGCGGCTGGCGATCAGCAGCTCCGCGGCCGCGCGGACCCCCGCCGGGTCAGGCTCGGGCGTCCGGTAGAGGCGGCCGGTGGGCAGCGGGCCGAGGTCGGTCTCCTGCTCGAGCACGTCGATGGGCAGGGCGACGAACACCGGGCCGGCGGGCGGATCGGTGGCGATCTTCAGCGCGCGGTGCATGATCAGCGCGAACTCCTCGGCGCGCTCCACCTGGACGCTCCACTTGGTGAGCGGCGCCGCCATCGCCACAAGATCGTGGCCGAGCACGGGCCCGCGCAATCGCAGCCGGGTGTCTTGCTGGCCGGCGGTCACCACGAGCGGCGAGCGGGCCTTGAAGGCGTTGTAGAGCATGCCGAGCGCGTTGCCGAGGCCCGGGGCCACGTGGACGTTGACCACCGCGACCTTCCCGCTGGTCTGGGCGTAGTAGCTCGCGGCGCCGAGAGCCACGCCCTCGTGCAGGGCCATCACGTATTGGAGCTGCGGATAGTCCAGCAGGGCGTCGAGGATGGGGCTCTCGGTCGTGCCGGGATTGCCGAAGATGTACTCCACCCCGTGGGCGATCAGGCTCTCCATCAGGACCTGCTTGCCTCGCATGGACCGGCTCCTCGTGGGATGAGGCGAGGTGGTCTGGCGGGACGCCGCGCGCTAGGGACCGATCAGCGGCGCTTGGTGCCCTGCACCTGCTCGAGCGCCTCACGGCGCTGCTTCTCGCTGCTGAGCTCGTCGCCGACCTGCTTGACCTTGGACTGGAGCTGACCGCGCTCGTCGGCCAGGCGCACCTTCAGGGCCTCGATGTCCGCGCTCTGACGGCCGCCCTCCCACCAGCTCAGGGCGGCCGCGCCCAGCACCACGCCGACCAGAAGGGCCAGCAACGAGACGAGCACACTCGAGCGGTTCATGACTGCCTCCTTCTCAGGCGCCGCCCACCTTGATGCGCATGGAGTAGAACGAGCGCCACACGAAGATGACGGACACGAAGAAGAACGCGGCGGCCAGGATCTGGGTGAGCCCGGCGCCCCGGTCCTCGGTGAGCGAGACGGCCAGCTCGACGGCGAGGAGGCCGAAGAGGGTGGTGAACTTGATGATCGGGTTCATGGCCACCGAAGAGGTGTCCTTGAACGGATCGCCCACCGTGTCGCCGATCACGGTGGCCGCGTGCAGCGGGGTGCCCTTCTCCTTCAGATCCACCTCGACGACCTTCTTTGCGTTGTCCCACGCCCCGCCCGCGTTGGCCATGAAGATGGCCTGGTAGAGGCCGAACAACGCGATCGAGATCAGGTAGCCCACGAAGAAGTACGGCTCCACGAAGGCGAAGGCGAGCGTGGCGAAGAAGACGGCGAGAAAGATGTTGAACATGCCCTTCTGGGCGTACTGGGTGCAGATCTCCACGACCCGCTTGCTGTCGGTGACCGAGGCCTTGGTCACGCCCTCGAGCTTGATGTTGGCCTTGATGAACTCCACCGCGCGGTAGGCGCCGGTGGTCACCGCCTGGGTGGACGCCCCGGTGAACCAGAAGATGATGGCGCCACCGCTGATCAGCCCGAGCAGGAACGGGGCGTGGAGCAGCGAGAGCTTGTCGAGGTTCTGGGTGAGGCCGTGGGTGAGCAGCACGATGATCGAGAAGATCATCGTCGTCGCGCCGACCACCGCGGTGCCGATCAGCACCGGCTTGGCGGTGGCCTTGAAGGTGTTGCCCGCCCCGTCGTTCTCCTCGAGGAGGTGCTTGGCCCCCTCGAAGTTGACGTCGAAGCCGAAGTCCTTCCGGAGCTGCTGCTTGATGCCGGGAATCGTCTCGATCACGGACAGCTCGAACACCGACTGGGCGTTGTCGGTGACCGGCCCGTAGGAGTCCACCGCGATCGTCACCGGGCCCATACCGAGGAAGCCGAAGGCCACGAGGCCGAAGGCGAACACCGCCGGCGCGGCCATCAGACTGCCGAGACCCAGGGTGCTCACGCCGTAGGCGATGCTCATCAGGAGCACCATCGTGAGGCCCAGCCAGTACGCGCTGAAGTTGCCCGCCACGAGGCCGGAGAGGATGCCGAGGGACGCCCCGCCCTCGCGGGCCGAGGTGACGACCTCGCGCACGTGGGCGGAGCTGGTGGAGGTGAAGACCTTCACGAACTCGGGGATGATGGCCCCGGCGAGGGTGCCGCAGGTGATGACGGTGGAGAGCTTCCACCAGAGGGTGCCGTCGCCGAGGTCGGGGATCATGACCCAGGAGGCCGCGTAGGTCAGCACCACCGACACGATCGAGGTGACCCACACCAGACTGGTCAGCGGGGCCTCGAAGCTCATCTTGGGCGCGGTGGCGTAGCGGGCTCGGGCGATGGCCTCGTTGACGAGGTAGGAGCCGCCGCTCGCCACGATCATGATGACGCGCATCACGAAGATCCACACCAGGAGCTGCACCTGCACGAGCTCCTTGGGCACCGCGAGCAGGATGAAGGTGATCAGGGCCACCCCGGTGACCCCGTAGGTCTCGAACCCATCCGCGGTGGGGCCGACCGAGTCGCCCGCGTTGTCGCCGGTGCAGTCCGCGATGACGCCCGGGTTGCGTGCGTCGTCCTCCTTGATGTTGAACACGATCTTCATCAGGTCCGAGCCGATGTCGGCGATCTTGGTGAAGATGCCGCCCGCGATGCGGAGGGCCGCCGCGCCGAGGGACTCGCCGATGGCGAAGCCGATGAAGCAGGGGCCC
>DATMMH010000107.1:0-3521 GCA_035569855.1 Candidatus Dormiibacterota bacterium
CCGGGGACGGTCGCGATGTGCGGGGCCACCAGCAGGAAGTCGCGCCCGCTCGAGACCATGAGCCCCCACGAGGGCGTCGGCGGCTGGGCCCCGAGGCCCAGGAACGACAGCGCGGCCTCGACGAGGATGGCGTTGGCCATGAACAGCGTGGAGTAGACGATCACGGTCGGCAGCACGTTACGCAGCACGTGGCGGGTGAGCACGCGACCGGCCGAGGCCCCGAGCGCGCGGGCGGCCCGCGCGTACTCGGAGTCGCGCGCGAGCAGCACCGCCGCGCGCACCAGGCGCGTCGCGGTGGGGGCGCCCCAGATGCCAACCGCGATCGTGGTGTTGAGCACGCCCGGGCCGAGCGCCGACACCACCGCGATGGCCAGGAGCAGGTAGGGGAAGGCGAGCAGGATCTCGACGACTCGCATGACGACGACGTCGACGACGCCGCCCGCGAAGCCGGCCAGGCAGCCCAGGGTCAGCGCCACCGCGAGCGCGATCGCCACCGAGAGCCCGCCCACCAGGAGCGCCACCCGGGTGCCGAAGATCAGACGCGAGAGGATGTCGCGGCCGAACTCGTCGGCGCCCAGGATGAACTTGCCGCCCGGGCGGGCCCGCTTCTCGATCAGGCTCTGCTTGGCCGGGTCGGCCGGGGCCAGCCAGGGCGCGCCGGCGGCCGCCACCACCAGCAGCGCGACGACGACCAGCCCGATCATGGCGAGCCGGCTCCGGCGGAAGCGCTGCCAGGCGTCCGCGGACAGGCTCGCGGGCGCGACGACCGCGGCGGGTCCTGCGAGCACGCGGACGTCGACCGCCATGGGCTAGCCCTGCCGAGCGATGCGCGGATCGAGCGCGCCGTAGGCCACGTCCACCGCGAGATTGATCAGCACGAAGGCGAGCGCGAACAGCAGGACCGCGCCCTGCAGGAGCACGTAGTCGCGCGCGAAGATCGCCTTGACCATGAGGCGGCCGAGCCCGGGCCACGCGAAGACGGTCTCGGTCAACACCGCGCCGCCCATGAGCTGACCGGCCTGCAGGCCGAGCAGGGTGAGAATGGGAATGGCCGCGTTGCGCAGGGCGTGCTTGGAGACGACGAGGCGCTCGGCCACACCCTTGGCCCGCGCGGTGCGCACGTAGTCCTCGCGCAGCACGTCGAGCACGCTCGAGCGGGTCATGCGCGCCACCATCGCCACCGACGGCAGGGCCAGCGTCACCGCGGGCAGCACGAGATGCCCGAGCGAGCCGGTGCCGCCCACCGGCAGCCACGGCAGCCAGAGCGCGAAGATCACGATCAGCACCAGGCCGGTCCAGAACACCGGCATGGACAGGCCGAAGAGCGAGCCCACCCGGGCGAACGCGTCGAAGAGCGAGTTGGGCCAGACCGCGGAGACCACGCCCGCGGCCACCCCAGCGGCGGCGGCCAGCGCCAGCGCCGCCACCGTCAGCTCGAGGGTGGCCGGCCACGCGTCGGCCAGCTCGTCCACCACCGGACGGTTCTGCTGGATGGAGCGGCCGAGGTCCCCGCGCGCGAGGTGGCCCACGTACGCCGCGTAGCGGACCATCAAGGGCTTGTCGAGACCCAGGTAGTCACGCAGCCGGGCCACCGCCTCCGGGGTCGCGTGCTCGCCCAGCATGAGGGCGACCGCGTCCCCCGGGATCAGCTCGACGGTGAGCATGACCACGAAGACCACGCCCAGCAGCACCGGCACCGCCAGGAGCAGCCGGCGCGCGACGAAGGTCAGCACGACGGCCGCCGCCGCCCTACTTGTCGAGCCAGACCTTCCCGAGCCAGAGGTTGTACTCGACGGGGTGGATGGTGAAGCCCTTGACCCCGGCCCGCGTCACCACGATCTCCTTGGTGTTGTAGACCGGGATCCACACCATCTCGCGGGCCAGGATGTCCTGCGCCTCGCCATATTGCTTCTCGCGCTCGGTCTGGTTCAGATTGCGCCGCGCCTGCTCGACCAGGACGTCGACCTTCGGATTCGCGTAGCGCGAGGTGTTCCAGCCGGTGGGCGGGACCTGCTTGCTGTGGAAGAGCGCGTACATCGAGTAGTCCGCGTCCGCGTTCGAGGTCACCCAACCGAGCGTGAACATGTGGTCCTTGAACGCCGCGGAGCGGAACTGGGTGAACACGGTGGCCCACTCGAGGAACTGCACCTTCGCCTCGACCCCGACGTCCTTGAACATGGCCTGGATCGCCTCGGTGATCTCGCCGTCCTTCGGATAGCGGCCCCGCGCGGCCAGCCAGGAGAGCGAGAGCTTCTGCCCGCCCTTCTGGAGCATGCCGTCCGGGCCGGGCGTGTAGCCGGCCTGGGCGAGCAGCGCCTTGGCCTTCGCCCGGTCGAATGGGTACAGCCGGTCGAGCTGCATGTCCTTGAACCCGAACACGCTCGGGGCCAGCACGCCGCGCGCCGCCACCGCCGAGCCCTCCAGGATGTTCTCGAGGATCGCCTTGCGGTCCACCGCGTAGAGCAGCGCGGTGCGCACCCGCACGTCGTCGAGCGGGGGAACGGCCGCGTTCATGCCCGCGAACACCACCCGCCCGCCCACCACCTCGTGCACCACGTACTTCGGGTCGCGCTTCAGCATCGGCAGCTGGGCCGGCGCGGGCAGCAGCACCATGTCCGCGTCACCGGTCTGGAGCGCGATCATCCGCGCGCCCTCCTCCGGCACCACCTTGAAGATCACGCGGTCGAGCGGGGCTCGGTCGCCCCAGTAGTCCGGGTTGCGCTCGAGGATGACGTGGGTGTTGGTCTTCCACTCCACGAAGCGGAAGGGCCCGGTGCCGACGGGGGCGCGGCTGAAGTTCTCCCCCATCTTCTGCACCGCGGTCGGCGACACGATGCCGGTGCAGTACATCGCGAGCGTGCGGAGGATGGGGCCGTAGGGCTCGCGGGTCATCACGTCCACCGTGAGGTCGTCCACCACCTCGGCGCCGGCGAGCGGACCGGCGAGGCTCGCCCAGCGCGCGGGCGGGTTGCCGCGGAGCGCGCGCTCGAAGGTGAACTTCACCGCGGCCGCGTTGAGCGGGGTGCCGTCGTGGAACTTGACGCCCGGCCGCAGCTTGAAGCGCACCTTGGTCGGCGACATCACCTCGTAGGAGGCGGCGAGGGCGGGGCGGATCTGCATCTTCTCGTCCATCGTGAGCAGCGGCTCCAGCATGTTGAAGTAGACCCACGCGCCGGGCGCGGTGGTCTCGAGCTGGGGGTCGAGGGAGACCGGATCGGTCGGTCGCACGATGGTCAGCGTCCCGCCGGGCTTCTGCGCATCCGCCGTGGCGGGTGCGATGAGGCAGGCCGCGCCCGCGACGCTGAGGGCGATCAGGGCAGCGAGCGCGAAACGGGCACGCGTCATGGGCGGGTCTCCTTGTCGGCGAGCGTCACGAGCGGATCGAGATTGCTCCAGTCCATGTGGCGGCGGCCATCCTCCAGGTCGCGGATCAGCTCGATGAGCCGGCGCGTGAGCGGCATCGCCACGCCGACCGTCTCGCCCTTGCGGACGAGCATGCCGAGCTGCCCGTCCACCTCGGT
>DATMMH010000108.1:0-15858 GCA_035569855.1 Candidatus Dormiibacterota bacterium
CGGGGCCCCCGCACTCCCCCCGGCCGCGGACGCTCCGAGTAGGGCTCCCGCACTCCTCCCGGCCGCGGACGCTCCGAGCGGGGCTCCCGCACTCCCCCCGGCCGCGGACGCTCCGAGTAGGGCTCCCGCACTCCCCCCGGCCGTGGACGCTCCGAGTAGGGCGTCACTCCCCACGGCCGCGGTCGCTGGCTCGCGGTCGGCCGCGCTGGATCCGCGCGAGTCGAGGATCTCGACCACCCGCTGCATCGCGGCCAGTCCGCGCTGGATGTTGGCCAGGGTCCAGCCGAGGGCGATGGTCGGCCAGGCGAGCTGGGCGAGATAGCCGTTGAACGCCACGAAGGAACCGAGGGTGATCCGACCGTCCACCACCGCCTTGCCGCCCAGCCAGAGGACGATCAGAGCGCCGACGCCAGAGACCAGGCCCATGAGCGGCCAGGAGACCGACTGAGTGCGGGCGAGCGCCAGGTTGCGCGCGAGGTACTCGTCGTTGAGCCGCCCGAACTCGGCGATCTCCCGCTCCTCCATCGTATAGGCACGCACCACCGGCATGCCGGTGAGGTTCTCCTGCACCTTCGCGGACAGCACCCCGAGCTGCTCCTGGACCGCGGTGGCGCGCGCGTCCGCGTCGTGGTTGAACCGCTTGGCGATGACCACCAGCGCCGGGAACGGGGCCATCGCGAACACGGTGAGCCACGGGTCGATCAGCCACATGGCCCCGAGGGCGCCCGCGAACGCGAGCGTCGTGCTCACCAGCATCACGCAGCCGAAGCCCGCCAGCATGCGCAGGGTGCCGATGTCGTTGGACGCCCGCGACATCAGATCGCCCGTCCGGTGGCGATGGTAGAAGGCGGGCGGCAGGGTCAGGAGACGCGCGTAGAGATCGGCGCGGACGTCGTGCTCCACCCATTGGCCCGCCCCCAATATGGAAAAGCGCGAGCCCAGGCGCGCGGCTCCGTGCGCCACCGCCAGGCCCAGGATCAGCAGCACGTAGGGACCGAGGTGCGCCGCGGCCCCCTGACGCTCGAGGGCGTCGACCGCCCGCTTCACCGTCCACGGAATGCTCAGCGAGAACGCGGTCGCGAGGAGCAGACAGGCGGCGCCTCCGAGATAGCGGAAACGGTAGCGAGCGAGATAAGGAAGGAGGCGTTTGAGCGCCGGCACCGAGTCAGTATAGACCAGCGGCGGGCGCGCGGCAGCCCGCGAGGGCGCGACGCTAGGTCGCGGGGGCCGTAGGCGCGCCGTCCCGGTACGGACGGAGGGCGGCGTAGATCGCGAACACGCTGGGCGCGGGCACGCGGTGACGCTCCGCCAGCCGGACCGCGTGCCCGTGGAGGGCCTCCAGCTCGAGTCGCTTGCCGTGAATCAGGTCATAGTGAAGCGAAGAGGAAGCGTTCGGCGCCACCCCGTCGAGGAGCTTCATGCACTGCTCGAGCAGGCCGTCGTCGAGGTGCACCCCCGCGGCGTGGCCGATCGCGACGATCTCGCTCATGGTGCGCCGGTAGAACTCACGCACCTCGGGCAGCGTTCGCAGGATGCCGGCCGGGCAGCGGGTGAGCGCGGTCATCCCGGCGTGGGTGGTGAGAAACACGTACTTCTCCCACAGCGCGCGGGTGACGTCCGAGACGAGCTCGGCCGGGATCGAGGCCCTCCGGCACGCGGCCAGGAAGGCCTGCGCCCGCGGGGTCTCGCGCCCGTCCATCTCGCCGAAGATGAGGTGGCCGCCGAAGGTGTGGGCGATGACTCCGGGCGCCTCGATGGCGGCGAAGACGCGCACCGCGCCACCCAGCACGTGGCCGGCGCCGAGCACGCGCTCGAGCTTCTCCTCGTTGTCCACTCCGTTCTGGATCGAGAGCACACCGGTGTCGGGTCCCACCACCGGCCGGATCAGGGCGGCCGCCTCCTCGGTGTCGAACGACTTCACGCAGAAGAGCACGAGGTCCGCCGGCGGCGTGCCGTCGAGGCGCTCCACCGCGGGCGCCCGCACCGTCCACTCTCCCTCGGCCGAGGACTTGATCCGCAGGCCGCTCGCCCGCAGCGCGGCCAGGTGCGCGCCACGTGCCACGAACGTCACGTCCTCACCCGAACGCGCCAGTTTCGCGCCGAAGTACCCACCGGTACCGCCCGATCCCATCACCACGATGCGCATGCGGGTCATGCTGCGAGACGCGCGCGGGGATGTCAAGCGGCCCATGGTATTCTCGCAGCGGTGAGCGAGCCCTTCCGCGAGGTGGCCGTCGATGCGGCACTCCGCGCGGGCGCGTTCCTCCGCACGCATTTCGGCACCCACCCCCAGGTCAGCTACAAGGGCAGCCCGACCAACCTGGTGACCGAGCTCGATCGGCGCGCCGAGGCGATCATCCTCGACGCGATTGGCGCGCGCTTCCCCGACCACGCGGTGCTCGCCGAAGAGAGCGGCGCCCGCTCCGGCTCCAGGTCGCATCGATGGATCGTCGATCCGCTCGACGGCACCACCAACTACGCCCACGGCTTCCCGATCTACGGCGTGTCGATCGCGCTCGAGATCGAGGGCACGCTCGCGGTAGCCGTCGTCTACGATCCGAGTCGGGAGGAGTGCTTCGTGGCCGAGCGTGGTCGCGGCGCCACCCTCAACGGCGCGGCGCTTCACGTCTCCGCCACGCCCCGGCTGGCCGAGAGCCTGCTCGGCACCAGCTACCCGAACGACCTCCGCGGGGCGCCCCGCAACAACCTGGCCGAGCACGGCGCCCTGCTGCTGCGCTGTCGCAGCGTCCGCTCGATCGGCTCCGCGGTGCTCGGCCTGGCCGCGGTGGCGACGGGGCGCCTCGACGGCTACTGGGAGCAGCGGCTGGGCGCGTGGGACGTCGCGGCCGGGGCGCTGCTGATCCGTGAGGCGGGGGGGCGCGTGACCTCGGTGTCGGGCGGTCCCCTCGACCTCGACGCGCCCTCGATCGTGGCCACCAATTCCGGCGTTCACTCCGAGCTGCTCGACGCACTCCAGGAGGTCGCATCCGCAAGATGATCGCCGATCAGCAGAATGACGACAAGAAGCACGAGCGCCCCCCGGAGGGCCAGCGCTGGTTCGGGTCGGAGCCACCGCCGGTGATCCACGACATGCGACTCGGCCTTCGCGTGCGAAATCCTGGGCCCGGGGCTTCACCCGCGAGGTCAACGAGCGCTTCCGCCGCGAGCGGGGCTGCGCCCACTTCACCGCGCTCATCCACGCGATGGCGCCCGCGGTGCGCCAGGGCGCCGGCGGCGCCTTTCCCGAGCCCGAGCCACCCGTCACGACCAATCCGTGGTTCGGGATTGCGCGCGCTGTCCGCGTTCCCGCGGCCACCGGAGCCCGAGGGCTAGAGCCCGGGCACCCGGTACCGACGGCCGCCCACGGCCAGCGCGGCCGAGCGATCCCCCTCGGGGGGCTCGACGTGCTGGAGCAGCTGATAGGTCGCGGCGCGGCTCAGGCGGGCGTCGAAGCGTCCCTCCTTCACGCGACAGCGCGGGATGGCGCGCTCGTCCACCCGCAGGGTCGGCAGCGCCAGCGGCTCGCGGCTGCCGTCGTTGAGTGTGGCCATCAGCTTGTCCCCGTCTGGCTCCACGCGGTCCACCACGAACGGGGTGTCCTCCACGTCCACCGGCACCCGCACCGGACCGATCTGCAGATAGTGACCTTGCTCGTCCGCCTGCAGCCCGGCGCGGAGGTTGGCGAGGATGCCCGCATGCGTGACCTCGGCCCCGTCGTGAAACCAGAGCCCGTCGTGGTCGATGCGCAGGCGCGGGAGCTTCCAGGTCGAGGGATCTGACGGCGGCGCGCCGGTCACGGGAAGCTCACCGCACAGAAGGTGACCGCCCCCTCGGGGTCGGGCCACTGGCTGTAACGGAGCAGGCGGCCCGGCTGCTGCGGCAGGAGGCGGAGCAGCGTGTAGATCGGCGAGAGACCGCAGATGCGTCGCGCATCGCCGTCGGAGGCCACCGAGGCGAAGAACCCTCCCGCGTCGGCGGCCAGGACCGGCTCGAGCATGCCGCGGTCGGCGCGCTCGACCACCGCGAGCGAGTCGCTCGTGTTGAGCTCGGGGTCACCGAAGCGGGGCCCAACGTGGGCCAGATCCACGCCCGCGATGAGGCACACGCGGCGAGACGAGGCGGCGATCGTCTCGCGAAGCGCGTCGATGAAGCGGGGAATGCGTTGATCCGTCTCCGGCTCGGTGCGCGCCCGTACCGCTTCGTGGAGATACGAGGCGAGTACCGGCAGGATCGTGAAGGGCCGGCGGGGACCGACCAGATGCTGGAGCATCACCGCCTGGAACTCGATCGAGTGCTCCGCCCGATGAGCGGGCTCCGACGCGAGGAGATCCTGGCCGGCCCGCCGGCCCAGCGCCTCGCCGAAGTCGCGGTCCACCGGCACCGCGCCCAGCGGGGTGTCGTACGGCTTGAACGTCACCGCGAACGGATCGGACATACCGGCGTGGCAGGTCCCGAGGATCACGTAGAGATCGGCGTCCGACCGCTCCAGCACTTCGCGATAGGCCCACGCATAGGCGGAGCCGCCTCGGTGGAAATCGATGTGGGGCGCGATGAGGCCGCGGATGGACCCGGGCGGAGTGGCGGACGGTGCGGCATGGGCCGGCGCCATCTCGGACCCGGCGCAGCCCGGTCCGTCAGGGCCGGAGAAGAACGCGTCGATCTGCGCGGCGAGCGCGGCGGGGTCGCTGTCGTACGCGCCTCCGGCGTGGGCCGCGGGCCGGACCGGGCTCCGGCGGAACGAGTCCTCCAGCGCCTGCCGGCGCGCGTGAAACCGGTCGCTGTCGAGGAAGCCGGCCACGTCGAACCGCTCGATCACCGAGACGATCTGCTCGAGTGTCGGCGCCTCCCCGTGGCGGCGCTCGAGCACCTGACGGATCGTCTCGACCGAATGCTCGCCGTCGAAGAGCGAGACGAGATCGAGCAGGGGCGCGGGGAGCAGCGCGATCTGGTCGGTGAAGCCGGCGGGGTCACGCAGGGCGATACAGCGCTGCCCTTCGTGCTCCACGGGGAAGGCCTCGAGGGCGCGGAGCCGCGGGTTACCGGCGAGGGTCACTCGGCTTCGAGGTAGTTCAGAGCCGAGGCGACGTAAATCTTCGCCGCTTCGACGACCTGATCCGTCGAGACGAACTCATCGACCTGATGGGGAATCAGCCGGTCACCCGGCCCGCAGGTGACGATCGGGATCCCGAGCTGCATCCGAAGAATCGTGCCGTCGGTCGAGCCCGGCACGCCTCCGTACCGGGGCGCCCGCTTGGTCGCCTGCTTGACACCGCGGATCATCGCCTGCACCAGGGCCTCCGACGGGTCGACCTTGGTTGCGAGCCGGAAGGCGTTGACCGGCTCCCACTCGACCTTGAGGCCGGACTGGCCAGCAGCGGCGTGACAGACGGCCTCCAGCTCGGCGCGGATGTCGTCTGACGTGATGCCGGGCGTGAGGCGAATGTCGAACGTGGTCTCGGCCACCGCCGGGATCACGTTGGACTGCGGCACGCCCACCTTGGGCGGCGGCCCCTGGATGATGGTCGGGGTCACCGTGGGCGGCTTCAGGTGGCGGCTCTTCTCACAGGCCTTCCGCAGCCGGCGCTCCAGCGCGGGCGCCGCGGCCAGCAGGCGGCCCAGACCGGCGATGGGGTTGATGCCGGCCTCGGGCATCGCCCCGTGGGCCATCTTGCCGCGAACCCGGAAGCGGGCCCAGACCACGCCGCGCTGCTCGAGGCACAGCTCGTTCTCCTCCGGCTCGCAGATGATGGCGGCGTCGAGCTCACGGCCGATCGGCGTCCCGCAGAGATGCCGCACGCCGATCATGCCGTCTTCCTCGTCTACCAGCGCGCCCACCACCAGCTTGCCCCGGAGCCCCACGCCCGCCCGGTTGAACGCGGCGGCCGCCACCATGGCCGCGGCCAGCCCGCTCTTCATGTCCGCAGTACCCCGGCCGTAGATCCGGCCGTCGACGAGATCGGCACCGAACGGCGGGTAGGACCACGTGGCCGGGTCGCCCTCGGTCACCACGTCGGTGTGACCCTCGAGGAGCAGGCTCTTCTGACCGGGGCGCTTGTCGCCGAGCCAGCCGATGACGTTGGGCCGGCCGGGCGCGACCGCCTGGATCTCGACCTCGAAGCCCTCGCGCCGAAGCCACGCTTCGACGAAGTCGGCCACGCGGGCCTCGGTGGCCTCGGGGTCGCCAGGCCGATAGACACTCGGGATGCGCACGAGCGAGCGCGTCAGCTCGACGACCTCGTCCGCCTTGATCTTGCGGAGAACCTGCGACAGCGCGGTCACAGCGGGAGCGCGGAGGCTATTCCAGCGGGAACGAGAGGATGATCGCGTCCAGGCGAATCACACGGTGCTCTTCGCCGGCGATGTAGAAGTAGTGCCCTTCCACTTCCTCGGGGTTCTCCTCGAAGGCCACCACCGAGCGGACCGGCGGCATGTCCCGGAAGGCGTTGGCGCCCTCGTCGAAGCCGTCGCCGCGCCCCACCACCTCGCCGTAGCGGATCGGCGAGCCCTTCGGGCAGTGCACGCGCACGTCCGCGGGAGGCTCGGCCATGAGCCGGACGAGGAGATTGATGCCGTACACCTGGAACTGGATGTCAGCCATGAGAACCCCTGATGGTGGATTTGTTAGATCGTACCACAACCGCTGGGCCCCGTTCCGGCCGGTTGCCGCCCTCGTGGGGCCCGGGCTCAGGGGCCGATCCCCGGCAGCGCCCCCTGGTCGCCGTGGCCTTCGATGCCCTCCAGCTTGCCCTCCAGCCGGCCGAGGCCGGCCGCCGCGTCGTCGTACTTGTTGCGTGCGTTGGTCAGGTGCCGGCCCACCACGTCGAAGGCCTCCCGGAACTTGTCGAGGTCTCCGCGGAGGCGGCCGAGCCGCGCCTGGATCTCCTGGGCGTCTCGCTCGATCCGGAGTCCCCGGAGACCCAGCACGATGACCCGCAGATAGGCGTAGAAGGTGTTGGGCGACACCGGCACCACCCGGCGGCCGAGCGCGTAGGCGGCGGGCGGCTCCTCCTCGCTGTCGTCCTTCACGATGATCTCGTAGTAGATATTCTCCGCCGGGATGTACATGAGCGCGAAATCGAAGGTGCCCTCGTCGGGGAGGATGTACTTCTTGGCGATCTCGTCCACCCGGTTCTTCACGTCGCGAAGGAAGGCCCGGCGGAGCGTCGCCCGCTTGTCCTCGTCGGTTTCCTCCAGGACTCGCCGGAAGTTCTCCAGCGGGAACTTGGCGTCCACCGGCACCAGGCGCTCGCCGATGCGGATGGCCGCGTCCACCCGGTCGCCGGTGGCGAACGGATGCTGCAGCGAGTACTGCTCCCGCGGGAGCATCTGAGCCAGCAGGTTCTCGAGCAGGGTCTCGCCCACTCCGCCGCGAATCTTGGGCGACTTGAGCAGCTGCTCGAGGCCGGCGATGTCGCGGCCCACGTCGAAGACCCGCTGGGTCACCTCGCCCAGCTTGCCGAGGCTGCCCTGCACCGCGCCCACCACCTGTCCCACGTGCTGGAGCTGCTGCTGCACTCCGCTGCCGACCTGCCCCATCTGCGCGGTCATCTGGGTCGCGAACTGATGCAGCTCGTCCTTCACGGTGGAGAGCGTCTCGCTGCGGGCCTGGTGGGCCTCGGTCCGCGCGGCCTGGATGTCCTGCTGCAGGAGCAGGAGCGCCTGATCCGGCTGCCGACGGGCGGTCTCGAGCACCCCCAGCCGAGCCACCGCCCGCCACAGGGCCAGCGCGGTGAGACCGAGCAGGACCGCGAGCACCGATACGATCAGCCAGAGCCACGCGCTCGTCACGGGCGGGCGCCCCCGGCGCGCGGCGGGGCGGCCTTCGCCGCGCGCCACCCCCGCCAGTGCCGGCAGACCGGACGGAGCCGGCACGGCGCGCACACGGTGGCGTCGCGGCGGTCGAGACACTGGCCCGACATGCGAGTGTGGCAGAGCGAGAAGTCGTACTTCACCGGATCCGCCGGATCCAGCAGACGGAGCCTCGTCGTGATCTCCTCGGCCATCTTCCAGTTCCGGGTGCGCCGCCGGGTCAGCCCGATCGCCCGGGCCATGTTCTCGATGTGGGTGTCGACCGGGATCAGGAGCGCCGCGGGCGGGATCTCGGTCCAGAGCCCGAAATCGGGCGCCTCCCGCCGCACCATCCAGCGCAGGAAGAGGTGCAGGCGCTTGCAGGCCCCGCCGGTGGACGGCCGCGGGAACCAGTGCCGGTAGCCGTAGGAGAGCCGGTTGCGCGGGAACACCGCCGAGAGATCCTGGTCGAGGAAGCCCGCGACGAAGCGCTCGAGGGCCGGGCCCACGTGCGCATTCTCCGGAGCGAAGCCGGCGCGGAAGAAGGCGCCCAGCGAGCCGTGACGGATGAGGACGCGCTGGGCGGCGAGGCAGAAGGCGGCGAGATCACGCGGCCGGTTGAAGCGATAGCGGAAGCCCGCGAAGCGCGCCGCGTCCTTCGAGGGGTCGAAGCCCAGCACGAAGCGGGCCGGCGACTCCCCCATGCGGGCGAGCGCCCAGTCCACCCACGGGCCGAACAGGTCCACACGGCCGTAGGCCATGCACGCGGCGAGCAGCGCCACCACCTCGCGGTCGGCGGGCGCCGGGTAGCGCATCGGGAAACGGATCGCATCCAGGTCGGCGCGGGCGGCCCAGTCGAACTCACGGTAGAGCCGCTCGAGCGGCTCCTGGAGCCGGGGCGTTGGGGGCATCCACGAATCTCCCCGCCGATTCTAGCATGGTCCTTGTGGGGCCACGTGACCGGCTGCTATCATTTCGCGTCATGCTGAAGGTCGGCATCGTCGGGATGGGCGTGATCGGGCACCGCGTCGCCGCGGCGATCACGCGCGGGATCCCCGGCACCACGCTCGCCGGGGTCAGCGTGCGGCGACCCGAGAGCGCGGGCGCTTTTACGATACTGCCGCTCGACGCGCTCATCGAGCGCTCCGACCTCATCGTGGAGGCGGCCACCCAGGCGTCGCTGCGCGAGTTCGGTCCCGCGGTCTTGGCAGCGGGCAAGCACCTGATGGTGCTCTCGGTGGGTGCCCTGGTCGGGGTGCTCGACGAGTGGGCCCGCCTCGCCGAGAAGTACGGCTGCCGCATCCTCGTGCCCTCGGGCGCCATCGCAGGTCTCGACGGCGTCAAGGGCGCGCGTGAGGGCGCGATCATCGCGGTCACGATGGAGACGCGCAAGCCGCCGCGGGGCCTGGCGGGCGCACCCTACATCGAGCAGCACCGGATCGACCTCGACGCGATCACCGCCGAGACCCTGATCTTCGAGGGGCCGGCCAGCCTGGCCGTGAAGGCCTTCCCGGCCAACGTCAACGTGGTGGCCGCGCTCTCCCTGGCCGGCATCGGCCCCGAGCGCACCCGGATCAAGATCTACGCGGTGCCCGGCCAGCTCCGCAACCAGCACCGCATCACGGTGGACGGCGAGTTCGGCACGCTCCGCATCGAGGTCGAGAACGTGCCGTCGGAGAACCCCCGGACGGGCCGCCTCTCCTATCTCTCCGCGATCGCGATGCTCCGGGAGATGGGCGCCTCCGTCCAGGTCGGCAACTAGGTATCTCCGCGAAGCGCACGCCCGGCGAGAGGAGGGGTACGCATGCTCAAGGAGTTCAGGGAATTTGCGATCAAGGGAAACATGGTGGACATGGCCGTCGGCATCATCATCGGCGCGGCCTTCGGCGCGATCGTCAACTCGCTGGTCAACGACGTCCTGATGCCGGTCATCTCCGGCATCATCGGCAGCCCCGACTTCAGCAACCTGTTCCTGGTCCTGCGCAACCCGACCGGAGCGGCGGCCACCTCGGTGAAGGCGGCGCGCGACGCGGGCGGCGTGGTCCTGGCCTACGGGCTGTTCCTCAACTCCGTGATCGCATTCCTCGGCGTGGCCGTCGCGCTCTTCTTCCTCGTGAAGGGCATCAACCGGATGCGGCGGCTGGAGGAAGCGGCTCCGGCCACCCCGCCCGGGCCCAGCGACGAGGTGCGCCTGCTCGGCGAGATCCGCGACCTGCTGAAGCGGCGGTGAGGCGCGCCCCGCGGCGCGCCCGGGCCGCGGTCTTGGCGGGGATGGCGATCGTGACGACGGGGTGCGACTACCTTCGCGACACCACCGCGCAGGAGGTCGCGAACCGCCGCTTCAAGGCGTGCTCGGCCGGGACACGTGAGGTCCAGCTCCAGCGCGTCGACCTGGACGGGCGAATCCGGTTCACCTACGTATCGCTCGACGAGCGCAATCGGGTGCTCGCGTGCCTGGAGGCGGCGGGCCGGGACACGGACCGGCTGCCCGATCCCCTGGCCGTGTCGCCTTCGGGCAAGTAGCGCGACCGACTACTCGAGCCCCTGGGCCTCGAGGTAGCGCTCCGCCTCGAGCGCCGCCATGCAGCCGGTGCCCGCCGCGGTCACCGCCTGGCGATAGGTGAAGTCCTGGACGTCGCCGGCCGCGAACACGCCGGGCACCGACGTCTGGGTGGTCCCCGGCTTCACCTTGATGTAGTCGTTCGGGTGCAGCTCGACCTGACCCTTGAAGAGCGCGGTATTGGGCTGATGCCCGATGGCCACGAAGAGGCCGTCCACCTGGGCGTCCCAGCGGGCGCCGGTCTTGAGGTTCCGGAGCTTCACGGTCGTCACCCGCCCCACCGAGGGATCCAGGACGTCCTCAACCGCGGTGTCCCACGTGAAGGAGATCTTCGGGTTCTTGAACGCGCGCTCCTGCATGATCTTCGAGCCCCGGAGGGTGTCGCGCCGGTGCACGACCTCGACCTTGCGCCCGAGCCGCGAGAGGTAGAGCGCCTCCTCCAGGGCGGAGTCCCCGCCGCCGACCACCATGATGTTCTGGTCCTTGAAGAAGAAGCCGTCGCAGGTGGCGCAGGTGGAGACACCGCGCCCCATCAGCATGGACTCGTTGGGCAGGCCCAGGAGCTTGGCCGAGGCGCCGGTCGCGATGATGACGGTGTGCGCCTCCACCGTGACGTCGCCGCCGGTGACCTTGAAGGGCCGGCGCCCGAAGTCCACCTCGGTCACGTCGTCGGCGATCATCTCGGTCCCGAAACGCTCGGCCTGCTTCTGGAACGTCTCCATCAGCGGAGGTCCGTCGATGCCCTCCACGAAGCCCGGGTAGTTCTCGACGAGCGTGGTCAGCATGAGCTGCCCGCCCGGCTGGATGCCGACGAACATGATCGGGGAAAGATTCGCGCGCGCCGCGTAGATGGCCGCGGTATAGCCGGACGGTCCCGATCCGATGATGACGACCTTGCGTGTCGTGGCCACGTTGTCCTCCTCGCTCTCTCTCCCCCGCTCTCGTTTCGATGCGGGTGCAGGCTTACGGGATGCGGAGAATCGCCCGGAGCTCGTCGAGATCTCGGATCTCGAAGTCGGGCGGCTGGATGTCCTCGGGGAGGCCGGAAGCCTCCCGGTTGATCCACACCGTCGGCATGCCCACCCCGCGGGCGCCGATCACGTCGATGTCGGCCCGGTCGCCCACGAACAGGGCCTCGGACGGGCGGAGCCCCATCCGGTCGAGCGCGGTCTCGAAGATGACCGGCTTGGGCTTGCGCCAGCCGACCTCATCCGAGATGACCACGGTCTCGAACAGCGGGGCGATGCCCTCCCGATCGAGGATGGCCCGGCAGGTCGGCGCGTAGTCGAAGTTCGACACCACCGCCAGCCGATAGCGCTGGCGCAGCTCGGCCAGGAGCGGGGCGTGGTGACTCGGGCACTCCACGACGCGCGACAGCTCGCGCATGTGCGTCGCGAGCAGCAGATCGCGGGCCTCGGCGGGCACCCGGGACGAGTCCAGACCGAGCCGCTCGAAGAGCATGCCGAACCGCTCGGGCGCCGCCACCTCGCGGTGGGACTCGCCGCGAATGCGCTCGGCCTCTTTCCAGCTCCAGAAGAGGGCGTCCACGAAGACGGGCAGCTCCACCCCCGGGGCGAAGGGCCGGAACGCGGCGTGCAGATGCCCGGCGGTGGACCGCATCACGCGGCCGTTGACCGAGACCTCGGGCAGCCGCTCGCGGTGGAAGAGCACGAGCGTGTCGAACAGATCGAAGAGGACGGCGCGATAGCTCACGGGAGCGGCTTCCGCTGGGCGTAGCCCTCGTCCATGCCGTGCCAGAAGCGCACCGCGTCCTCTCCGTACTTCCAGCACAGGTTCACGACCTGATCGCCCCGCTCCCGCGCGTGGCCAGGGAAGTCCACGAGTCCAGTCTCGAGGTCCTTGGTCACGCCGCCCAGCGCCGCGATCTGCTGCAGCACCTGCCGGATCTCGATGCCCAGGCCGTCGAGGCGCTCGGCCCGCGCTTTCCAGTCCCAGCGGTCGCCCTGCCCGCCGCCCGGCGCGGCCACCCGCGCGCGATCGTCTCGCAGCCGCTCCTGCAGCGCGAGGGCCTGGCGGTGGCGCTCCATGGCCGTGTCCATCAGCTCGGTCAGCTGCGGGATCAGCCGGTTGACCTCGTCGGGCGTGAAGAGCCGCTCGCTCATGGCGTCTCCACGAAGATCGCGTGCACTTCCTTGGGCCCGTGCACGCCGCGCGTGAGGGTCAGCTCGATGTCGGCGGTGCGCGAGGGCCCGGTGATGAAGTTGATCATCGCGCCGGACATGCTCCGCTCGGGATCGACGTGGAGCGCCTCCAGCATCACCCCGACCTGCTCGAGCGTCTCGACCAATCGCTCCCGCCCGAACACCGCCACGTGCACGTCCGGGAGCAGCGAGGTCGAGCGCGGCCGACCCGAGCCCGAGAGCAGGATCAGGGTGCCGGTCTCCGCGAGCACCAGGTCCGCCCCGGTGACGCCGATCTGGGCATCCGCGGCGTCGGCCCGATGGCGCCGGCGGCTCGCCTCGTCCTCCTGGCCGGCGCGGGCCGCGACCACGGTCAGGCCGTCCCGCGCGAGGGCGGAACCGGCGTCGAAGCCCAGAGCGGCCGGATCCCAGGTGACCAGCTTCTCCGCGCCGCGCTCCCGGGCGATCCGCGCGATGACGCCGGGCACCGCCTCGAGATCCGGCACGCGATGGAACACCCCGGCGACGAGCTCGAACTCGAGCTGGAACCGGTCGAGCGCCTGCGGCCACCGCTCGGCCAGCTCCCGCCGCACCGTCTCCGCGGCGGCGGCGGGCTGGGCCGGCCGCGGCGCGGTCGAGGCCCCGAAGAGCCCCGGGGTCTTGGCGACCTCTCGGCGGATGCGATCGAGGAACTCGGCGCGCGCGGTCATGCTACCGCAGCTCCTTCCACCGTTCGCGGAACGTCCGCGAGGCCACCGGGGGCAGGTCCCGGGTGCGGGTCCACTTCGCGAAGAGAAACGGTAGCCCACGCAGGCGCCCGTCGCGAAGGAACGGCGCCTGCAGCCGGCGGCCCACGGTCGCGGAGAGCCGGAACGCTCCCGGCGACATGAGCAGCCGCCGCAGGGCCCGGAAGACCACGCGCTCGGCCCACGGGGCGATCTTCTCCCGGTCGAGATGCTCGCGCAGCTCGATCAGCATGCGCGGGATGTCGATGCGAACCGGGCAGACGTCCCTGCACGCCCCGCACAGCGACGAGGCGTGAGCCAGCTCGCGCACCGACTGGTTGCCCTTGAGCATCGCGGTGAGGAGGATGCCGATCGGCCCCGGATAGGTGTGCCCGTAGGCGTGCCCGCCGATCTGCCGGTACACCGGGCAGACGTTGAGGCAGGCGCCGCAGCGCAGGCAGTAGAGGGCCTCGCGCAGGGTGGAGGCGATCTGGCGGGAGCGCCCGTTGTCGAGCAGGACGAGGTGGAACTCCTCCGGGCCCTCCAGCTCCCCCGCCCGCCGCGGCCCGCGCACCAGGGTGGTATACGAAGAGAGCTTCTGTCCAGTCGCGCTCCGCGCCAGGATCGCGAGGAACACCACCAGGTCGCTCATCGACGGGATGACTTTCTCGATGCCCATCAGAGCCACGTGGATGCGGGGCAGCGAGGTCACCATCCGCCCGTTCCCCTCGTTGGTGACGAGCACGAGGGTGCCGGTGTCCGCGACCGCGAAGTTGGCCCCGGTGATCCCCATGTCGGCCTGCAGGAACTTCTCGCGCAGGGCCTTGCGGGCGACCGCGGTCAGGACTTCCGGATCGGGAGGAAACTCCCCACGGAGCTCGCGCGAGAACAGCTCGGCCACCTGACCCTTGGTCTTGTGGATCGCGGGCGCGATGATGTGGGAGGGCTTCTCGTGGGCGAGCTGGATGATGTACTCGCCGAGATCGGTCTCGACCGGTGTCACCCCCGCGTGCTCGAGCGCCTCGTTGAGATCGATCTCCTCCGTGGCCATCGACTTGGACTTCACCGCCATCCGCACGCCACGGTCCCGGCACAGGCGAAGGACGATCTCCCGCGCCTCGTCGGCGCTGGCCGCCCAGTGGACGGTGCCGCCGAGCCGCTCGACGTTGTCGGCGAGCCGCTCGAGGTGCGCGTCGAGGTGCTGCAGCGTGGCCTCCTTGATGGCGCGCGCCCGGTCCCGCAACGCCTCGCCCTGCGGGAAGCCCGCGAAAGACTCCTTCCGGAGATCGATGAACTTGGTGGTGGCGATCGTGAGCGCTTCCTGGAGGAAGGCGTCCTTCAGGGCGGCTCCGGCGCGCTCGGGGAACGGGGTGCGCAGCGCGGTGTCGCTCACGGGTCGACCTCGCCCGCCAGCACCTGGGCCAAGTGGACCGCCTTCACCCGCGACCCCCGCCGGGTCAGCCCGCCGCCCATCTGCATCAGGCAGCCCGCGTCACAGGCCACGAGGCAGCGCGCGCCGGTGGCCTCCACGTGGCCGAGCTTTCGGTCGAGAATCGCGGTGGAGACCTCGGGCAGCCGCACCGAGAACGAGCCCCCGAAACCGCAGCACTGATCGGCGCCCGACAGCTCCACCAGCTCGACGCCCCGCACCGAGCGCAGCAGAGTGCGTGGAGAGCGCGACTCCCCGAGGCCGCGCAGCAGGTGACAGGAGTCGTGATAGGTCACGGTGCCGACGAACGGCGAGTCGATCGCGGTGACGCCGAGCACCTCGACGATGAACTGCGAGAGCTCGCGGGTGCGGCGGGCGAGCGATTCGGCGGCGGCCCGGAGCGCCGGATCGCCCCGGAGCAGGCCCGGGTACTCGGTCTTGACCATCCAGGCGCAGGAGCCCGACGGCACCACCACGTGGGAAAATCCCTCGAAGAGCTTCACGGTCCGCGCCGCCACCTGGGCCGCGTCGTGGTGATAGCCCGAGTTGAAGAGCGGCATGCCGCAGCAGGTCTGGCCCGCCGGGAACTCGACCTCGACGCCCAGCCGCCGAAGCAGGTGGACCATCGCCACCCCGACCTCGGGGAAGAACACATCGCCGAGGCAGGTGATCATCAGCGCGGCGCGCACGGCGGCCATCCGAGCTAGCCCGCGTGACCGGTGGCGGGGCGGGCCATGTGCGCGGGCGGTGGAGCCACCACCACCAGCACCAGGAGCAGCTCGCCTCCATCGTTGACCAGGCCGTGATCGATCCCGGCCGGCGCCACCACCGCCTCCCCCGGCTCGAGCCGCTCCTCCACGCCGCCCACCGAGAAGCGCCCGGCTCCTTCCAGCACGTAGTAGATCTTGTCCTCGCCTTCGTGCCGGTGCACGCTCTGCGACTGGCCGGGCGCCACGCAGTAGAGATCGAGCTGGGTGCGCGCGGTACTCGACAGGCCGACCTTCGCCATCTTGTCGCCGCCCACTTTCACGTGGTCCCGTACTCGGATCTTCATCGTGTCTCCAGGGCCCGGGCCAAGAGCGTCACCGGATGCGCCACTTCGACCGAGAGGCCCGCGGCGCGACAGTGCTGGCGGATCTGCATCAGGCACCCGGGATTGCCCGCCACCACGGTCCCGGCGCCGGTCTCGCGGATGCACGCGACCTTCCGTCGCCC
>DATMMH010000109.1:0-8014 GCA_035569855.1 Candidatus Dormiibacterota bacterium
ATCGAATTGTCCTGCTCGTGGGACATGGACCCGATGTGGCATCCCACCTGGGAGCCCCTGTGGCAGGCGATCGACGAGGTGGGTCTGCCGCTTCACTTCCACACCTTTCCGTCGGTGTCGCCGAAGCTCCGCGAGCAATACACGGGGCTCACCCAGCGGGCGCTGGCCTACAGCAGCCTCTGCCTGTTCCAGATGACGCTGGCGAACATCCTGACCGCCCTGATGGGACGGGCGGTCTTCGAGCGCTATCCGAACATCCGCATCGCCTTCGGCGAGAGTGGCATCGGCTGGATCCCCTACGTGCTCGACCGCATGGATTTCGAGTACGAGGACCAGTACAAGGATCTCCCGCTCAAGATGAAGCCCAGCGAATACTGGCGGAGGCAGTGCAAGGCGACGTTCCAGTACGACCGGGTGGGCACGAAGCTCATCGACGAGATGGGCGTCGAGACCCTGATGTGGGGCTCCGACTACCCGCACCCCGACGGGGTGTGGCCGGAGTCGGAGAAGTACATCAACGAGCAGTTCGCGCATCTGCCCGGCGACGTCACCCGCAAGATGGTCTGCGAGAACGCGGGGCGGTTCTATGGCCTGATCCCGGCCCCGGCGCCCGCGGGAGCTCGCGCATGATCACGAGGTTCGGGAGCCTGTTCGCGGGGCACGTGGATCTGGACGACGAGGGCTTCGACGGCACGCCCGCGAACGACCGCTGGCTCTCCGACGAATACCTGGCCACGGTATTTCCGAAGAGCGAGGCCATCGCGAAGCTGATGGACCGGACCGGCTACGACGTCTTCTGGCTGGCCGAGCACCACTTCCAGCGCGAAGGGTACGAGTGCATTCCGAACGTGCTGATGCTGGCTCTCCATCTCTGCCACCTCACCCGGAACATCCGGATCGGCTGCGGCTTCAACATCGCGCCGATGTGGCACCCGATCCGGATGGCCGAGGACTTCGCGACCGTCGACTGGCTGACCAACGGCCGGGTCGTGTTCGGCGTCGGGCGCGGCTACCACACCCGCGAGGTCGAGGCGTTCGGGGCGCCGCTGCTCGATCAGGCCGCCAACCGCGAGCTGTTCGAGGAGCAGGTCGACCTCATCTTCAAATCGTTCAACCAGCGCGCGTTCTCGCACCGGGGCAAGCACTACACGATCCCGCCGCAGGTCCCCTACCGGGGCTACGAGCTCGAGGAGATCACCCTGGTGCCGCGGCCGAAGACGCTGCCGGTCGAGTGCTGGCAGCCGGTGGTCAGCGCGAGCCCGCGGGCGCTCGACTTCATGGCGAAGCACGACATCCGGGGCATCATCGGCGGCGGCGCGGCGCCCGGTGGGGCCAACGAGAAGGTGGTCCACGCCTTTCGCGAGGCCCGCGCCCGTGCCGGACGGGAGGGCGAACCGGGCGAGGGCCTCTGCATCGGGTTCTCGTTCCACATCGCGGACAGCGTCGAGCAGGGGATCAAGGAGGCCACCCCGTTCTTCGAGGAGAACATCAAGATGTTCGCGCCGCTCGGCTTCGTGCCCGGGCTCACCCCCGAGCAGATCGAGGCGGTCGCCGACCCGAAGCGGGCGCGTCAGGCCAACCTGCCGACCCTCCGCAACGCGGTCAAGGCGGGTAGCTGGTTGATCGGTCCGCCGGAGCTCATCGCCGAGCAGCTCATGGAGATCCAGCACAAGTACCCGGGCCTCGAGGTCGTCAACGTCGGTCAGCCCGTCGGCACGCCGCAGGCCGTGATTCTCGAGCAGCTCGAGCGCTTCGCGGCGCAGGTCATGCCGGCCTTCAAGAGCAAGTAGGCGGGCCGAGCCGGGCGACGTCGAAGCCGTACAAGCGCGCGGTATTGCCGCCCGCGATCTTCGCCTGCTCATCCTCCGGCACTCCCGCCAGGATCTCGGCCAGGATCTTCCGGGACTGCGGGAACGTGGATTCGCTGTGGGGATAGTCCGAGCCCCACATCATGTTGTCGACTCCGATCGCGTCCCGCAGCCGAATCCCGATCGCGTCCTCCTGAAAGCTCAAGGAGACATTGCGGTGGAAGAAATCGCTCGGACGCATGGCGTCCCGGAACCGGTACAACGCCTCCTCGTGACGCTCGCGATACGTGTAGTCCATGCTGGAGAGCACGTGCGGGGCCCACGCGAGCTCGAATTCCACGATGGCCACCTCGAGGCGGGGATAGCGCTCGAAGACCCCGGAGAAGATCATGTCGCACATCGAGATGGCGGGGTAGAAGGCCTTCGTCGAACGGCTGGTCGCGTCGCGAATCGTCCGCTCTCCCGCGCCGCGGATCTTCCCCTGCCGTCGAGTCGCGGTGTGCAGGCTGAGCGGCATGTCGAGCGCCTGGGCCGCGGCCCAGAAGGGCTCGTACTCCGGTTGATCGTACCGTCGGTGCTCCAGTGGGTACTCCGTGATCATCGCGCCGGCAAAGCCGCTCTTGGCGGCGCGCTCCAGCTCCTTGATCGCGTCCTGGACGTCGTCCAGGTTGATCATCGCGATGCCCTTCAGCCGCGCCGGGTCCACGCGACAGAAGTCGGCGAGCCAGTCGTTGTAGGCGCGGAAGATCGCCGACATGAGCGATGGATCGGCCACCTTGAAGTAGAAGAGGCCCTGCGATGGGTACAGCACCTCGCCCGCCACCCCGTCGAGCTGCATGTCCGCCAGGTGCTGGTGCGGGTCGTACCCGCCCGGATGCACGTCCTCGAAGCGGCCGAGGGAGGAGATGGTCTCGGGCGCCTGGAAGCGAGCCCCGGCGTTGGAGATGAGCCCGATCCCGGACACGATCTGGTGCTCCTCGACCACCAGCTGATCGGCGCCGTCGATCCGCTGCATCCGGGGCGCGCGATCGCGGAACGCTCGGTCGATGCGGGTCGTCCACAGGTCCGGCGGCTCGAAGACGTGAGAATCGGACGACAGGATGAGTGGCGGTGTCATGGGCCTCTCCTCGCCGGCGCTACAGGAGATTCTGCGACGTCAGGGCCAACTGGCCCCGGGTAGGCTCCGCTCAGCAGAACCACGCTTCGGTGAGACGCGGCGCGCGCTTCCGGGCCGTGCCCATGGCGCTCGCCACCGGCGCCGGCGCCTCCACCCCCGCCGCCCGCGCGGCCAGGGCCCGCACGCGGTCGAAGATGACGGGCGCGTCCTCGCCGCGCTCCACCGCCTGGGCCACCACGTCCGCGGTCTCGGCCTGGAGTGCGTCCATGCGCGGATCGGGATGCGTCCACCGGTAGGAGAGCGTCGCCTCCTCGAGCGGACCCAGATGCGGCGCGAGGGCCGCGGTGTCGAGCAGCAGGGAGCCCGGCGGCACCAGCAGGCGCAGCCCGTACTGCACCGGATCCACCGCGTCGATCAGCGCCTGGGCGGCGACGAAGTCGAGCCACGCGCGATGGTCGGCGAGCGTGGTCCACGGCGTGAAGGCCACCCACGTCGGGCGCAGCGCGATGCCGGCCTCCCGCGCGGCCTCGAGCGCGGCGGCGATGTCGGCGCGCGTGTGGCCCTTCTCGAGGTGCGCGAGCACGATGTCGCTCAGCGACTCCGCCGCGGAGACGATGAACACGCAGCCCGACCGTGCCAGCTCCGGCAGGTGTGCGCGGTGGCGCAGCAGGTGCTCGATCTTGGCGGTGAAGTCGAAGGTGAGGTCCGGCCACTCCGCGTGGAGCGCGCGCGCCACCGCGAGCGCGTGCGTGGGTCCGTTGAGGAAATCCGGGTCGCCGAACGTGACGTGGCGCGCGCCGGCCTCGACCTGCTGGCGAACGTCGGCCAGGACGATCTCGCGCGGCACCGCGAAGAAGCGCCCGCCGTAGACCGGCGGGATCGGGCAGTGCCGGCAGCGGTGCAGGCAGCCGCGGCTCGCCTCCGCGTAGGCCACCAGCTCCATGCGGCCGTCGCGCTCCAGATGCGCGTACTTCTTGATGGAGGGCAGCGCGGCGCGGCTCGGCACCGGGAAGTCGAGCCGCTTCAGATTCGGCTGCGCGGGTCGGCCCGGCCGCGCCACCGCGGGCGGGGGGGCCTCGTCGCCCCGCTCGAGCGCCTCGATCAGCGCGAGCAGCGGCGCTTCCGCCTCGCCGCCGATCACGCTGTCGCCGCCGTGCGAGAAGAGGAAGTCGGCGTTGAGCGTGGCGTACAGCCCGAAGAAGCACACGTGGGCGCTCGGGTTGACCGCGCGGGCGCGGGCCGCGACCTCGAGGCCCAGGCGCAGCGCGGTGTGCATCGGCACCGAGATCGCGATCACCTTCGCGCGGGCGAGCTTCTGCGCGTCCACCGGCTCGACCGAGATGTCGAGCAGCGCCGGGCGGTAGCCGGCGCGCTCCAGGAACGCGGCCGGCCAGGCCAGCGCCAGGGGCTGATGGCCCAGCTCGTAGCAGGCCACCAGGAGGACGTCGCCGGGCTCGCGCATGGCGGTCAGTCTACACCGGCTCGGCTGAGCCCTCGATCCGCCAGAACGCCACGAGCGCCACGACGGTCAACGCCAGCAGGACCGCGGCAAACAGTAAGGGCATACCCGGGTCGCCGGTCACGTCCCGCACGTAACCGGCCGCGGTCTGGGAGAACGCCATGCCGAGATAGAACAGGGCGTAGTACACGCCGAACGCGGTGGCCAGGTGCTCGGAGCGTACCGACTTCGGCAGGAGCGACATGATGATGCCGGGCGACAGGCCGAGCACGATGCCGCTCGCCACCATCCACAGCGCGGGTAGCGGCGCGCGATCGATACAGGCGATGCCGACCGCGGCGCCGAGGCAGCCGATCACGACCTGCAGCCGCGGCCGGTTCAGGCGGTCGGCCACGAACCCGCCGATCGGGATGGAGAGGATGCTGATCCAGAGCGCGATGCCGGTGAGGAAGCCCGCCTCGCCGACGGAGAAGTCGCGCGACATGAGAAAGCTGGGGGCGAAGCTCGCCACCACGATGAGACTCGCGTTGAGCAGGGCCCACGCGACGCCCGCGCTGATGGCCAGGGCCCACACCCGGCCGGGCATCCCGAGGCGCAGGGCGGCGGGCTCGGCGGGCCCGTCCTCCGACGGGGGGTCCTGATAGAACAGGACCACCGCGGCCAGGGCGAGGCCGGCCGCGGCCACCGTCAGGTACTCGGCGAGCCGCCAGGAGGTGGCCGCCGCGAGCGGGCCCAGGATGATCAGCGCGAGCGCCATGCCGAACGGCCACGACGCGAGCATCACGCTCATCGCGGTCTGGATCTCCCTCCCGCGGAACCACTCGGCCACGATGCGCGTGAGCATGATGTTGACGAGCACGGCCCCGACGCCGGCCAGCACGCGGCCGGTCATCGCGACCGCGAAGCTTCCGCCATAGGCGACGACGGTGCCGCCCACCAGCATCAAGAGGAGGCCCGCCACGACGACGCGCAGGCTGCCGAAGCGCTGGCCGAGCAGGCCGCCGGGCACCGCCATGATCACGCCGGGCAACATGTAGAGCCCCATGAGCAGGCCGACCTGCGCATAGCTCAGGTCGAAGGCGGATAGCAGGAACGGCGTGAGCGCGGCGATCGACTGGAACTGAAAGCCGAGCGACGTGCGCGCGAAGAACACCACGAGCAACATCACCCAGCGGCGGCTCACGCGGGGCGCTCCGGAGCCACCACCGTGAGCGTGCCGTGACAGGCCGGGCAATCCAGGCTGCGGCCGGAGACGAAGCGCCCGCCCACCTTGAAGTCTTGCTGGGCGCCGCAGCGCGGGCAGGCCCCGCGCACCAGCTGGAGCCTCTTCTCCTCCTTCGAGCGCTTCACCGCCATGATGATACCGGTGGTGAGAAAGACCGGCACCAGGATGAAGTGCGCCACCGGGATGAAGAGCCCGGCCAGCGCGAGCGCCCAGAACATGCCGAGCCCGGCGATGGCGCGCCACACCCGCTCGCCGGTGGTCTGCTCGATCACGACCGCGGTGGCCGCGCGCGGCTCGAAGCCGAACGCGCTGAGCGAGATCGCCACTTCGACCTGGGTCATGGGTGGAGAGCTGGACCGTCAGGACCGATGGCTGATCCGGTAGATGCGGCCGGCGTCCTGCGTGGACAGATAGAGCGCGCCGTCGCGCGCCACGATGAGGTCCACCGGCCGCCCCCACGCCTGGGTGCCGTCGAGCCACCCGGTGGCGAAGTCCTCCGGCGGACCCGCGGGGCGCCCGTCGCGGAAGGGGATGCGCACGATCTTGTAGCCGGTGGGCACCGAGCGGTTCCAGGAGCCGCGGAAGGCCGCGAAGAGGCTGCCGCGGTATTCCTCCGGGAACTGGGTGCCGGTGTAGAAGGTGAGGCCGATCGGCGCCGAGTGGGCCTGGATCTCCACCACCGGCGGCGTGACCCCCGCGCAGCGTCCGGGCGCGAAGCGCGTGTCCACCACCACCTTGCCACCCACCACCATGCAATCGGGCCAGCCGTGGAAGGTGCCTTCGCGGATCTCGGTCACGTAGTCGGGCGGCATGTCGTCGCCGCGCCAGTCCCGCTCGTTCACGGTGGCCCACAGCACGCCGGTGGTCGGGTGGAACGCGAGCCCCACCGCGTTGCGCAGGCCCGAGGCGAAGATCTGCTCGCCGCCGCCGTCGGCGGAGTAGCGCAGCACCGCGGCGCGGCGCCGGTCGTTCTCGCGGCAGACGTTGCAGGAGGAGCCCACCGAGACGTACATGCGCCCGTCCGGCCCGAACACCACGGTGCGCGTCCAGTGACCGTCGGGCGCGGGCAGGTTGGGCACCAGCACCTTGCCCTGCGAGGCCTTCATGGTGGCCGCGTCGTAGTGGAAGCGCACCACCCGCCCCATCTCCGCCACGTAGAGCTGGCCGTTGCGGAAGGCGAGCCCGTGCGGCTGGTTGAGCCCGTCCACCACGATCTGCATCGAGTCGGCCTTGCCGTCGCCGTCCTTTTCGGGCAGGGCCAGCACGCGCCCACGCGCGGGCTCGGAGACCAGCAGCGTGCCGGCCGGATCGAGCGCCATGAAGCGCGGGCTGCCCACCGCGGCGGAGAACACGTCGATGGCGAAGCCGGGCGGCACGGTGAGCCGCGGGCCCTGCGCCGCCGCCACCGCCGGCAGGCCGAGCAGGCCGAGCCAGAGGACGAGCGCGGCGCCGCCGCGGCGGATCAGGCGCGCGTCTGCTTGTGCCACTCGTAGATCTCCTCGCCGGTGGTGAACCAGACGCCCCGCTGCTTGCGCATGTAGTCGTACACCGCCTCGAAATACCTGATGCGGTGCGGGACGCCGGAGATGTACGGGTGGACGGCCAGGGCCATCACGCGCGGGTTCCTGGCCCCTTCGGCATAGAGCCGATCGAACTGATCCTTCGCCCGCTGCAGCCACTCGGCCGACGTGTGGTGCTGGATCACCATCATCGGGATGTCGTTGCACTCGATCGAGTAGGGCACGGAGACGAGCGGCCCCGCCTGGGTGCGGATCTCGTAGGGCTGATCGTCGTTGACCCAGTCGGAGACGTACTCGATGCCCTCGGCGGCCAGGTGGTCGAGGGTCTCGAACGTCTCGGAGAGGCCGGGCCCGAGCCAGCCCTTCGGCTTCTTGCCGGTGAACTTCTCCAGCAGCTCGACGCACTGGCGGATGGCCTTGCGCTGGTCGGGGAGCAGATGCATCGCCCCCTGGACGACGCCGTGGGCCATGAACTCCCAGCCGGCGTCCAGCATGGCGCGGGCCACCGGCTCGTAGGACTCGACCACGTGGGCGTTGATGGCGGTGGTGGCGCGGATCTTTCTCTTGGTGAGCGCCTCCAGCAGCCGCCAGAACCCCACGCGCATGCCGTAGTCGTGCCAGGCCCAGTTCGGGACGTCGGGCACGGTGACCGCGCCCTGGGGCGCGGTCAGGTACTGGCGCACGATCGCCTTCTCGATGTCCCACTCCTCGACGTTGACGATGGTCCACACGGCGATGCGGGCGCCCTTGGGGAGCTTCCAGGGCTTGCGGGCGGGCAACGGCGAGTAGTCGAAGCGATCGCGCGGCAGTTTCACGGACGTTTCCTCCCTCGTGGAGCGACCTCGACCCTCCCTCGTGGAGCGACCTCGACCCTCCCTCGTGGAG
>DATMMH010000110.1:0-11915 GCA_035569855.1 Candidatus Dormiibacterota bacterium
ACCGGCGGGTTCAGCAGCGGCCGGCGGAGCGACAAAGAGGCTTGTGCCGAGCAGACCCAACAAGACGGCCGCAGCGATCCTTTTCCTCATGCGGAGGGTACCTTTGGCCTCATCGGGAGCGTGAAGCTGAAGGTCGAGCCAGCCAGGTGTTAGAGAGCTTCCGCTCCTTGTTCAAAAGCGTTGATCTCGAAGCGCAGCCGGTCGACTTGAACGAGATTGCTCTTGGCGCACTGGACGTCCTTCACGGAGAGTTGGACGATCACGGCGTCGAAGCTCGTACCGAGCTGGCGCCCGAATTGCCCCTCGTCCCGGGCCATAGCGGCCAGTTGCAGGAAGTGATGCTCAACCTGGTCCGTAACGCGATCGAGGCGATGGACTCGACAACCGATCGCGCTCGGGTGCTGCGGGTTAGAACTGAGCGCGATGGCCGCCGCGACGCGATTGTCGTGTCGGTGGAGGACTCAGGACCGGGGATTGACCCGGAAAAAGTCGACAGCATCTTCGACGCGTTCGTCACGACGAAGCCACAGGGAATGGGACTGGGACTGGCCATTTGCCGGATGATTATTTCACGTCACAACGGTCAGCTTTCGGCGCCGGCCGATAACAGAAGCGGCGCGTTGTTTCAATTTACTCTGCCAAGCAAATCGACCGTTCGCTCTTCGACACCGTCGCTTTAGGCATTGAAGTCATAGCCAAGCACGGTGACCAGCTAACAGCAGGACATCGCGCCGTCGTGTACAACCTGCGCGGGCGCGAGATCGAGAGGCAGGAGGAATGGAGCGGGTTTTGATGTGACCTCACGTAAGACTCGTTTCTCTCAGCTAGGCCTGCCCCGTCAGGCTGTCCGTGCGTTTTCGGTGATTGCAAAGGCCGGCAATCACCGAAATTGAACCCTCGCCCTTAAGGTTGACTTGTTCTATACGGTAGCACGGGCCCGCAACGGCCTTCGCCGGATTCCTAATGTTGAAGCGGCCTTACGTGGTCATCCGCCTGCTCCTCACGGGAGCACCCCGCCGGCGAGCTTCAGATCTGGATGCCAAATCGCGGTAGCACCCACCGATTCAGCGCGAACCAGGCGATCAGGATGCCGAGGACGACGAGCGCCGATTGCACCGTGCTCAGGCCTCCGCCTCGCCGGCCGGCCCCACCGCCCGCAGCACCGCGCCCAGGAAATCGCGCTCGGGCAGGGCACCCTCGAAGCCGACCCGATCGTTGATCACGATCTTGGGCACCGCCATCACCTGGTAGCGCTGCGACAGCTCGGGGAACTCGGTGGCCTCGATGCACTCCGCGCGAACCCTCGGGGAGGCGATCGCCATGTGCTGCGCCAGGCGCACGGCCCGGGGGCAGTGCGGTCAGGTGGGCGTGGTGAAGACCTTGATCGTGACGTCTGCGGTGAGCCCGGCGAGCGTGGCCTTGGTCTCGTCCGTGAGGCCGGCCTCGCCGGTGGAGACCGCGATGATCGAGTCGATCAGGTTGGAGAACTCGTAGCCGGCCGGGATGCCGAGGAAGCGGATGCCGTAGTCCTCCGCTCCCTCCACCACCACCGCGGGGGACTCGCTCACGCCGTAGGCGGCGGCCTGGTCGCGCTCGATGTGCGGATTCAGCACCGCCACCGACAGCTTGTCCGACAGCGCGGCGACCTCCCGGATCAGGGCCACGGTCTGGGTATTGTGCTCGCCCCCCAGCTCCGAGGCGAACACGGTGAGCTTCACCGGCCCGCCGATCCGCTCGAACTCCTTCTTGACCGCCTCTTCATCCTTCGCGGAGAGAAATGCCATGCGTCGAGTATACCGGCTTACTTCGGAGCGCCCCGGACGATTTCCAGCAGCGCGCGGTAGCCCGACGGATCGATGCGGGCATCGATCAACGCGGGGCCGGGCGCGGTCTGCGCGGCGATCAGCGCGCGCTCGAGCGTGGCCTCGTCGGTGGCCCGATACGCGCGCAGTCCGAACGCGCGGGCCAGCGCCGGGAGGTCGGGCCCGGCGTAACGCATGGACACGCCCGCGAAGCCCTTCTGCTCCTGCTTGACCTCGATCAGCGACAGCGCCTCGTCGTTGAAGACCACGATCAGGACCGGCAGCCGCAGCCGCGCCACCGTCTCGAGCTCGGCGGCCACCATCATGAGCCCGCCGTCGCCGGTGAAGCACACCACGCGCCGATCCGGGTGAACGAGCTGCGCGGCGATCGCGGCGGGCAGCGCGAAGCCCATGGTGGCGAGGCCGTTGGAGATGAGCAGCTCCCCGGGCTCCAGTGTCTGCCAGTACGCGGTCGTCTGGAACATGTGCGCGCCCGCGTCCACGGTGGCGATGCTGCCGGCCGCGGTGAGCTCGCGGGTCATCTGCACCACGCGGTGCGGCGCCAGCCCGGGCACCGGCACCTCGAGGGCGGCCAGCCGCTCGCGGCGGATCCGGTCCACCTCGGCCACGTCCCAGTCGGCCTGAAAGCCGCGATGGACGAGCCGGGGTGCGAGATCCTCCAGGATGGCCCCGGGCTCGCCCACCAGCTCGAGCGCGGGCGTGAAGTACGCCCCCCCGCCCGGGGCCCGCAGGTACGGATCGCCCGACGGGCAGCGAGTCAGGCTCAGCACCGGCGCGGTGTAGGACCACCGCCGCGGGATCAGCTCCACCGTGTCGAGTCCGAACGTGACGATGAGGTCCGCGCGTCGGACCAGCGGCTCCTCGAGCGCGCCGCCCGTGAAGATGCCGAGCGCGAGCGGGTGCGGATCCGGGATCGCCCCCTTGGCCTTGTAGGTCGTCAACACCGGCGCGGGCAGCGCCTCCGCGAAGGCGCGCAGCCACTTCGCGTCGGGGGCGCGGCAGCCGAGCCCGGCGATCACGAGGGGGCGCTTGGCGGCGCGGATCATCTCGGCGGCCCGTTCCACGAGCGCGTTCTCGGGCGTGGGCGGCGTCGGCGGGATCACCGACGTCGCGGTCGGTACCGCCGGCCGGCCCGCGACGTCGGCTGGCAGATCGAGATGCACGGGCCCCCGCGGCTCGACCAGCGCGAGCTGCACCGCGTGGGCCACCCAGTGCCCGACCGACTCCGGGGTCACCGCGAGGCTACCTTTCACGATCGGCGTGAGATGCGCCGCGTGATCCAGATACTGGTGCGTCGAGAACTCGAGCAGCCCGGCGGGGTGGCGGTCGCTGACGTAGATGAGCGGCGAGCGATCGAGCCGTGCGTGCGCGAGGCCGGTGGCGCTCGCGGTGACTCCGGGCCCGAGCGTTGAGACCACCGCGCCCGGCCGTCCCGTCAGGTCGCCGGTGACCGCGGCCATGATGCAGGCCGCCCACTCCTGGTGGCAGAGCACGAACGGCAGCCCGCGGGCCCGCGCGGCCTCGAGCACTTCCAGGTTCGACCCGCCGCCCGGAACGCCGAACACCCGGCGCACCTCGGCCCGCACGAGGCCCTCGACGATCAGCTCGGCGACGGTGGGCACGGAAGCCCCTTCAGGCCCCGACCGGTCGCAGCGCTCTACCGCCCCGCCAGCCGGGCCAGCACCGGCTCCATCCGCTCGAGCGCCTTCCGGAGATTGGCCTCGGAGCTGGCGTAGGAGAGGCGGAGGTAGCCCTCGCCGTACTCGCCGAAGGCCGAGCCCCCGAGTACCGCCACCCCCGCTTCCTGCAGGAGGGCCTCCGCCACCTCGCTCGACGGCCGCTTGAGCGCCTTCACGTTCGGGAACACGTAGAAGGCCCCTCGAGGTGAGCGGCAGGAGACACCGGGCAGCCGGTTGAGTCCGGCCACCAGCACATCGCGGCGACGCTTGAACTCGGCCACCATCTCGGTCACCGGGGTCTGATCGCCCTGCAGCGCCGCGATGCCGGCGAGCTGGGTGAACGAGGCGGTGCACGAGTTGGAATTCACCATGAGCCGGGTGACGTGCTCGGCGAGCGCCACCGGCATCACCCCGTAACCGAGCCGCCAGCCGGTCATCGCGTAGGCCTTGGAGAACCCATCGAGGATGATGACCAGATCCTTCAGGCCCGGGAAGCGCGTGATCGAGGCGAACTCGCCCTCGTAGAGGAACGCCTTGTAGATCTCGTCGGCCAGCACCGGGATGCGGTAGGTCTTGGCGATCTCCGCGATGCGGCCGAGCTGATCGACTTCCAGCACGCCGCCGGTCGGGTTCTGGGGCGAGTTGATGATGATCAGCTTGGTCTTGCGCGACACGCTCTTCTCCAGCACGTCGAGGTCGAAGCCGAAGCCGCTCTCCTCGCGCAGCGGGATCGGCACCGGCTTGCCCCCGACGAAGTTGATCACCGATTCGTAGATGGGGAAGCCCGGGTTCGGGTGGACCACCTCGTCGCCCGGATTCACCAGCGCGGTGATCACGAAGTACATGATGGGCTTGGCGCCCGGCGTCACCACGATCTCGTCCGCGGTCACCGGGATGCTACGGGTGCCCTCCACGTCCTTGACGATGGCTTCGCGCAGTTCGGGCAGGCCCGCGGACGGGCCGTAGTGGGTGGCCCCGCTGTCGAGCGCCCGCTTGGCCGCCTCGCGGATGTGTTTCGGCGTGTCGAAGTCCGGCTCGCCGATCTCGAGGTGGATGATCTCCCTGCCCTGTCGCTCGAGTGCCTTGGCGCGGGCCAGGACCTCGAACGCCGATTCCGTGCCGAGCCGCGACATCCGCTCCGCGAAGTTCATGGTGGCGCGATTATACTCGACCGCGTGGACTTGGTGGAGGTCCCCGCCGGCTGGTTCCGGATGGGCTGGGAGCTCGGACACCCCGGCGAGCGGCCCCGGCACAAGGTCCGGCTCGATCGCTTCGCCATCGCCCGCGAGCCCGTCACCAATCGCGAGTACGCCGCGTTCCTCGACGCGGGTCAGGCCGAGCCCCCGCCGTGGTGGCGCGACGCTCGCTTCTGCGATCCCGAGCAGCCGGTGGTGGGTGTCAGCTGGCTCGACGCGACACGCTTCGGTCAGTGGCTCTCGCGCCAGGGCGCCTCCTACCGGCTGCCGACCGAGGCCGAGTGGGAGAAGGCGGCGCGCGGCGGCCTGGAGGACGCGCGTTTTCCCTGGGGCGACGATTGCCCGGCGCGCCGGGTCTTCGATCGACCGCCTCGGCCGGGGGACACCCCGGCGAATCCGCTCGGCCTCCTCGCGCTGTCCGGTGTCTGCCACGAATGGTGTCTGGACTGGGAGGACGAGACCTACTACGCGCGCTCCCCCGAGTCGAATCCGCCCGGACCGCAGACTGGCACGCGGCGCGTGTCACGGGGCGGCGCGTGGCGACACCAGGACCCGTGGAGCCCGGTCGCGCATCGCTCCTCACTGCCTCCCGCGCTCCGTTACTCGGACTACGGCTTCAGGCTGGTGCGCGACCTGGCGTGAGCGACCTGGGGCTACAGCGCGGCCATCTCGGCCTCGACCTGCACGAGCCAATACCGCATGTCCATCTGCCGCAGCAGCCGGCCGGCCTCGGCCAGCCGCTCCTTGGCCTCCACGGCCTTCCCCGCGCGCCGGGCCAGGATCCCCTGCCCGAGATGACAGAGCGCCTCGAGCGGCCGCATGCCGAGCGCCCGCGCCCGCTCGAGCGCATCGCCGTAGTGGCCCGCCGCGGCCGCCGCGTCGCCAGCGTCCCCACGCGCGTGGATCTCGCCCAGCATCCGCAGCGAGCCCGCGGCGTAGCCCTGCTCTCCATGCCGCGAGGCCAGCTCGTGAGCCTGGTGTGCCGCGGCCGCCGCCTCCGCCACCCGGCCGGCGCGGAGGTACCCCTCCGCGAGCCAGGTCAGCCGGAGCGCGTGACGGCTCAGGATGCGCAGCGCCCCCGCGCGATTCACGCCCTCCTCCAGCATCGCCACGCCCTGGGCCACGTAGCCGCCCCGCACGTGCGCCGCGCCCTGAGCGCACAGCAGCATCGGCAGCCACGCGGTGAGATCCATGTCGCGTGAGAACGCGATGCCGCGGTCGAGCACGGGCCCCGCCTCCTCCAGCCGTCCCTGGCCGAGGCGCACGAAGCCGAGCGTCATGTAGCTCCCCGCGGTGCTCCACGGATGTTCGGCGGCCTCCGCGAGCGCCAGGCCCTCCAGCGCGCAGGCGACCGCGCCCGGGAAGTCGCCGACGTCCGCCAGCGAAGCGGCCAGCCAGATGCGCGAGGCCACCGACACCAGGCCGGCCATGCCCCAGCGCTCCCGGCTTCGCTCGCCCTCCGCCGCGGTCACCGCCCAGCGGAGATGCGCCTGGGCCGCGCGGTGGTCGCCCAGCACGTGGTGGACCTGACCCAACCCGAACGAGGCCACGATCTGCAGGGGCTCGTCGCCCAGCGCCCGGCCGACCTCGATGGCGCGCCCGGCGGAGCGGATCGCGGCGGTCGGCTCGCCGAGGGTGTAGTACGACTGGGTGAGATAGGAGGAGATCCAGCCGAGCCGGCGATGGTCGCCGAGCCCCTCGGCGCGCGTCTCCGCGCGGCGCAGGTGCTCGAGCGTGCGCGTGAACTCGCCGAGCGGAGCCAGCGAGGCACGCAGGTCGAAGACGAGATCGATGGCGGTCTCGGGAGCCACTCCCACCGGCCCGTCCGCGTCGAGGATCTCGAGCGCCTGCTCGAAGAAGCCCACCGCCTCGCGATGCGCCGAGCGGGCCGCCGCCTTGACGCCGGCCTGGCGCAGGAACCCGACCGCGCGGTCCCGCAGCCCACCGCGGAGCGCGTGGTGGGCGAGCCGCTCCACGTGCTCGCCCAGGCGGTCGGGATAGAGTCGCTCGATGGCCGCGACCACGCGCGCGTGCAGGGCGCGCCGCGTCTCGTGGAGCAGGCTGCCGTAGGCGACCTCGAGCGTCAGCGCGTGCTTGAACGTGTATTCGATCTCCGGGAAGAAGGCGGCCTCGTACAGCAGCTCGGCGGACTGGAGCCCGCCGAGCGCCACCCGCAGCGCGTCCTCGGGAAGATCGGCGATGGCTTCCAGCACCGCGAGCGGGACGTCCTTTCCCAGCACGGAGGCCGACTGGAGCACCCGCTTGGCTTCGGGCGTGAGGCGATCGATGCGGGCGGCCAGCACCGCGTGCACGCTGCCCGGCACCTGGATGGCCTCGAGCGGTCGGACGAGCCGGCGCGCTCCGGGCTCGCCCAGCAGCACCTGCGTCTCGACGAGGGCCCGCACGCTCTCCTCGAGGAAGAGCGGGTTCCCGTCGGTCCGCGCCACCAGGAGGGCCTTGAGCGGCTCCAGCGCCGCGTCGCGGCCCAGCAGGGCGTCGAGCATGCCGCGGGCGGTCTCGGGGACGAACGCGTCGATGCGGAGCTGGGCGTAGTCGGGCTTGCTCATCCACCGGTGCTCGTACTCCGGCCGATACGCCACCAGGACGAAGAGACGGGTCCCGCGTAGCCGGTCCACCAGGCTGTCGAGCAGCGCCTGCGTCTCCTCGTCGATCCGCTGCAGGTCCTCGACCACGAGGACCACCGGCTGCCGGCGGCTCTCGACCAGCAGCAGGCTCCGCACCGCGTCCTGGATGCGCCGGCGGCGCTGCGGGGGGTCGAGGCTCCGCCAGGCTGGATCGTCCGACTCCTGATCCGCCAGGGCGAGCAGCGCCGGCAGCGTGGAGTCGAGCGCGCGGTCGAGGCTGAGGATCTTGCCCGTGATCTTCTCCCGCATCACCCGCCCGTCGTCTCGCGCCTCGATCCGGAAGTAGCGGCCGAGGGCGTCCACGATCGGCAGCCACGACGTGGTCTTGCGATGCGCGACCGGCCGGCCCTCGAGCACGAGCGCATCGGCGATCCACGGCCCCTCGACGAACTCGCGGATGATCCGCGACTTGCCCACGCCGGCCTCGCCCACCAGCGCCACCAGCCGGCCCTCGCCCGCCCGGGTCCGGGCCAGGGCCTCTCGGAGCTGCGCGAGCTCGGCGTCGCGCCCGACGAAACGCGAGAGCCCGCGGACCGCGGCGGCCTGCAGCCGGTAGCGGGCCGGGCCCGTTCCGGTCAGCTCGTACACGGAGACGGCCTCCGCGCTCCCGCGCACCGGCACCGGACCGAGCGGCGTGACCGCCAGATACCCCTCGGCCAGCCGGCGAGTCTCGCCGGTGAGCAGCGTGGTGCCGGGGCGCGCGAGGCGCTCCATCTGCGAGGCGAGGTGCGTGGTCTGCCCGACCGCGGAGTAGTCCATGTTGAGGTCGTTGTCGATCGAGCGCACGACCACCTCGCCCGAGTTCAGGCCGACGCGGATCTGCAGGTCGAGGCCCTCCGCGCGGAACAGCTCCCGCGCCAGGCGGCGGACACCCTCCTGCATCCGCAGCGCGGCGTAGGCCGCCCGGACCGCGTGGTTCTCGTGGGCCACCGGCGCGCCGAAGATGGCCATGATGCCGTCGCCCAGCACCTGGTTCACGGTGCCCTCGTATCGGTGCACCGCCTCCATCAGCAGGGCCAGCACCGGATCCAGCACCCGGCGCGCATCCTCCGGATCGCGATCGGCCAGCAGCTCGAGCGAGCCCTGCATGTCCGCGAAGAGCACCGTCACCTGCTTGCGCTCGCCCTCCAGCACGCCGCGCGAGGTGCGGATCTTTTCGGCCAGGTGCGCCGGGGTGTAGGCGTCCGGTGAGGCGAAGCGCCCCCCGGGTCCGCCGACGCCGGCTCCGAGCGGCTGACCGCACCCGAGACAGAAGCGATGGCTCGGCTGGTTGGCGATGCCGCAACGCGGACAGGGCAGGTCAGTCACGTGGCAACCAGAGTGGCGCGGCCACGGGCAGGCCCTCGAGCGCGGCACTGGGCAGGGATTCGCGCGGAGCCCGCCCGCCGGCAACGAGCGCCTCGTGGAGGAGACGGAGCCGTCTGGCCGCCTCGCCGGTGACGCGCTCCAGCAGGCCCTGGCCCGACTGGGGGCCGTCGTGAACCGCGATCACCCGCGCGAACTCGCCGGGCGCCGCGCCCTCGAACCAGCCCGCGAGCCGGCCGCGCACGAGGGCGCCGTAGCGGGCCACCGCCGCGCCGTCGCGCAGGTCCGCCGGCGCGGCCTCCTCGCGCCACGCCTCGGGGACCCGGCCGAGATCCATCCCGTCGGCGAATCCGAGACCGAGCCGGAAGAGCCGGAAGGACGTCGTGCGGAGGGAGTCGTCCATCGCGTCCTCCGGGACCTCACGGATCATCCGCTCGGCCGCGCCCAGGATCTGGTCCAGCCGACGACCCAGCTCGGCCGGATCGAGACGGCTCACGGCCGCCGGTTCACGCGGACGGTCGCGACACGGCCGCTCAACGACCGCTGAACGTCACGGGCTGCTTGCGGGCGAAGCCGACCACCCCGTTGCGGAAATCCTCGCTGTGCCCGCTCGCGGCGATGGCCTGTGCCTCCAGCTCCATCTGAGTCTCCAGGCTCTCCTGGGTGGACTGGTGGAAGAGCTGCTTGGCGCGGCCGAAGGCCAGCGTCGGCCCCTGCGCCAGCTCGCGCGCGAGCGCGGCGATCGCGCCGGGGAACTCGGCGTCCGGATGCACGCGGTTGACGAGGCCCCACTCCATCGCCTCGCGGGCCGACAGCACACGGTTAGTGTAGTGCAGCTCGAGCGCCCGACGCAGCCCGATCATCCGCGGCAGGAAGTAGGAGGAGGAGCCGTCGGGCGAGGCGGCGATCTTCGAGTACGCCATCGTGAACTTCACCGACTCCGCGGCCACCACGAGGTCGCCGGACAGGGCCAGGCTCATCCCACCCCCCGCCGCGATGCCGTTGACCGCCATGATCACCGGCTTCATCGAGCGGGCCAACCGGGAGATCGCCCCGTGCAGATAGGTGGTCAGCTCCTTGATCAGCACGCCGATGCGGTCCGGATTGTCCGCGAAGTCCTTCACGTCGCCGCCCGCGCAGAAGGCGCGGCCCGCCCCGGTGATGACCACGCAGCGCACCGCGCGGTCCTCGTCCGCCTCGAGCGCGGCGTGGAAGAGATCGCGGCCCAGGGCCAGGTTCAGCGCGTTGTAGGCGTCCGGGCGGTTCAGGGTGATGGTCGCGACGCCGTCCTTCAGCTCGTAGCGAAGGGTCTCGTAGGTCATGTCTCGTCTCCGTGTGCCGCGTGTCGTCTCGGTGTGGTCGGCCGGTCGGGACGTGCAGCCAGATCAGCGGCGATCGCCCACCCGGTGCAGCTTGAGCAGGTTGGTGGTGCCGGTCACCCACATGGGCGCGCCCGAGATGATCACGATCACGTCGTTGTTGCGCACGGTGCCGTCGCCCAGCAGCGTCGCCTCGACCTCCTCGATCATCTCGTCGGTGGTCTCGACCTTGTGCACCAGCCGCGAGGATACGCCCCAGAACAGACCGAGCCGACGCTGCACCTCCGAGTACGGCGTCAGCGCCACGATCGGCACCTCCGGCCGGTCCTGGGAGATGAGCCGCGCGCTGAAACCCGACTGGGTGAAGGCCACGATCGTCTTGGCGTGGAGCAGCCGCGCCGCCTGGCAGGCCGCCTCGGCGACCGCTTCCGGGAAGCCGTAGGCCTCGGGCCGGGGTCGCGAGGCGTCGGTGATCGGCGCCGCGCGCTCGGCCCGCTCGGCGATGCGGGCCATCACCTGCACCGTCTCCACCGGGAAGCGGCCGGTGGCGGTCTCCGCGGAGAGCATGATCGCGTCGGCCCCGTCGAAGATGGCGGTCGCCACGTCGCTCACCTCGGCGCGCGTGGGGCGCGAGTGGGTGACCATGGACTCCAGCATCTGGGTGGCCACGATCACCGGCACCTTCGCCTGCCGGGCCTGGCGGATGACGTCCTTCTGGATGATCGGCACGTCCTCGAGCGGCACCTCGACCCCCAGGTCGCCGCGCGCCACCATCACCGCCTCCACCAGCGGCAGCACCCCCTGCAGGTTGGCCACGATCTCGGCCCGCTCGAGCTTGGCGATGATGGGCAGATTGGAGCCCTGATCGTGCAGGAACTTGCGGACCTCCTGGATGTCGGCGGCCGAGCGCACGAACGAGATCGCGACGTAGTCGACGCCGTGCTGGATGCCGAAGAGGAGATCCTCACGGTCCTTCGCGGCCAGGCAGGACACCGGCACCGGCAGCCGAGGGAACGACACCCCCTTGTGATCGGAGACCGGGCCGCCCGAGACGACGAGGCAGTGTACGTCGCCGTCCTCGACCTTCTCCACCACGAGCTGGATCATGCCGTCGTCCATCCAGATCGGATCGCCCGGCCGCAGCGCGGCGAGAAACTCCGGATGATTGAGCGAGCTCCGCGAGGCCGTCCCTTTCACGGAGCGCGCGGTCAGCGTGAAGTGCTCGCCGGTCACCAGCGCCGCCAGGCCGCCCACGAACGTGCCCAGGCGCACCTTGGGCCCCTGGAGATCCTGCAGGATCGTGATCGGCCGACCCCAGCGCGATTCGCCGTCCCGGATGTACTGGATCACGAGGGCGTGCTCGTCGTGGGTGCCGTGGGAGAAGTTCAGACGCGCGACGTCCATGCCCGCCGCCGCCAGCCGGTCGAGCGTCTCCGGCCGGCTGCTGGCGGGGCCCAGGGTGCAGACGATCTTGGTGCGTCGCATGGGCTCAGGTCTTCAGCGTCCGGGCGAGATATTGGCCGGTGGCCGACTTGTCGGCCGCGCGGGCCACGTCCTCGGGCACGCCGGTGGCGATGACCTTCCCGCCCTCGTTGCCGCCTTCCGGCCCGAGATCGACGATCCAGTCCGCGGTCTTGATGACGTCCATGTTGTGCTCGATGATCACCACGGTGTTGCCCTGCTCCACCAGCCGGTTGAGCACCTCGAGCAGGCGCCGGATGTCCGCGAAGT
Source organism: Candidatus Dormiibacterota bacterium (assembly GCA_035569855.1). Taxonomy (GTDB): domain Bacteria; phylum Methylomirabilota; class Methylomirabilia; order Rokubacteriales; family CSP1-6; genus CAMLFJ01. The sequence goes on from DATMMH010000110.1 coordinate 11,699, forward strand.
GCAGCCCGGTCGTCGGCTCGTCGAGAATGTAGAGCGTGCGACCGGTCGCGCGCCGCGACAGCTCGGTGGCCAGCTTCACCCGCTGCGCCTCGCCGCCCGACAGCGTGGTGGCCGATTGGCCGAGCCGGATGTAGTCGAGCCCCACGTCGTGCAGCGTCTGGAGCTTCTGCTTGATCGACGGCACCGGCTCGAAGAAGGTCAGGGCCTCCGCCACCGT
>DATMMH010000111.1:0-11613 GCA_035569855.1 Candidatus Dormiibacterota bacterium
CCTGATCCTCACCCTGCTGTTCAGACCCACCGGCCTGTTCGTCAGCACCCCGAGATGAGCGCTCGCGCTTCAGCCAAAGGCTTCTGGCTCTGCTTCGCGCTGGTGGTCGCGCTGCTGGCGGCGGCGCCGCTCGTCTTGCCCGAGTTCTGGCGACGCTTCCTCACCGAGATCCTCATCTGGGGCCTGCTCGCCATGTCCTCCGACATCCTGATCGGCTATACGGGAATGGTGTCGTTCGGGCATTCGGTCTTCTTCGGCCTGGGGCTCTACGGCGCGGCGGCGGCGCTGCTGGCCGTCTCTCCCCCCAACCTGTGGCTGGCCATCCTCCTGGGGCTCCTGGCCGCGGCCGGGGTGGCGGTGTTCGTGGCCTACTTCGCCACCCGGCTCCGCGACATCTACTTCGCCATCACCACGCTCGTGTTCTCTCAGATCTTCTACGTCATCATCTTCACCTGGACCGCGGTGACCGGGGGTGAGAACGGCCTCTACTTCAACCAGCCGCCGCTCGGAATCCCAGGACTCTTCAGCCTGAAATTCTCGACCGAGTCTCTGCACTGGTTCGTGCTCGCGGTCGTCGCGATCTCGTATCTCATCGTCCGTCGCATCACCCAGTCTCCCTTCGGTATGGTCCTGCAGTCGATCCGCGAGAACGAGCCCCGAACCCGCGCGATCGGCTACCACGTGGAGCGCTACAAGATCGTGTCCGTGATGCTCTCGGGCCTCTTCGCCGGCCTGGCCGGAGTGCTCTACGCGATCCAGAACAAGTTCGCGGCCCCCGACTTCGTGTTCTTCCTGGTCTCGGGCGAGGTGGTGATCTTCAACGTGATGGGCGGGATCGGGACCCTCGTCGGCCCCTTCCTCGGGGCCGCCTTCTTCCTCCTGCTCCGGGAGGGCCTTTCGCGCTTCTGGAGCGAATACTATCTGATCCCCCTCGGGATCATCTTCACCGCCATGGTCATCTTCATGCCCCAGGGCCTGCTCGGCTTCTGGCGCCGGCGGCTGAACCAGTAGCCGCCGTCCCGGCCGGTCGCCCGCGCCAGGCGATCAGACGCCGGTGCTGCCGAAACCGCCCGGGCCCCGCTCGCTCGTCCCCAGTTGGCGCACCTCGACCAGCAGCGCCCGCGCGACCGGTTGGATCACCAGTTGGGCGATCCGCTCACCCCGGCCAATCGTCACCGACTCCGTGCCGTGATTGATCAGGAGCACGCCGATCTCCCCGCGGTACCCGGAGTCGATCAGGCCCGGCGCGTTGAGCACGGTCACGCCCATGCGTAGCGCCAGCCCCGACCGCGGCAGGACGAGCCCGGCGTAGCCCTCGGGGATCGCCACGCGCAGGCCGGTAGGCACGAGACGCCGGCCCGACGGCGGCAGCGTCACCGTCGCGGCGGCGGCGAGATCGAGTCCCGCGTCTCCCTCCCGCGCGTAGCCGGGCAGCGTGAGCGCCGGATCGTCCCGTGTCACCTCGATGCGCACGACTGAGTCAGATCGCTCCAGCACCGGGCCCTCTCCTGTGGGTCGCGCGGATGGCCGAGACCGTGAACTGGTTGCGCGCTGATCGTGCGCGCTCCGGCAGAGTAGCAGAAACGGTAGCGGGCTTGACAATTTGAGGGCCGCGCGCGTCTTCGCATGGCTCGCAACCTACTGATACATCAGAAGTATTTCGATGGCCCTCGTCTTGCTATTTCCACGGGCGCTACCCACGGCAGCAAAGCGAGGAGATCTTCATGTCGGGGCGATTGGGACTGTCGGGCCTGCTGAGACTGGCGACGCTGATCACGCTGGCCGCATCATTCTTGATGTCGGGCTTGATGTCAGGCTGCGCGTCCCGCCAGATCGAGATGGCCCACGACGCGGTCGAGGAGAAGGAAGGCTGGACCCGCTGCGATCACGCGCACGCCCCCGCCCTCTCCGTGATCTGCTTCCAGCGCTAGGAGACCAATGGTGAGGATGTCCGCTGTCCGCCTGACCCGCGCGCTCACGCTGGCCGGGCTCACGCTGACCGCCTGGCCGGCCGGACCCGCGACGGCCCAGACCGCGCCGGAGCTGGCCGGCGAGATCGCCCGTCTCCGGTCACGGCTGGCCACCAATAGCGCCCAGGAGCAGCAATGCCTGGCCGGCGCCACCCAGCCGGTCTGGACCGCGAGCCTCTTCACCGACATCAAGGCACTCCAGACCCGCGCGAGCGAGGCCGCCGCCACCGGTGTCAGTGGCGAGGCGGAGCGCTGGAAGGAGCTGGCCCGGAAGGCCGCGGCCCTCGAGGCGCGCATCACGGTCAACGCCCGCTCCGGCGCCGAGCTGTTCCAGAGCCAGCAGATCGGGCTCGACTGCCTGGACCGCTACGCGGAGGAGCGGCAGGCGCTCCGAGCCTCGCTCGAGGTCGCGGTGAGCGATCCCGAGGCCTACGGTCAGTCGCTGCGCGATCTCCGCGAGCGCGGCGAGGCGGGCTTGCGATCGGACCTGGAGCGGCTCTACGAGCACGGCCGGGCCGTGTCCACACGGTGGAAGCAGGCGCGAGCAGGCGACGTGGCGAGCGCGGACGCGCAGGCACTCCAGACCGACCTCGCTGGGCTGAGGCGCCGCGATACCGCCGCGCTCGAGGACGAGCGCGTGCGCGCCCTGGCCGACCCGATCCTGCGTTCCGCCGAGGCGCTGATCGCGGCCGCCGTCGAGTGGGCGCGCGAGCGGGACGCGGCGGCCCGGGTGAGCGGGGCGCGGGACGACGGCGAGCGCCGCCGGGCCGCCGCCGAGCGGGACGAGGCGTCGCGCCTCGCGCGGGGTTACTGGGCGACCGCGGACCGACTGCTCGACAAGCGCGGCTCGGTGATGGAGGCTACGCGGAAGGAAACAGCGTCGCCAGGAGCTGGCGGAACTCCTTGAGCTTGAACGGCTTCGTCACGACGGGCGCCTTGGTGTCGACGAGAAACCGCCCGTAGCCAGGGGCCTCGTCCTCGCCGGTGATGAAGACGAACCGCGGCGCCGTGTCGGGCCGGCGCTTGCGAACCTCTTCGTAGAGCTTCGGCCCGTCCACCTGGGGCATCTGCAGGTCGCTCACCACCAGATCGTACGTATGCTGATCGATCAGCCGAAGCGCGGCGACGCCATCCTCCGCGGGGTCAACCGTGTGGCCGTCCGCGGACAGGGTCTCCACCAGCAGCTCCCGCATGTGCTCCTGATCGTCGACCACGAGAACACGTAGGACCCGCATGGTTCGAGTCTAGCAGATGGTCCACATCAGACGTATCGGATCCGACACCCCCAAGTCGCACTACAAATCCACGAGGACGACTCGGCAGAACGCGGCACCGCGCCTCAGCGCGAGGAGGAGCTCAATCCTTGACCTCGGAGAACGCGATCCAGATTGCGCTGAGCCTCGGTAAAGCCGGGGTCGATGACCAGCGCCCGGCGAAAGTGCTCGATGGCGACCTCGGGGCTGCCTTGCCCGGCAAGGGCCTCCCCCATGTTGTTGTGAGCCTTGGCGAGTCTGGGGTTGATCCGGAGTGCGATCTCGTAGTGGGCGACCGCTTCGGGCAGCCGGCCCTCGCTGGCGAGTACGGCGCCCAGGCTGATGTGGGCCTCGGGGAATGCGGGCCACATGCGCAGGGCCTCCATGAACTGCCACACGGCCTCGTCGCGCCGACCGTCAAGCGCAAACGTGACACCGAGGTGGTTGTGAGCTTGCGCCGAGGGACTCGCGGAAAGCGCCTGAGTCCAGAGAGTCTCCGAGTCGCGCCACACCTGAGCTTGACCCCACGTCAGGAATCCCAGCGTGGCGACGACGGACGCGACGAGCGCCCCGGTAGAAGCCCTTCGCAGCCGGCCGCCCCACTCGCCGCGCGTCCCCCACATCGCCGCCACCGCCGCCCCGGCCAGAACGGCCCAGCCGAGACACGACAGATAGGTGTAGCGGTCGGCGACGAGCTGGGGGCCGTTGTGGATGATGCCCACGACCGGGAGCAGGATTGCGATATACGCGGCCCAAACCGCGGCCAGGGCCGGCCATTGTCGACGGGAGAGGATCACGACCAGGCACGCCGCCAGAGTAAACAGCTCGGCGATCAAGAACGGCCTGGCCAGCGCGCTGACCCGCGGAGGGAATTCGTAGAGGGGCCCGAGGTCTACGGGCCACACGGTTTTCCCCAGGTAGAAAGCGAGGGAGTAGGCGGAGACGGCGGCGCGTCCACCCACACCAAGCTCGGTGAGCGACCTCGCTCTGCTGCTACCGAAGCTCCCGAGGGCGATGAGCGCGCCTATCCCCGCCCCGGCACTCAGGACCGCGAACGGTAGCTTCTCGGCCCAGACCTGCCGCCGCTCTCGCCCGAACCAACCACCTGCCCCCGGATCCAGCCGTCGCAGAGGATAGACGTCCAGAAGCAGCAGGAGCACCGGCAGGGTAACCGCCATGGACTTGGACAGCAGCGCGGCGGCGTGGCACGCGACGCTGCCCGCGTACCAGCGACGTTCATACCGGTCTCGGGCGAGTCTCCGCTCCCAGTATCGAAGGTAGAGGTGAACGGCAAGGAGGTAGAAGACCCCGCACAGCACGTCCCGACGCTCGGTCGCCCACGCCACCGACTCGACCCGCAGCGGGTGCACGCCGAAAAGGAGGGCCGCAAAGCCTGCTCCGATCCGCAGCCCCCACGGCTCGATGCGAGACGTGGACAGCGTCAAGGTGAGCAGTCGCAGCGCGATGAAATAGACCAGGAGCGCGTTGGCGGTGTGCAGAAGCACGTTCGTCAGATGGTAGCCGGTCGGGTCCATCCCCCAGAGGAGGTAGTCCAGCCCGAGCGTCATCCAGGTCAGCGGGATGTAGTGCCCCATGTGCGTGGCGGTCCACATCCAGCGTAGGTGTGCCAAGGAGAACCCGCGGTAGTAGGGATTCTCGAGAAACATCTGCTCGTCGTCCCAGTCAACGAATTCGTTGCTGAGCGCGGGGAGAAAGACCACAAATGTGGCCAGAATCACGAGCAGCGGTGGGAGCCACTGCGGCCAGCGTCGCCTCGCTGGGATCATAGCAGCACCGGTGATCAACCAACCTCCCTGCGTCATACGAGCCATCCGACTCATCAGCGTGTCATACGGGGGCACACTCGTTCACTCCAGGACCAGGTAGACGGCTACCCCGAGACACGCCAACCATCCGAGCGCAAACAGGACGGCGGATGGCGGCCACCGCAGTAGCGGTCGTTTCCGCGGCGAGTACACGAGGAACAAGAGGAGCCGTTAGCGGGCCTGAAATGACCATCACGAGAAGGCGGCCCCGGTCGGTCACGGCTTCTTCACCGCCGCCTCCAGGATCTCCGTAACCACGGCCGCGATATTCTTCTCCTCCCGGATCGATCGGGCGGCGAGCGCCTCGGCCTCCTTGCGGGTCAGGATCACGTTGAAGGTCATGCGCACTTTCCCGCCCACCACGATCTTCTCGTGCGCGATCGCGTCGCGGGCGAGCTCCTCGGGCGAGGGCTTGCGGATCGGGCGCTTCTTCGGTGGCTGCGGTGGCGGGGTCTCCGGCATGGTCTGGTTGTCCTCTCTGAGAGCAAGCCGCGCCCACCTTAGCCCGTTGCGAGGCTCGTGTCACGTCCTCAACACACATCGCGAGCGGCATCGTGATTGCAGTTTCCCGCGGTAGCGGGCGACGCCAGGAGGGCATCATGAGTTGGAGACGCGAAAAGCGGGGCTCGAACATGGCGAAACGCGGCAGGCGGGTGTCGGCGGAGGGCAGCAACCTGGGACGTGACGCAGATCTTACGCGAGCCGACTATGCCCTGAGCGTGGAGGGAAAAGATTGCGGGCGGCCTGAGCCCGTCCACGAGCGACATACCCGGCTCGCCGCCGAGGGCAAGCTCCCGCCGCTCGCGGAGCGCCTGCGGGCGCTGGGCCCGACAGCCGACGAGCGGATCCCGATGCTCGAGGATCGGCTGGCCGAAATGGACGGGCACGCCATGGCGGGCGAGCGCTGGCATCTCGCGCAGCGGCTCGGCCATGGGCTCGGGGCCCTCATCACGGTCGGGCTCCTGCTGGCGTGGATCCTCTACACCGACCTGCCGGGCGTCGTGCGCGAGGTGCTGCGGGCGGTCCTGGGTGGGCGGTAGGGCAGGCCATGTGGGGTGGGGTCATCTGCGGCGCGCTCCTGGAACATCAGGGCACCCATATCCTGCTCAGCGGCGGCGCGCAGGTCTTCCTCGACCACGCGGAGCAATGCGACTTCCCGGTCGGCATCTACCTCAGGGTCACGTAGCGTGAGATCGGCGGGCGGAAGTTCGCGAGAGACATCGCGCCATCTGATGCATTCGAAGCGCTGGACGGTCCCGACCATGAGGTGAGCGATCGGGAGTAGAAGAAGGACATCGGCCGCACCTTCCTGGGCTGTCCCCCAGCCGGGCAGGATTCGTGACGCTCCGCACTACGGTTGGGTGTTCGCGATTACCGCGGCCCTGCTAGACTGCCTCTACGACGTGCAGCCTCGGGGCTGTGGAGGGCAGCATGATCCGCAAGCTCTTCCTCGTGCTGGCCATCCTGCCTGTGGTGCTCACGCCTCGGCCCGCTCACGGCCGTAGCGGGGGACTTGGTGGGTCCCCTCATCAGCACCACGGGCCCCACTCTGTCGCCTTGGGTTCTGCGCCGTGACGATGACGTGGCATCCGCCGGGCCTGGTTCATGCGATCACGGTCCTGTTGCTGTTCCTCCTCGCGGTCTTCGTGCTGGGCCTCCTCGTAGGCCTCGCACACATGTTCTGGCGAGCTCGGCAGGATCGGCGCGAGCGGGAGCGGGAAGAGCGGCGGTCCGTAGTGTGATCGCGTGAGGAACCGCCGCCGGCGCCAAAATCTGGAGGGCTCGACACGACAACGCACGGCGCCGGCGCCGCCCGTGCCGAAGCCGGCCCGCCCGCCACGGCGGCCGCCAGCCCGTCCACCCGCTCCGCCGAAACCTCGCTGAGCGCAGGAGGCCCGCGCCCGCCGTGCCGCGCATCACAGACCTCGCGCGGTCTGTTTCTGCATCAGCGGATCGACCACGAGCCGATCTTCTGCTCGCGCGAAGACGTGCCGACGGGACAACTGCTCCGCGACGAGCCGCATGACGGCCTCTCGCTGCTCCGGCGTCGGCACGGTTCCGGTGATTGCGACCACGACCGGCGACCGGCCCCAGAGCGAGCAATCGGCAACGGCCGCGATCGGCAATCCCGCCAGGGAGCGGTCGAGCAGCAGGGCGTCGGAGATCTGCGACTGGAGTGACAAGGCCTCATCCTCGCGCTTGCGTTTGTGGTCGAAGACCTTGACCACGATGCCGATCGACAGGAGCAGGAGCAGCACCATCGCGAGGATGGCCACGGACCCTCCACAGCTCGTGGAAGCCGAAATCGTGCTCGATGAATCGGCCGCCGTGCTTTGTGCCGAGGCGCGGACCGGGAAGGCCAGTAGCGGAAGCAGCCGGGTGAGGTGATTGGCAACTCGAGTAGCTCTCATGGCGATCCTCCCTCTTCGTCGAGTGCGGCGCCAGAGTGTCGCGGTGAAACACGAGGGACGGCGGTGGGGGACCCGAGTCAGGGGCCTCCTCTGCCCCTGCGAGCCGGATGACTAGTGCTCAAGACGTAGCAGCAGGCTAAGCCGATCCACCAGACGTGTCAACCGGACGTTGGCAGAGGCGAGGCGGGATCGTTTGGGCCGCGTCACGGCCGTGCGCTACGCTGAGCGCATGGCCCGCATCCTCGTGGTGGACGATCAACCGGAGCTCGCCGAGCTGATCCAGACGGTGCTCGAGGAGATCGGCCACGCCGTCGAAGCCGTGCACGGCGGCCAGGCGGCACTCGAGCGGCTCACCCAGCGGGCCTATGACCTGGTCATCTGCGACCTGCAGATGCCCGACGTCGATGGGGTGGCCGTCTACCGCGCCGTCGAGCAATTGGCCCCACCCCGGCCCGCCGTGTTGCTGATGACGGGCTACGCGGACACCGCCTCGTACGGCGATTTCCTCCAGATGACGTCGGCGGTCGTGCTGAACAAGCCGATCGGCATCGACGCACTCGGTGCGATGGTCGCGCGGCAGCTCGGGTCGAGAGGTGGTTAGGAGTGATTCCCTGCCCAGTAGGACAGACGCCCGCGACTCGTCTCCCCGGCAGTGTCCCTCCAGGCCGCCCGAGTCCGACGTCGTGTTGAACGGATCGACGCAGATACACGGCGAGGTATCGATTCCGTCACGTTGACGGGCCGCCGCGACCTTCCCACACTGAGGGCCGTGCTCGCGCGCGTTCGGTCCGCCACGCTGACCGGGATCGAGGTCGCCACCGTCTTCGTCGAGGTGGACGTGACCGCGGGGCTGCCGTCGTTTACCACAGTCGGCCTTCCCGACTCGACGGTCCGAGAGAGCCGCGACCGGGTACGGGCGGCCATCCGCAACGCCGCGCTCGAGTTTCCTATCGACCGCATCACGGTGAACCTGGCCCCGGCGGATGTCCGGAAGGAGGGCGCGGCGTTCGACCTGCCCATGGCGGTGGCGATCCTGTGCGCCACCGGCCTCGTGAAGCCCGGACGTCTCGAGCGCGCGCTCGTGGTGGGCGAGCTGTCCCTCGACGGTAGCGTGCGACCGGTGCGGGGCGTGCTGCCGGTGGCGCTCCATGCGCGTCGCGAAGGGTTCGCGCCGCTACTCGTGCCGGCGGCCAACGCCGCCGAGGCCGGGGTCGTCTCGGGCGTCGAGGCCATCGGCATCGCCACCCTGCACGACGCGGTCGAGTACCTCAACGGGGAGCGGGACATCGCGCCGGCGAGCGGCGAGCGGGCCGCCGGCGGATTCGCTCTCGACGGTGACGGGCTCGACTTCGCCGACGTGAGGGGCCACGCGCACTCCAAGCGCGGGCTCGAGATCGCCGCGGCGGGCGCGCACAACGTCTTGATGATCGGGCCGCCGGGCACCGGCAAGACCATGCTGGCCCGCCGGATGGCGTCCATCCTCCCGCCCCTGTCGCTGGAGGAGGCCATCGAGGCCTCCACGGTGTGGAGCGTCGCCGGCCTCCTGCCCCCGGAGCAGGGGCTGCTCACCGCGCGGCCATTCCGCTGCCCCCATCACACGACGTCGGCAGCGGGCCTCATCGGCGGCGGCAGCGTGCCTCACCCGGGGGAAATCAGCCTGGCCCATCATGGAGTGCTGTTCCTAGACGAGCTGCCCGAGTTCTCCCAGCGTGTCCTGGAGGCCTTGCGCCAGCCGCTGGAGGACGCGCGGGTCGTGGTGTCGCGAGCAGCCGGCACGGCCAGCTTCCCGGCCCGCTTCCAGCTGGTCGCCGCAGCCAATCCCTGCCGGCGAGGCTGTGCCTCGTTCGCGACCTGTGCCTGCTCGCCCGGGGAGCGAGCCCGCTATCTCGGGCGTCTCTCCCGACCTCTCCTGGACCGTATCGACCTCCATCTCGACGTCCCAGCATTGCCGGTTGCTCAGCTCGCCGAGGGTAGCGGCGGCGAGCTCTCGATCGCGATTCGGGCCCGAGTCCTGGCCGCGCGCACCTGCCAGATCGCCCGATTCTCCGGAACCGCAACGCACGTCAACGCGCGGATGTCCGGCCGCCAGACCCGGCGCCACTGTGCGCTGTCCGGGGAGGCGGCGCGCTTGCTCGGTCTGGCCATCACCCGCCTCGGACTGTCGGCCCGTGCCCATGATCGTCTCCTGCGGGTGGCGCGGACCATCGCCGATCTGGCGAGCTCCGATTCGATCACCCCCGAGCACATCTCGGAGGCCATCCAGTACCGCGGCCTCGATCGCGCGCACTGAGCGGTCACACCGACGGCTTGCCAATAGGCGCAGATATGAGACGATGGCGCCGGTTTTCGAATCTCATCCCCGGATGTTCCTGCCGAGGGCACTTCTCCACAGCGACGGCTACTTAGCGCTCGGTCTCCTGCGGACTGGTTGCGCCGGGGTTGCTCCCGGTTGCTCCTGAGGGAGCCAGCGCGCGTAGTGCTTGAGGAGGACCACGGGGCTATGTCCGGTCTGTCTAGCCACGAGGAGGAGCGGCGCTCCGCGCGACAGCATGCCGCTCACGAAGGAGCGCCGGAGTGTTTCCGGTGGACGGGCGCGGACCTTCGCGCGAAGGAGTACCCGCCGCCACAACCGATGCAGCTGGCGCTCCTCCATCGGCTGCGTCGGGTCGGCCAGCGAGGGGAACAGCGGCGCGTGATCGTCCAGTGGCCGCACCCGGCTCAGTCGCTCGAGCACGGACCGGCTGGCCGCCGTCGCGCTGGGCTGCCACGCGCTCACCGGCTCACAAACGGGATGCGTGAGCATGGCGGGTCGTGCCGATTGGAGCGTTTTCGGCGGGCCCGTCCGCTGATGGCTCCGCGTACGCCGGATGGTCACCTCGCCGGTATCCGGCGTCCAGTCCCCGTGCTGCAGGCCGCGAATTTCGCCTGACCGCATTCCACTCTGCGCCCAGCACTGGAGCATCACCCCAAGGGGGGCGGAGATCGACTCCGACGCGGCCACGATCGCCGCGAGTTCCTTCCGCGTGAACGGGTCCGGCTCCTCGACGCGGGGCATTGGCCGCCACAGCCGCACCCCGCGCATGGGATTCGAGGCGAGCCAGCCTTTCTCGACCGCGTAGTCGAAGATCAGGCGTAGTCCGGGGAGATTCATCTTGAGCGTCGAGTCCGCGATCGCCTTCCCGCGGACTGAGCCGCCCACCGCGCGGCGGCTGGCGATGAAGTCCTGCACGTCGGAGCGCGTGACCGTGTTCACCGGCCGCTCGCCGAAGAACGGCACCAGGTGCACGCGGATGAAGTGGGCCCCGTTTCCGGCGCCGCCGTCCAGGAGCTCGTTCTGCACCGGCAGAATCATCCGCTCTCCCGCCACCAACCCCTCCAGCACCCGCCTGCGCTCCTTCAGCGGCTCGCCCCGCAGATCCAGCCCGTCCAGCTTTAGGACATCGAACGCCATGTAGACCGGCAGCGTGGACGGCTCATCCTTCGGCCGCCTGCGTAGCCACTCGAAGCGGGATATGAGCGTCTCATCGTAGACGGCTACCTCTCCGTCGAGGATGAAGTCCTCCGGCTCCAGCGCAGCAAGTGCCTTAACCAGCTCAGGGAATCGCTTGGTGTGGTGGACGCCGTTCCGGCTAATCAGGCTGACATGATCGTCCGATTTGACGGCCGCCATGCGGTAGCCGTCCACCTTTTCTTCGTACACGCAGCCTTCGCGGTAGAAGGGGCGCGCGACCCGGTTTGGGTGCATCAGGCCGAGGGCAACTCTCCGAGTCAGCGACAGCGCAGCCACAATCGTAAGGCTACGGTGCCTGGCAACGGTTAGAAATGCAACGTCGTGTAAACCATGCCCGCTACTCGGTCCCTGAGAGCCTGCCAGACCGCCGAGCAGTCTGCGTGCAGGCGAAATGTGCGCATCGAAATCGTAGGCTCCCCCGGCTCGGATATCTCGCGTTCCCGGAGTCGGTGCACATCGTCGGCACCGAGCTGGTGATCGACGGCGGCATGAGCCAGCTGTAGTCGGTCCTGAAGGCATCCCGTGTGCTTCGCCGCCTTCTAGAGACGGGAGACCCCGCGCAATGCCGGCGTACCTCTTCATCAAGACCAAGATTCGCGAAACCGAGCAGTATGCCAAGTATGTGCAGGCCGTCCGAGAGCT
>DATMMH010000112.1:0-3423 GCA_035569855.1 Candidatus Dormiibacterota bacterium
GTGCGGCACGCGTGGGCCGGGCTACGGCCCCTGACCCCGGATGGGCGCGCCATCCTCGACTGGGCGCCGGGCGTCGAGGGGCTCTTCCTCGCGGTCGGCTTCTGCGGCCACGGGTTCCAGCACTCGCCCGCGGTGGGGGAAACGGTCGCCGAGCTCCTGATGGACGGCCGGACCGCGCTCGACATCTCGGATCTCGCTCTCGGCCGCTTCCCTCGGCTTGACACCGCCACCGCGGGCCGTTAACGTCCGAGTCCTGCCGGTAGGTCCCATTCCAGTTGAGGGGGTCCGACGTCGCAATGGCCGACGTTTCGCTCGACCGTCTCCGTCAGGTCGCGAATCTGGCCCGCTCCGTCGCGAGCGCGCTCGACGTCGACACGGTCCTGAGTCAGGTGGTCGACGCGGTGCTCTCGCTGCGTCCCGGCGCGGGGTGCGTGGTGCGGCTCTGCGATCTGGAAGCCGGCGGCTACCGGTTGGCCGCGCAGGGAGGCGCCGACATCCACGGGCTCGCTCCGATCATCCCGTTCGGGCTCGGGATCACCCACGCCGTCGTGCAGAGCGGAGAACCGATGCTCCTGCCGGACGTGCACGGCGATCCCCGCCTGGTCTCCGGCGTCTGGCGGCAGGGGCTCGGCCTCAAGGTCTACTACGGCGTCCCGATCACGGCGGGCGGGGAAGTGATGGGCGTGCTGAGCCTGGCCTTGGCCGAATCCGCGCCGCCCACCCCGGAGGAGCGCGCGATCGTGGACGTCCTGGCGAGCCACGCCGCGGTCGCGATCGGCAACGCCCGGCTCTTCGCCCAGAGCGAGACGCGCCGCCGGACCGCGGAGGCGCTCGCAGAGGTCTGGCGCTTCCTCTCCGAGACCTTCGACGTGGGGGCCCTCGGCCAGCGCATCGCCGACGTGGTCCTGCGCGCGCTCCGGGTGCGCGCGGCCGTTCTCTATCGGCTCCTGCCGGGGCCGGGCGATCTCGAGGTGATCGGCATGTCGGGTGAGGCCGAGCGCTTCCTGGCGCCCGGCTCGATGATTCCGGCCGGCCACGGCGTGGTGGGGCTGGCGGTGAACCGGCGGCAACCGGTCTTCACGCCGGACTTCCTCGCGGACTCCCGGGTGGTGTCCACCCCCGGCATGCGGCGGGGGCAGGGCCTCTGTCCGTCGGTGCTCTCGCTGCCGCTGGTGGTGAAGGGGCACGTGGTCGGCGGCATCTCGGTCGCCGATTGCCTCGGCCGCACCTTCACCGACGAGGACCTGCACCTGGCGCAGACCTTCGCGGACCAGGCGGCGGTGGCGCTGGAGAACGCGCGACTCTTCGACGATGCCGAGCGGCGGCGCCGCGAGACCGAGGCCCTGGGTGGCGTCGGCCAGACCCTCGCCCAGTCCCTTCACCCGGGCGGGGTGGCCCAGCGCGTCGTGGACAGCGTGCGCGACCTGGTCGGCGTGCTGATGTCGTCGCTCTATCGTCTGGACGGCGATGCCGGCGTGCTGGTGGAGACCGCGTGCTCGGGACGCGCGCACGTCCCCGACCGCCCGCTTCGCCATCCGCGCGGAACCGGTGTGATCGGCCTCGCGGTGGCGGAGCGACGCGCGGTGGTCTCGAACGACGTGCTCAACGACCCGCGGATCCGCTTCGCCCCCGAGGTGCGCGCCTTCATCGAGGCTTCGCCCGGCCGCACGGTGCTGGCGGTGCCGCTGATCGTGAAGGGGCAGGTGATCGGCGGGCTGTCGCTGGTGGACGTGGCGGGCCGGATCTTCGGCGCCGAGGACGTGCGGCTGACGCAGGCCTTCGCGGACCAGGCCGCGGTGGCGCTCGAGAACGCGCGGCTCTTCGACGAGGCGGAGCGGGGGCGCGTGGAGGCCGAGACGCTCGCCGGCCTCGTGCGCACGATCAGCGCGACCCTCGATGTCGACTCGGTCTTGCGCCACGTGGCGGCGGCGGCCCGGGAGCTGTGCGGCAGCGACATGTCCCACGTCGTGCTGCGCGACAGCGACTCCGACACCATGTTCGTGCGCTACGGCGTGGGCCTGAGCGCACCCGGCGAGGCGCCGCATATCGAGCGCGGCAAGGGGGCAGGAGGCACGGCCTGGAGCACCGGACGCCCCTTCCGGACCTCGAACCGACCCGACGATCCGCGGGTGAGGGGCGACTACTCGGAGGCGGTCGCCCGCGAGGGCGTCGTCACCACCCTGGTGGTGCCGATCTGGATCGGCGGCCAGGTCGAGGGTCTGCTCTACACCGAGAACCGGACCGGCCGTGCGTTCACCGACCGGGACGAGGCGATCCTCATCCGTCTCGCCGATCACGCGGCCATCGCGATCCAGAACGCCTCGATGTTCAGCCGGCTGCAACGCCTCTCCGGCCGCCTCATGGCGGTGCAGGAAGCCGAGCGCCGGCACCTGGCCCGCGAGCTCCACGACGAGATCGGCCAGCTCCTCACCGGACTGCGGCTCACTCTCGACGTGCCCGAGCCGCCGCCTCCGGCGATGCGCGAGCGGCTCGAGCAGGCCCGGGTGCTGGTGGAGGAGCTGCTGGACCGCATCCGCTCGCTGTCGCTCGACCTGCGGCCGAGTATTCTCGACGACCTCGGTCTGCTGCCCGCGCTGCTCGGGCACATCGAGCGATACACGAGCCAGACCAAGATCCGGGTCAACCTGGAGCACAGCGGCCTCGACCGACGCTTCGGCCCCGAGACCGAGACCGGTCTCTACCGCATCGTGCAGGAGGCCCTCACCAACGTGGCGCGCCACGGCCAGGTGGAAGAGGTGACGGTGCGGCTCTGGGCCACCGACGAGGTACTGGGTGCGCAGGTCGAGGACCACGGGCAGGGGTTCGACCCCGGGGCCGTGCTCGGGGCCGGCCGGGGTGGCGGGCTCACCGGCCTGCGCGAGCGGGCCGCACTGCTCAACGGCCAGCTCACGGTGGAGGCCGAGCCGGGACGCGGCGTGCGACTCACCGCGGAGGTGCCGGTCAACGGCTCTCTGCGTCGGGCGGGCGAATGAAGCCGATCAGCATCGTGCTCGCCGAGGATCACCACGTCGTCCGCCAGGGGCTGCGGGCGCTGCTGGCCACCGAGTCGGACTTCACGGTGGTGGGGGAGGCCGCGAGCGGGCTCGAGGTGGCGGATCTCGTCGAGCGTCTCGAGCCCGACATCCTCGTGGTGGACTTCGTGATGCCCGGGCTCAACGCCCCCGACATCGTGCGGCGCGCGTTGCGCGTCTCGCCGAAGACCCGCGCGCTCGTGCTGTCGATGCACGCCAACCCCGCCTACGTGGTGGAGGCGATGCAGAGCGGCGCCGCCGGCTACGTGCTCAAGGGCTCGAGCGCGGCGGAGCTGGTGCGGGCCATCCGCGCGGTGGCCGAGGGGGCGCGGCACCTGAGCCCGCCGCTCTCCGAGGCGATGGTCGAGGCCTACGCGCAGCGCGCGATCCC
>DATMMH010000113.1:0-5130 GCA_035569855.1 Candidatus Dormiibacterota bacterium
GGGTAGATGTTCGATCCTCCGCTGATGATCATGTCCTTCTTGCGGTCGGTGATATAGAGGTAGCCGTCTTCGTCGAGACAGCCGACGTCGCCGGTGTGAAGCCAGCCGCCGCGAAGGGTCTCCGCGGTCGCGTCGCGCCGGTTCCAGTAGCCCTTCATCACCAGATCGCCCCGGACCACGATCTCGCCCATCCGGTCGGGCGGGACCGGCCGGTCGTCGTCGTCGACGATCCGCACCGCGACCGCGGTGGTCTCCCGACCGGCCGAGGCCAGGCGCCTGAGCTTGACCGGATCGTCGCCGGTCTGGTGCTCCTCCTTGGAGAGACGCGTGCACGTCATCGGGGCCTCTCCCTGACCGAAGATCTGGACGAAGATGGGACCGAACACCCGGAGCGCCTCGCGAAGCTGCTCCACGTACATCGGGGCGCCCCCGTAGAAGATCGTCTTGAGGCTCGACAGGTCGTACCGGGCGCGCTCCGGACTCGCGAGCAACATGTTGATCATCGTGGGGACCAGGAACATCGTGGTGACCCGGTAGCGCTCGATCGCCTCGAAGATGCGCGGCGGGTCGAAGGAACGGCAGGCCGGGAAGGCGCTCGCCGCGCCGCGCGCCACGTGGTGGAAGACGGCCAGGCCGGAGCCGTGAGTGATCGGAGCGGCATGAAGGAGGACGTCGGAGGGGCCGGCCGGGTCGATGTCGAGGAGAAACTGCTCGGCCATCGTGACGAGCACCCGGTGGGTCAGCATCGCCCCCTTCGGATGGCCTGTCGTTCCCGAGGTGTAGAAGATCCAGGCCAGATCGTCTGCGTCGATGACCGGATCCGGCGCGGTCGAAACCGGGCGCTCGAGCAGTCCTTCGTAGGAGAGGCCGTCTCCCCCCGCGTGGCCCACGAAGATGAAGTGCTGGACCGTCAGAAGACGCTCGCGCATCCGGCCCAGGTGGGCCCGGAACTCCTCGCCCACGACCAGCGCGAAGGCGCCGGCGTCGTTGAGCATGTAGGCGTGCTCGTCCGGGTGCAGGCGGACATTCATCGGGACGACCGCCATCCCGGCCCGGATCGTGGCCAGGATCGTCTCGATCCCTTCCGGGCAATTCGCGACCAGCATGCCGACGCGATCACCCGGCCGGGCGCCGAGCCGCAGGAGAGCCCGCGACAGGCGGTTGACCCGGCTCGCGGCCTCACGAAACGTCACGACCCGGTCGCCCGCCATCCAGGCCGGGTTTGCCGGATATCGTTGTGCTGACCGTGTCAGGAAGTGGCCGGCGTTCATGTTGGATCCCTGATTGTCTACAATCCGGCATACAGTGGTCTCGGCGCCCGAGGAAGTCAAGGGGCGGCTAGAGCGCGGACTCCCGCCACTCGGGGGAGGGCTCGGGCGGGTCGCATCCGAGACCGGCGGCCTTGATCCCTTCGATCGCGCAGTATTCGTCCCGGTCCGACGTATCGCCGCTGATCCCGACCGCCCCGATGGCGCGACCCTCGCGGTCCAGGATGAGCACGCCGCCTGGAACGGGAATGAACTGCCCCTGCGACGCGGTGGCGACGGCGCTCTGGAACGCGGGCCGATTCTGCAGCCGGTCGCGGATCGTGCGCGACGGAATGCCCATGCCGAGCGCCCCGCGCGCCTTGCCCTGGGCGATGCGCACGCGCAGCGTCCCGCAGCCGTCGTCACGCTGCAGGGTGACGATCTGGCCGCCGCTGTCCACCACGACGACGGCCAGCGGGAGCATCCGCTCGCGCCGGCCCGTCGCGATGGCGCGCGTGGCGATGGTGGTGGCCTGCTCGAGCGTGAGGGTCGAGACGACGTGGCGAAGAGCCATGGGCGACGTTCTCCTTTTCCTCTCGGGGCGAAGGGGTTATCCGGGCTGATCGCGGGCCGCGCGGCGACTCTCCTCACGGATCAGCCCGAGCACCTCGCGCTTGAGCTCGTTGAAGCGGGGGGACGTGGTCGTGTCGAGCGTCCGGGGCCGCGGCAGGTCCACGGTCAGCCGCTCCTTGATACGGCCGGGCCGCGCGGTCATGACACAGACGGTGTCGGCCAGCAGCAGCGCCTCCTCGACGTCGTGGGTGATGAAGAGGACCGCCTGATGGCGGCGCTCCCACACCGAGAGCAGCAGCTCCTGCATGACGGAGCGCGTCTGCGCGTCGAGGCTCCCGAACGGCTCGTCCATCAGCAGGAGCTCCGGCTCCATGACCAGCACCCGCGCGATCCCGACGCGCTGCTTCATGCCGCCGGAGAGCTCGGCCGGATAGTGGCGCTCGAAGCCGCGCAGCCCGACCTGCTCCAGGAGCGCGTCGACCCGCGGGCGGTAGTCGCCGGCCGCCACTCCGCACGTCTTGGGGCCGAAGGTGATGTTGTCGAGCACGGTGAACCAGGGAAAGAGCGCGGCCTCCTGGAACACCACGCTCCGTCGTGGGTCGGGGCGGCTCACCGGTTGCCCGCGGAACAGCACGTCGCCGCGGGTCGGCCCGTCGAAGCCCGCCACCATGTTCAGCAACGTGGACTTGCCGCAGCCCGACGGCCCGAGGACGGCGGCGAACTCCTCGGGCGCGATGGCGAGATCGATCCCCTCCAGCGCGACCAGCCGGCCGGTCCGCCCGCTGAATTCCTTGAAGACCGAGCGTAGCTCGACCACCGGGGCGGCCCGGAGCGAGGCGAACGAGCCGGACGCGGGCTCAGGCATGCCGCTCGAGCGTCCGCCAGCGAAGCACCGCCTGGGACACGCGGAGGATGACCTGGTCGGAGACGAACCCGAGAAGCCCGACCGAGAACATGGTGGCCACGCAGATGTCCATCCGCCCGACGTAGTAGGCGTCCCAGAGGACGTAGCCGAGTCCGGACTTGACCGCGATCATCTCGGCCACGATGACCGCCGTCCACGCCACCCCGACGCCCAGGCGCAGCCCCGTGAAGATGGATGGGAGCGCCGACGGCAGGACCACCTTCAGCAGCACCGTCCGCTCCCCCGCCCCCAGCATGCGCGCGGCGCGGAGCAGCATCAGATTCGTGTCCCGGACCCCGTGGGAGGTGTTGACCACGATGGGATAGAAGGCGCCGAGCCCGATCAGGAACAGGGCGCTCGCGTCGTAGATGCCGAAGACCGCGATGGCGAAGGGCAGCCAGGCGGTGATGGGGATCGGGCGCAAGAGCTGGATCGAGGGATCGACCAGGCGCGCCACGAGGCGATTCCAGCCCAGGAACATGCCGAGGGGAATGGCCACGAAGGCCGCGAGCACGAAGCCCTCCAGGACCCGGCGGCCCGAGTAGAGCACGTTGGCGAGCCACGTGCCCGAGTAGGGTGAGAGCGACTTGGCCGGCGCGCCGAAGATCCACCGCCGCCACGACTGCAGCACCTGCGCCGGCGCGGGAATGATCCCCTCGGTGACCCACCGGTGCTCGACGGCCAGATGCCACACTCCGAGCAGCAGGAGCGGCAGGATCAAGAACCAGGGAATGCGCCGGCCGCTCACGTACTCGGGTCCGTCCCTACTTGTTCTGCCCGAGGTCGACCGCGTTGCGCCCGGTGGCGCGCGCGAGAAACTCGTAGGTGTAGTACTGGCTGACCTCGCCCGAGACTTCGCGGGCGATGACACCGTTGTCGAAGAGGAACTTGGAGATGCGCTTGATCGACTCGAGCGGCAGCGACACGTCGAACCGGGTGTAGCGGATGGCTTCGGCGGCGACCGCCTCGGGCAACCCGGCCTTCTCCGCGTAGATCTTCGCGAAGCGCTGCGGGTCGGCCTGCGCGATCTTCACCACGTCGACGTAGGCGGAGACCAGACGCTGCGTCGCGTCGCGCTGCTTGTCCATGAACCCCCGGTTGACCGCGAGCACCGCGATCAGCCCGCCGACGGTCTTCGAGCCGTTGTGTGTAATCGTGGGGTACTGGGCCCACCCCTCGGTGATGCCCTGGGCGCAGAAGGGATGCCAGACCACCGCCAGGTCGATCTCCTTGCCCTGGAGGGACTTGAGATAGTTGCCGCCGCCGCCCACGATGTTGACGACGCGTAGCTTGCCGTAGTCGAGTCCGTTCTCCTGGACCGAGGCCGCGAACTTGAGCCACGAGATGGAGCCGGCCCCCACGCCGATGGTCTTGGCGCCGATCCCTCCCCACTCCTTGATGTCCTCGCCCTTGCGGACGAGCAGGCAGTCGTTGCCGGAGCCGATGCCCGCCACCCCGATCATCGACTTGGCTCCTTGACCGAGCCCGAGCGTGATGTCCTGCGGCCCGAACGCCGCGATGTCGAGATCGCCCGAAGCGAGCGCGGTCCGGGCGTCCGCGAAGCGCTGGAAGATCACCTGCTCGACCTGGATGTTGTACTTTGCCGCGTGCTCGGGCAAGAGCCAGAGCGGGGACAGGGCGGGCACGTTGGTCATGCTCTGCTTCACCTTGACCGGCGCGGCCAGCCGGGTCCGCGCGGGATCCGTCTGGGCGACGGCCGGAGGTGAGACCGCCGGGACCGCCAGGGACGCGAGCAGCACCAGCACCGTGGTGGCGAGCCGCACATTCATTCGAAGCCTCCGTGGGATGAACGGATCGTGGGCCGCATCTGCTGGCCCGCGCCGATGCTGCCAGAGGGCGCCGACCAGGTCAATCGCGCCTCTTGACGAACCCCGTCACGCGCGGAGAATGGGCGCCGGAGGTAAGGAGATTCAGGTGGAACCTGTTTCCCCTCCGGCGGGGACAGACCTTCCACCGTCTACCGGTCCACTCGCCGTGGCACCCGACCAATCCCGGCGTCCGATTCAAGCGGATCGGCGTGAACCTGTATCACCTCAAGATGATCGACGAGCGGAATCGTACGAGCCGCAGAGATCTGTAGGAGAAGCTGGACCCCCGGGCAGAGATCCAAACGATCGGATACGCGCGTACCTGACCGATGAATCCTCGCTCGTGCTGGAGCCGATACCGGGCGGCCGCGACTATCGCTTCGGTGCCGCTTCGGCCACTGCCTTCATCCGCGCCAAGCCCTTCTCGAACTCGCGACCGATCATCCTGTCCATGTTCATGACCAGGCCGACGGCCTTGGCCATGAAATTGTTCCGGCCCGCCATGCTCCACGTCACGACCGTTTGATTGCCCTCCGGCCGAAAGGTGAACTCCGCGCGGTTGGTGGCGGCGAATGGT
>DATMMH010000114.1:0-7043 GCA_035569855.1 Candidatus Dormiibacterota bacterium
CTTCCGCGACACCATGCGCGGCGGCAAGATGCTCAACAACTGGCGCATGGCCCAGCTCCACGCCCAGGAGAGCCCGGAGCGGGTGCTGGAGCTGGAGCGCTACGGCGCCCTCTTCGATCGCACCAAGGACGGCCTGATCTCCCAGCGCGACTTCGGCGGCCACCGCTACGCTCGCCTGGCCCACGTGGGCGACCGCACCGGCCTCGAGATGATCCG
This sequence comes from Candidatus Dormiibacterota bacterium, assembly GCA_035569855.1. Classification (GTDB taxonomy): domain Bacteria; phylum Methylomirabilota; class Methylomirabilia; order Rokubacteriales; family CSP1-6; genus CAMLFJ01. Next base: position 217 of record DATMMH010000114.1, read on the forward strand.
CACGCTCCAGTACCACGCGATCCATCAGCCGATCGAGGTCTACATGGAGTGCAAGGTGGAGCGGCTGCTGAAAGACGGCGACCGGGTGAGCGGGGCCTTCGGCTACTGGCGCAACACCGGCAAGTTCGTCCTTTTCAAGGCCAAGGCGGTGGTGCTCGCCACCGGCGGCATCGGCAAGGCGTGGAAATTCACGTCCAACTCCTGGGAGTACACCGGCGACGGCCAATCGCTCGCTTGCTGGGCGGGGGCCGATCTCATCGACATGGAGTTCGTCCAGTTCCACCCCACCGGCATGGTGTGGCCGCCGTCGGTGCGGGGCATCCTGGTGACCGAGAGCGTGCGCGGCGACGGCGGCACGCTCAAGAACACCGCGGGCGAGCGCTTCATGTTCAATTACATCCCCGAGTTCTTCAAGGCCGAGACCGCGGACAGTCACGAGGAAGCGGACCGCTGGTACAAGGACAAGAAGAACAACCGGCGGACCCCGGACCTGCTGCCCCGCGATGAAGTGGCGCGGGCCATCAACTCCGAGGTCAAGGCCGGGCGGGGCACCCCGCACGGCGGCGTGTTCCTCGACATCTGCACCCGCCGCGACGCCGACTACATCCGCAAGCGTCTGCCCTCGATGTACCACCAGTTCAAGGAGCTGGCCGGCGTCGACATCACCTCGGAGCCGATGGAGGTGGGCCCCACCATGCACTACGTGATGGGCGGGGTCCGCGTCGACGCGGATTCGACCGCGGCCACCGTGCCCGGCCTCTTCGCGGCGGGCGAGGTGGCGGGCGGCCTGCACGGCAGCAACCGGCTCGGCGGCAACTCCCTGGGCGACCTGCTGGTGTTCGGGCGCCGCGCCGGCCTGCACGCCGCGCTCTACGTGAAGAACCTGGGCGGCGCCCTCACGGTGGACCCGGGACAGGTGGAGCAGATCGCCAAGCAGATGCTCGAGCCCTTCACGCGCTCCGGCAACGAGAACCCGTACACGATCCAGTCCGAGCTCCAGGACACCATGCACAACCTGGTCGGGATCATCCGGGTCGAGGCCGAGCTCAAGGAGGCGCTCAAGAAGCTCGAGGGGCTGAAGGACCGGGCCAAGCGGGTGCGCGTCGAGGGCGGGCGCGTCTACAACCCGGGCTGGCACACCGCGCTCGACCTCGCGTCGCTGCTGACCGTCTCGGAGTGCTGCGCCCTTGCGGCCCTCGAGCGCAAAGAAAGCCGCGGCGGCCACTCTCGAGAGGACCATCCCTACACCGACGACACGTGGGGCACCGTGAACCTGGTAGCCCGGCAGAAGGGCGAGGGGGTCCAGCTGCGCCGCGAGCCGCTGCCCCAGATGCCTCCCGAGCTCAAGGCCCTGTTGCAAGAGCGGAAGTGATGCCCAATTTCACGATGCGGGTGTTCCGCGGCACCCCGGAGACCGGCGACTTCAAGGAGTACAAGGTCGAGGGCGGCGAGGGCATGGTGGTGCTGGACGTCATCCACCGCATCCAGGCCACCCAGGCGCAGGACCTGGCCTGCCGGTGGAACTGCAAGGCGGGCAAGTGCGGCTCGTGCAGCGCGGAGATCAACGGCAAGCCGCGCCTCATGTGCATGACCCGCATGGACATCTTCAAGGAAGGCGAGCCGATCTCGGTGGCCCCCATCCGCACCTTCCCGCTCATCCGGGATCTCGTGACCGACGTCTCCTACAACTACGTGAAGGCCAAGCAGGTGCCGCCGCTGCGGCTCAAGCCCCCGGACCCGGACGGCAAGTACCGGATGATGCAGGAGGACGTCGATCGCCCCCAGGAGTTCCACAAGTGCATCGAGTGCTTCCTGTGCCAGGACGTCTGCCACGTCATCCGCGACCACGAGGACAAGAAGGCCCGCTTCTCGGGACCGCGCTTCTTCATCAAGGCGGCCTCGCTCGAGATGCACCCCCTCGACACGGTGGACCGCACCGAGTTCCTGAGCCAGCACGCGGGCATCGGCCTCTGCAACATCACCAAGTGCTGCACCGAGGTCTGCCCCGAGCACATCCACATCACCGACAACGGGATCATCCCGCTCAAGGAGCGGGTGGCCGACGGCTACGACCCGGTGGTCTGGGTCCTCCGCAAGCTGCGCGGTCGATGAAGATCCACGAGTACCAGGGCAAGGCCATCCTGAAGGCCTTCGGGGTCCCCGTTCCGAGCGGGGACGTGGCCGACACCCCAGCCGAGGCGCGCGCCATCGCCCAGCGACTGGGGGGCCGGACCGTCGTGAAGGCGCAGGTGCACGCGGGCGGGCGCGGCAAGGCTGGCGGGGTGAAGCTGGCCGACGATCCGGCCGGCGCCGAGGCGGCGGCCAAGCAGATCCTCGGCATGATGCTCAAGACTCCGCAGACGCCGCCCGAGGGCATCAAGGTGTTGAAGGTGCTGGTCGAGGAGGCCTCCCCGATCGCCACCGAGCTCTATCTCTCGATGACCCTCGACCGCGGCCGGGGCACCCACGTGGTGATGGCCTCGCGGGCCGGCGGCATGGAGATCGAAGAGGTGGCGGCCACCCACCCGGAGAAGATCATCCGCGAGTGGACGGATCCGGCGCTCGGGCTCCAACCCTTCCAGGCCCGCACCCTGGCCTTCGGGCTCGGCCTCACCGGCGAGCAGTTCAAGCAGGGCGTCGCCCTGATCCTCAATCTCTTCAAGGCGTACCTCGACAAGGACTGCTCGCTGGCCGAGGTTAATCCACTAGTTATTACCACCGATGGGCGAGTCTTGGCCCTGGATGCAAAGCTGAACTTCGACGACAACGCGCTCTACCGCCACAAGGATGTGGTGGCGCTGCGCGACGTCAATGAAGAGACCCCGCTCGACGTCGAGGCATCGAAGTACAGCCTCAATTACATCAAGCTGGATGGGAACGTCGGCTGCATGGTCAACGGGGCCGGCCTCGCGATGGCCACCATGGACATCGTCAAGCTGGCCGGCGGGGAGCCCGCCAACTTCCTGGACGTGGGCGGCGGCGCCTCCCCCGAGCAGATCGAGAACGCCTTCCGCATCCTCTCGTCCGACCCGAGCGTGAAGGCGGTCTTCATCAATGTGTTCGGCGGCATCCTCAGGGTGGATCGGCTCGCCGAAGGCATCATCTCCGCGGTGAAGAAGCTCGGCCTGAAGCTGCCGGTGGTGCTGCGCGCCGAGGGCACCAACGTCGAGCAGGGCAAGAAGATGCTAGCCGAGTCCGGCCTCGCCCTGGTGATGGCCAACGACATGGGCGAAGGCGCCACGAAGGTCGTCGAGCTGGCCCGGGCCGCATCGCGATGACCCGACGCCCCGATGAGCCCGAAGGGCGAAGAGGCCCAACCGCCAGACCGAAGAAAATCGCGTTCAGGCTAGATAAATGAGCATCCTGGTCGACAAGAAGACGCGCGTGCTGGTGCAGGGCATCACCGGCAAGGAAGGCGCCTTCCACGCCGCCCGCTGCAAGGAGTACGGCACGCAGGTGGTGGGCGGCGTGACGCCGGGCAAGGGCGGCACCACCCACGAGGGCTTCGCGGTCTGGAACACGGTGGAAGACGCGGTGAAGGCTACCGGCGCCGACTGCGCGCTGATCTTCGTCCCGCCGCCCGCCGCCGCCGACGCGATCATGGAGGCGGCGGATGCGGGCATGCCCCTCGTCGTGTGCATCACGGAAGGCGTGCCCGTCGCGGACATGGTACGGGTGAAGGCGTTCCTCGCCCGCACCAAGAGCCGGCTCATCGGTCCAAACTGCCCGGGGTTGATCACGCCGGGGCAGGCCAAGATCGGGATCATGCCGGGCCACATCCACAAGGTCGGCAACGTTGGCGTGGTCTCGCGCAGCGGCACGCTGACCTACGAGGTCGTCCACCAGCTCACCCAGCGCGGGCTCGGCCAGTCCTCCTGCGTTGGCATCGGGGGCGATCCGGTCAACGGCACCAGCTTCATCGACGTGCTCGAGCTCTTCCAGGCCGATCCGGACACGACCTCGATCATGATGATCGGCGAGATCGGCGGCACCGCCGAGGAAGAGGCCGCCGCCTACATCAAGGCGCAGGTCACCAAGCCGGTGGTCGGCTTCATCTGCGGCCAGACCGCGCCACCAGGCCGCTGCATGGGCCACGCCGGCGCCATCATCGCCGGAGGTAAGGGGACGGCGTCAGAGAAGATGGCCGCCATGGCGGCCGCCGGCATCACCACGGTCAAGAGCCCCGCCGACATGGGGGCCACCGTCGCCCGCGTGGTCGGCCAGAAAGGGTAGGGACCTCTCCGCGATGGCCGTCCAGCGCACGCTGACCATCATCAAGCCGGACGCGGTCGCCAAGGGCGTCGCGGGGCAGATCATCGCCCGCTTCGAGAAAGCGGGGCTCAAGCTTCTGGCCGCCAAGCTCATCCATCTGAGCGCGGCGCAGGCCGGCGGATTCTACATCGTGCACAAGGAGCGGCCGTTCTACGGCAGCCTCTGCGCCTTCATGACCCAGGGCCCGTGCATGCCCATCGTGCTGGAGGGCGACAACGCCATCGCGCGGCTGCGCGAGCTGATGGGCGCCACCGACCCCGCCAAGGCGGACGCCGGGACGATCCGGAAGGACTTCGCGTCCTCGATCGAGGCCAACGCGGTCCACGGCTCCGACTCGTCCGAGTCGGCGGCCTTCGAGATCCCCTTCTTCTTCGGCGCGCTCGAGATCTTCCCGAGGTAGCCGGGTCGCGTGCACTTCCCGGCGCCCCTCGGCCGGAGACAGCGGCTGCTCGCCGGCGTGGTCGGGCTCGGGCTCGGCTTCGGCGGGCCCTTCCTGCTGTCGGTCGCCCTCGTGGCCTCCTCGGGTGACCCAAGCCTGCTCATCCTGCCGCTGCCCTTCCTCGGCGCGCTCTGGGTCGCCCAGGGGCTGGCGCCGAGCGGCTACACCCTCGAGGAGGAGGGCGTGCGGCTCGAGCGGCGCTGGGGCCGCTGGCTGCTCCCCTACGCGCGCATCGTCCGCTGCGACCGGCGGCCACGGTCGATCGGCGGGTTGCTCTCGGCCGGCTTCAACAGCCTCTTCGGCTCCCACGGTCCCCGGTGGAATCCACGCACCGGCTGGCACTACCTGGCGATCAGCAACACCGACGATCTCGTCTTCGTGGAGACGCACGGCGGCCTCGTGGTGCTCTCCCCGCGCCATCCCGACGAGTTCGTGCGTGCCCTGAGCGCCCGGCTGCCAACCGAGCCCCAGTCATGGCCGATCCGATCCTCGTGACCGAGGGCGTTCGCGTCCCGGCCTCCGCGCTGACCGTCCACGCGGCGCGGGCCTCCGGACCGGGTGGCCAGAACGTGAACAAGGTCGCGACCAAGATCGACCTCCGGGTGGACCTGGCCGCCATCGAAGGCCTGTCCGAGGCGGCGGGCGCTCGGCTGCGGAGCCTCGCCCGTCGCCGGCTGGACGCCGACGGCCGCCTGGTCGTGATCAGCCAGGCCACGCGAAACCAGGCGCGCAACCTCGAGGACGCGCGCGCCCGGGCCGCCGACCTGATCCGCGCGGCGCTGGTGGCTCCGCGGCGGCGAGTCGAGACCGCGCCGTCGGCCGGGGCACGGCGCCGGCGCCTGGCCGGCAAGAAGCGGCGGGCCGACGTGAAGCGCTGGCGGGCGCGGCCGGACGACGCGGACTAGTGAACGCCTCCCGCGACGATCAGGCTCACCACGAGCATCGTGAGCACGATCGCGGCGATGGTGGCGTAGCGCCGGTCTCCCGCCCGCAGGAAGGCGGGGATCGATAGCGCCACCGCGATGATCGGCGTCACCATCAGCAGCAAGAGGCCGAGCGCGGTGACGGCGAGGGGATCGAGCGGCCGGTGGCGGAGGCCGTCCACGACCTGGCGGACCGAGACGAACACGCCGGGCGGGTTGCCGCCGGCCGGGCGACTCAGCTGCAGCACGTGCTGATGGAAGCCGCCGTGCGCCGCGTAGAACCCGAGGCCCAGCAGGATCAGCGCGATGCCCACGAGCCCGCCGGTGAGCAGCGTGCGCGCGACCAGCAGCTCGACCGGAGAGGCCGGGCGGTCCTGGCTCACAGCAGGTGGATGCCCAGGCCGCGGAGGATCATCGAGAGCGCGAGGTAGACCACGATGGGCAGAAACAGCTTTCGCACGGTGGTGTTCTGCATGCGCGCCATCAGCATGGTGCCGAGGTAGGCGCCGCCGAGCACGCCGATGGCGACCGGGGCGACGATCAGGGCGTGGATGTCGCCGCGACCGAAGTAGATGCCGGCGCTGGCCGCCGCGGTGAGGCCGATCATGAAGTTGCTGGTGGCGGTCGAGACTTTCATCGGCAGCCGCATCAGGTAGTCCATCGCCAGGACCTTGAACGCGCCGCTGCCGATGCCCAGCATGCCGGACAGGAGGCCCGCCCCGAACATCGCCGCGAAGCCGCCCGCCACCCGCTGGGCCCGATAGGACACGTGGCGCCCGAGCCGCAGGTCGTGGTAGCGACCTTCGAGATCGAAGCGCAGGGCGAGCGGGTCGTCCGGCACACCCTCGGGCAGCTCATCGTGGAGCTGACGGATGGTCGTGAACGCGGAGTAGGACAGCGCCAGCCCGAGGATCAGCTCCAGCACGCGCACCGGCACCACGCCGGCCAGGAAGGCGCCGAGGAACGCGCCGCTGATCGTGGCCATGACCAGGAAGAGGCCCACGCGCAGGTTGCTGAGGCCGGTGCGCAGGTAGGAGGCGGCGGCCCCGCTCGACGTGGCGATGACCGAGATGATGCTGGCGCCCATCGCGTAGTGCAGATCGACACCGAAGAAGAGCGTGAGAATCGGGATCAGGAGAATGCCCCCGCCCAGCCCCAGGATGGCGCCCACCACCCCGGCGCCCACCGCGGTG
>DATMMH010000115.1:0-17215 GCA_035569855.1 Candidatus Dormiibacterota bacterium
CGACTCGCGCACGCTGCGATTCCCCCCGCCCGCCCTGTCGCTGCGCTGGTACCGGAGCCTCTTCGATCCCGTCCAGTCCGCCCAGATCCACATGGCGGTGTGGAACAGCCTGGTGATCGCGATCTCCGCCACCACGATCGCGGTGGGACTCGGGACCGCGGCCGCGCTCGGCATCGCGGGCCGTCGGACGTGGTGGGCCCAGGCGCTCGACGCGCTCTTCATGTCGCCGCTCATCCTGCCCACGCTGGCCTTCGGGCTGGCCGCGCTCATGTTCTTCAGCACGCTCGGCTTCCCGCTCTCGATCCCGCTGATGATCGTGGGCCACGTGGCGGTGATCGTGCCCTTCATCCTGCGCACCACCGTCGCCAGCCTGTCGCAGCTCGACCGCGGGCTGCTCGACACCTCGGCCAGCCTGGGCGCCGGGGCCTTCTACACATTCAGGCGGGTGACCCTCCCCGCGATCAGGCCGGGCATCCTGGCCGGGGCCTTCATCGCCTTCATGGCCTCGCTCGACAACGTGTCGGTCTCGCTCTTCCTGGCCGGGCCCGAGAACGACGTCCTGCCGATCCGCATGTGGAGCATGCTCGAGAGCACGCTCGACGTGCGCACCGCCGCGGTGTCCGGCGTGCTGATCTTCTCCACCGCCCTGCTCGTCGTGGTCATGGACCGCATCGTCGGCCTGACCCGGAGGATCTCGTGATGCGAATCGTCGCCCTACCGCTGACCGCGGAAGCCTTCAAGCCCTTCGGGGCCGTGCTGGAGGGGACACCCACGCCGGGGCGCACGTACCTGAGCGACACGCTCGCCAACGGGCGCGCTCACGCGCCCGTGAGCCTGGCCGTCGCGACCGTGGTGCCCAAGGCGACGTTTCCGCTGGACGTCAAGGTGCTCGAGCGCCACGAGCACTCGTCGCAGACCTTCATTCCACTTCACGTCTCGCGCTACCTGGTGCTGGCCACGCTGGACGGGCCCGGCGGCGGACCCGACCTCTCACGCCTGTGCGCCTTCGTCGCGCGCGCGGGCCAGGGCGTCACCTACGCCATGGGTACCTGGCACCATCCGCTGACGGTGCTGGACGGACCCGCGTCGTTCGCGGTGCTGATGTGGCGCGATGGCACCACGGGCGACGAGGAGTTCGTACCGGTCACCACGCCGCTCACCATCGATCTTCCCCAGGAGCCCTGAGTCATGGCCACCGACTTCCCACGCGATCTCGTCGGCTACGGCGGCAATCCCCCTCACCCGCACTGGCCGGGCGAGGCCCGGATCGCGGTGAATTTCGTGATGAACTACGAGGAAGGCTCCGAGTACAACGTGCACGACGACGGCTTCTCGGAGGGCACGCTGACCGAGTCCGGCGCCGCCAACTACGGAGTCAAGGGACGCGACTTGGCGGCCGAGGGCATGTTCGAGTACGGCAGCCGGGTGGGCTTCTGGCGAGTGCATCGCCTGTTCAAGGAGCGCGGCCTCCCGCTCACCGTGTTCGGCTGCGCGCTCGCGCTGGAGCGCAACCCGAAGGTCGCGGCGGCCATCCGCGAGTCCGGCTGGGACGTCTGCTCCCACGGCTGGCGCTGGGTCAAGCACTACGAGCTCTCCGAAGCGGACGAGCGGGAGCACATCCGCAAGGCGGTCGAGTCGATGAAGAAGACGGTCGGCGAGCGGCCGCTCGGCTGGTACTGCCGCTACGGCCCCAGCGTGAACACGCGGCGGCTCGTGGTGGAGGAGGGCGGCTTCCTCTACGACTCGGATGCCTACAACGACGAGCTGCCGTACTGGGTGCGGGTGAATGATAAGCCGCACTTGATAGTCCCCTACAGCCTCACCGCCAACGACTCCAAGTTCGGCAGCGGCGGCTTCTTCACCGCGGAGGACTACTTCACGTTCGTGAAGGACGGCTTCGACATGCTCTACCGGGAGGGCAAGACCCAGCCCAGGATGATGTCGCTGGGGCTCCACCTCCGCCTGATCGGCCACCCGTCACGGGCCGCCGGTCTCGAGCGGGCGCTCGACTACATCGGCAGCCACAAGGACGTGTGGTTCACCCGGCGCATCGACATCGCGCGCCACTGGGCGAAGACGCACCCCGCCTAGAGTGGGTCGCTACGTCGCGGCGCGGGTGCCGCCGTAGGCCACGCTGGGGGCGACCTTGCTGTTCTCGAAGATGAGCTTGGCGCGCGAGTTGACGACCTGCGTCCAGTTGGCGACCGCGGTGTCCGACCACTCCGCGTCCGGGCGCGGCTCGTCGTCGAAGTTGCCCGAGGTGTCCGAGCCGCGCAGCAGCATGGCGGACTGACGCACGCGCGCCGGCTCGGCCCACGTCGGCACCATCTCGACCAACAGCAGGAAGCGACGGTCGGGGCCGAAGTTGGTCCCGGAGCCGTGGACCAGCGAGTTGTCGAACATCACCATCTCGCCGGGCTCGAGCTGGAAGTCGACCGCCCTGGACTCGTCGAAGTCGTCGGTGATGAACTGGCCCTTGGCGAGGATGCTCTTGGGGTCGTCCTTCTCGTCGTGCTTGAGGATGCCCCACTTGTGCGAGCCGGGGACGCCGCGCAGGCACCCCTGGGTGACGCCGCAGTTGGAGAGCGCGAGCCCGCCGAGCACGACCGGCCGCGCCGCGCCGTATGCAGAGTCTTGGTGCCAGCCCGCGAAGGTCTCCCCGTCGGCCTTCTTCACCCGCCAGGCCATGCTCCAGCAGCGGAGATTCGGGCCGACCAGGTCCTCGAAGACGTCGAGGATGTGCGGGTCCTCGGCGATCTCGAGCACCCAAGGGGCGAGCAGGTGCGACTTGGTCTTCATCTTCTTGATGTCGGAGACGCGCGACTCCAGCGCCTCGAACTTCTCGCGGTAGTACCGCGCGCGCTCGGCGCTCATCGCGCGAACCGGCGAGAGACAGCCGTCGCGCTCGAACGTGTCGATCTGGGCCTGCGTCAGGACCTTGGGCATGCCGTCATCCTCCTCGTGGTGCCAATCCTATCAGACCGGCCCGGCGGGCCCGGAGCGGCCCACGGAGTGGTACACCCGCGCGACGCGGGGCCCCACGGTGGTCGCCACGTGGTGGAGGCCGAGCCCCTGCCGCGCGGCGACCTCGGCCGGAGTGATCTCGAGATCGCCCTGGCGGCCGATGATCACCACCTCGTCGCCCACCGCCGCGTCGGGGACCGTGGTCAGATCGATCCGGGTGTGCTCGAGCGAGGGCGCGCCGATCAGCGGCACCGCCCGGCCCCGCACGAGCACGTGCCCGGCGTGGAGCCACCGCAGGCCGTCGGCGCTCCCCATCGGCACCACGCCGAGGCGCATCGGCCCGGTGACCGCGAAGGGCGCCTGCTCCGCAAAGCGCTCGCGCGGGGCCAGCTCCTTCACCGTGATGACACGCGTGGTGAGGGCGCGGAGCGCGGGCCGCAGCGGCACCGGCGGCGTCTCCCCGGGGAACGTGATGCCGTAGAGCATCCGACCGGGATCGACCGCGTTGAGATAGGTGTGCGGGAAGCGCAGCACGAACGGGCTCGCGGCCAGGAGCCGCACCGGCACGCGCACACCGCGCGCCTCCAGCTCGTCGACGACTCCGACGAACCGGCCGAGCTGCCAGTCGGCGTAGGCGGGATCGCCGCCGACGTCGGCGTGGGGATGGGCGCAGAGCCCGCTCAGGCGAAGATGCGGCAGCTCCAGCAGCGCGAGGATCATCTTGACCGCCTGCTCGGCGGGCACGCCGAGGCGCTCGAGCCCGACGTCCACCTTGACGAACACCTCGCACGGTCCGGTGGCGGCCTGCGAGTAGGCCCGGGCCGACTCGAGATCGACGAGGGTCGGGATCAGCCCGTGGGCGAGCGCCTCGCCCGCGGCGGTGGGAAGCGAGTTCGGATAGACGAGGACGGGGATGGTGATCCCGCGCCGGCGCAGCCGCACGCCCTCGCCCAGGTCGGCCACCGCCAGGTAGTCGGCGCCGCTCCGGGCGAAGACCGCGCCCATCTCGGCGGCGCCGAATCCGTAGCCGTCCGCCTTGACCACCGCGAACAGCTTCCGCGCGGAGCCGACCAGGCTCCGCACCGCGCGCAGGTTGTCCGCCGCCGCGTCGAGATCGATCTCGAGCGTGGTCGGCCGGAGCGGGGCCGTGGTGGTCATTCGAATTGCCTCAGGGGGTCGCCTCAGGCGGTGGCCGCCTTCAGATCGTCGAGCTGCTTGCGGACGCCCGCGACCATCGACGCCAGGTCCGACGTGAGCATGACGAGGTCGAATCCGCGCTTCACCGCGCCGGCCGCGAACGCGGCGCTCGCGCAGTGCATGGCGACCTTCTTCCCGTGCTTGTGGGCCGCGTCGCGGATGCGGTCGCAGGTGGCGATGTGCACCGGATCCGGGTTGTCCCCGCGCGGGGCCAGACCGAGCGCGAACGAGAGGTCGGCGGGACCGATGTAGATGCAGTCGAGCCCGGGGGTGGCACAGATCGCGTCCAGGTTGGCGAGCCCTTCCTTCGTCTCGACCATCGCCATCATCACGATCTCGTCGTTGGCCTTCGCCACGTAGTCGGCGCCGCCGTAGTGCACCGCCCGCACCGGTCCCGACGAGCGCATGCCCACCGGCGGATAGCGGCACGCGGCCACCGCCTTCGCCGCGTCCTCCGCGGTGTTGATCAGGGGAACGAGGATGCCGTAGGCGCCGAAGTCCAGCGCCTTCATGATGGCCGCCGGCTCGTTCCACGCCACCCGTACGACCGGCACCGTGTCGGTCTGCGAGACCGCCTGGAGCATCGGCCAGAGATTGGCCATGTCGGTGAGGCCGTGCTGCATGTCCACCACCAGCGCGTCGAATCCCTGGCGCGCCATGACCTCCGCGGTGAACCCGTTGGACACCGACAGCCAGCCCATGGTCACGCACTTGTTGTCGCGCCACATCTGCTTGATCTTGTTCGCTCGCATCATCGCACCTCGATCGTGTGGAGTAGCCGGTCTCCCGGCGCGCGGCCGAAGCGTATCACAGGCCCCCGGACCGGCGCTCTGTTGACAACCGCACGGTTTGCCCCGATAACACGCGGCATGGATCTCGAGCTGACGGACAAGGTGGCGATCGTGGGAGGCGCCAGCAAGGGCCTCGGCCGCGCCTGCGCGGAGGTGCTGGCGCAGGAAGGCGCGCGGGTGGCTCTCTGCAGCCGGTCGCGGGACGATCTGGAGAAGGTCGCGAAGGACATCCGCGGGGCGACGGGGCCCGAGGCGCTGGTGTTCGCGGGGGACCTCGATCGGGCCGAGACGATCCGGAGCCTGGTCGCGACCACCGTGGAGCGCTTCGGTCGTATCGACGTCCTGGTCAACAACTCGGGCGGCCCGCCGCTGGCCCAGGCCCAGACCGCGACCGAGGAGCAGTGGGCCACCGCGGTGCAGCGCTCGCTGCTGTTCTTCGCGCGCATGTGCCGCGAGGCGCTGCCGCATCTCAAGAAGCAGCGGGCCGGCCGCATCATCAACATCCTGGCCAGCACCGTGTACCAGCCCATCCCCAATCTCGTGCTCTCGGGCGCCACCCGCATGGGCGTGGTGGCGTTCGCCAAGAGCCTGGCCGACGAGGTGGGCCGCGACGGGGTCCTCGTCAACAACGTGTGCCCGGGCTCCATCATGAGCGAGCGCATGCTCTCCAACGTGACCGCGCGGGCCACGCAGCTCGGCATCACGCTGGACGAGGCGCTGGCCCAGCGCGCGGCCGAGACCGCGGTGGGACGCCTGGGCGAGCCGAAGGAGCTGGCCCACCTGGTGGCGTTCCTGGCCTCGGGCAAGTCGAGCTACATCACCGGGACCACCATCCTCGTAGACGGTGGTCTCGTCCGCTCGGTCCTGTAGCCCCGCGTCGCATTCATTCGGTCTTCGAGGAGGCACCATCCGCGCACTGATCCGGATCGGCTCGCTCACCTTGCTCGTCTTGAGCCTCGCGGTACCGGCGAGCCGCGGGGCCGGCGACATCGACCGCACAGGTCTGGGGGATGGGCCCGGCCACGGCCATTCCGGCCGAGAGGCGCTGAGCCGGCCGAGCGCGCACGGGGCGATGGACGCGCGGCGGCTCTATCGGACGCGCCAGCTCTTGTCGATGTAGCGGCGCCCGTCCACCGTGGATACCTGGATCGCCGCGCGGTAGGCGCCGGCCTCCACGGTGTGCACGCGCGTGTCGACCGCCACCTGCTCCGGGTCGGCGGGTCCGGCGAGCGCCTCGGCGAGCACGCGGCCGTCGAGACCGCCCGCCGCGTGGCCGCGGTCGCCGCCGCCGTCGAGCCCGAGCAGGGCGAGAATCGTCGGCGCCACGTCCGCGTTGCCGGCCGGCACGCCGACCGTCGTCCGTGTCTTGAAGCCCACGCCCCAGGCCAGCATCGTGTTGCGCACGTTCCACGGGCTCATGCTGCCGTGGTCGCTCACATAGAGCCGGGCGCCGCCACCGGTATTCGCCAGATCGCTGCCGCGCACGCCGAAGACGTTGGGCTCGGAGCTCCACGGGAACGTGAGCAGCAGGTCGGGCGCGCGCTCGCGATGGGCCAGGTGGATCAGCTCCAGCGAGAACGTGCCGGCGACGACGCCCGCCGGATCGCCGGCGCCGCGGGCCGCGGTGAAGATCACGCCGCCCCACTCCTGCGATTGGACAAAGCGCGCGATCCGCCCGACGCGCCCGGCGTCGTGGCCCTCGACGTGGAGCGCCATCGCCTGCCCGCTGCTGGCCAGGACCACGTCGGTCGAGTCGGGCGCGGCCTTCAACCCGGCCTCGACGAGGGCACGGGCGACGTCCACCCCGGCCGCGTTGGTGGTGAACCCGTGGTCCGACACCACGAGCACCGCGGCGGAGTCGGCAAGACCCGAGTCGTCGAGCGACGCGAGCACGCGCGCGATCTCCCGATCGTCGTGCGCGAGGGCCTCGCGCGAGGCGGGCGAGCCCACCCCCACGTGGTGCTGGCTGTGGTCCGGCTCGGTCAGCCAGTTCAGCACCACCGCGGGCCGCAGCTCCGGCAGCACGTACTCGCGCAGCACGCGCTGCGTCCAGGTGACGGTGGCGTCGAAGCGGGCCGCGCCCGGCTCCTTCACCGGCGCCGGCCCGAAGCGGGCGAGGATGGCCGCGCTCGCGTCGGCCGGATACGCGACCGTCCGACCCGGATCCAGATAGCCGTTCACCAGCACGCCGGTGCCCGTGGGCGCCCGGGGGTTCAGCAGGAACGCGCTGCCGGTCGAGCCCGAGCTGACGCCGGCCAGACGGAGGCCGTGAGCGTGGAGCCGCTCAGCGAGCGTGGGGACCTGGAGCAGCCGTCCGCCGGTCGCGGCGTCGAGCTTCATGAGGTTGCGGTGGTTGCCGGTGTCGAACGCGCGGCTCGGCTCGACCGCCGGGATGAACATCTGGTTGCCCACGATGCCGTTGGCGCCGGGCTGCGTGCCGGTGGAGAGCGCGGCCGCGTTGACGCGGGTCACGGTGGGGAACACCGCGTGGCCGTTCGTGAAGTCGACGCCCTCCGCGCGAAGCCGGAAGAGGGTGGGCGTGGTCTCGGGGGTGATCGCGTCGGGCCTCAGCCCGTCGACCACCAACACGATCACGAAGCGGGTGGCGGTCGGCATGATAAGTGGGTCGCGCCCTCGCGCCGTGATAGTCTAACCGCGTTGCCCTGAGTGTGGTCGGCATCTCAACGAGGAGCCCCGACGTCCGTTGATCCGCTCTCTCTTCCGCGTCCGCAGCTTCCGTTTCCAGCTCCCCGCCGATCTCCTCACGTCGTGGGCCTTCGAGATGGAGACGATCATCCTCGGCTGGTACGTGCTGGTGCACACCGGCTCGGTCCTGCTGCTCACCACCTTCGCCTCCCTGCAGTTCCTCGGCACGCTCGCCGCGCCGATGTTCGGGGTGCTGGGCGACCGCCTCGGCTCCCGGATCATGCTCTGCGTGATGCGGGTGACCTACGCCGGCCTCGCCGCGATCATGATGATCCTGGCCCTGACCGGCACGCTGACGCCGGCCTGGGTGTTCGTGCTCGCCACCGTCACCGGCTTCTTCCGGCCGAACGACCTCGTGATGCGCAACTCGCTGGTCGGGGAGACGATCCCGCCGAGCCATCTCATGAGCGCGCTCGCCATGTCGCGCGCGGTCATGGACTCGGCTAGGGTGGCCGGGGCGCTGGTGGGGGCGGGGCTCTCCTCCGCGCTCGGGATCGGGCCGACGTACGTGTTCGTGACGAGCTTCTACCTCGCCGGGCTCGGGCTGACGCTCGGGGTCGCGCGGTGGCGGCCGGTGGACCCGAGCACGCCGGCGGAGCATCACCCCTCGCCTCATCACGCCCCCTCACCTAATCACCCCCCCTCACCCTACCCTCTCCCCAGGGCAGAGAAGGGGGGGAGGAGGGAGAAGAAGAGGTCACGGTGGGAGGATCTGCGGGATGGACTCGCACACGTGGCGACGACGCCGGCGCTGCTCGCTGGGATGTGGCTGGCGTTCCTGGTCAACCTGACCGCCTATCCGATCTCGAGCGGGCTCCTGCCCTACGTCGCCCGGCAGGTCTTCCTGGCGGACGCCACCGGGCTCGGCTGGCTCGTGGCCAGCTTCTCGTTCGGCGGCCTGCTCGCCTCCGTCACCATGGTGCTCACCGGCGGGTCGAGCCGCCCGGAGCGTGCCACGCTCGTCTACACCGTGGCCTGGTACGCGCTGCTGCTGGGCTTCGGCCACGCGCGCCACATGGGCGCGGGAATCCTGCTACTGCTCGCGGCGGGCTTCGTGCAGAACGTGGCGATGATCTCGATGGCGGGCACGCTGCTCGCCTTCGCCGACGAGCGCTTTCGCGGCCGGGTGATGGGGGTGCGGACGCTCGCGGTCTACGGGATGCCGCTCGGCCTGATGGCCTCCGGCGCGCTCATCGAGCACATCGGCTTCCCGCTCACCATCACCGCCTGCACCGCGACCGGGCTGCTCTTCACCGTGCTGATCGGGATGAAGTGGCGCGCCAGCATGTGGCGGCCTCGGCTGCCCTCCCGCTCGACCTCCGTCCCGCAGCGCGTCTGATCCACCGCGCCGGCCGGGCGCCCCGCGCTAGGCCGGGTCGAGCCCCACGATCTCGTTGAACCGCCCGAAGCCGATGTAGAGCGTCGTGTGAGCCGCCAGCTCGATGACCTCGGCCTCGGAGAAGTGCTCGCGCAGCTCGGTCCACTGCGCGTCGTCGATCTTGTGGTGGTCGACCGCGAGCTTCTCGGCGAAGTGGAGGGCGGCGCGCTCCCGCGGGCTCAGCAGGTCCGAGGTCTCGTCGTTGATCGCCGCGATCTTCTCTTCGGTCGCTCCCGCATGCCGGGCCCCGGCATAGCGCACGGTGAGTCAGTAGCGGCAGTGATTGAGCCCCGCGATCTTGATCCGCACCAGCTCACGCAGCACCGGGTCGATCGTGCCCTCGCGCGCCAGAGTCGCACGAAAGACGGTCAGCGCTTTGAGCACGCCGGGATTCTTCGCGTAGGTGCGGGTGCTGGCCGAGGTGCCGGACTGCTGCTCGGCGTCCTCGCAGAGATGCCGGATCTCCGCATCGACCTGACCGATTCCGAGCGGCTCGATTCGCGCCATGATCGCCTCCGGGGTGACCGTCTAGTCGCCGCCCGCGATCTGCGGGAGGACGAACACCTCGCTGTCCGGGCCGATCGGCTCGAGCAGGGTGTCCTGGTAGATCTGACCATCGATCGCCACCGCCACGCCTTCCTCCAGGTGGCGGCCCAGGGCCGGGTGGAGCGCGGTCAGCTGCGCGAACAGCTCCTTGACGGACGCCGCCGGCAGATCGAACGTGGCGACGCCGCCGGTGAGCTGCGCGAGGTTGCCGACCAGCTCCACCCGCGCCATGCGCGGCTCAGACCTTGTTGAGACCTTTCTCCTTGAGCGCCTTCAGCACCTTGGGCGGCGACATCGGCAGCTCGGTGAACCGGATGCCGGTCGCGTTCTCCATCGCGTTGGCGATGGCCCCGAGCGGCGGCACGATCGGCGTCTCGCCGACGCCACGGACCCCGTACGGGTGCTTCGGGTTCCCCACCTCGACGAGGATCGCGTCGATCATCGGCACGTCGGAGGCCACCGGCATGCGGTAGTCGAGGAAGCCCGCGTTCTGCAGCTTGCCGTCGGTGCCGTAGACGTACTCCTCGTTCAGCGCCCAGCCGATGCCCTGCACCGCCCCGCCCTGGAACTGCCCTTCGACGTAGGCCGGATGCAGCGCGCGGCCGGCGTCCTGGGCCACCGTGTAGCGCAGGATCGTCGTGCGCCCGGTCTCCGGATCCACCTCGAGATCGACCAGGTGCGTGCCGAAGCTCGGCCCCGCGCCCTGGGCGTTGATGCGCCCGACGCCGCCGATGGGCCCGCCGGTCTTGCCGGACACCTTGGCGAAGTCCGCGATCGTCATCGGCTTGACCTTCTCGGCGAGCGCGCCGAGCGGCCGCACCGCGCCGTCCTTCCACTCGACCTGGTCCGGCTTGGCCTCCCAGAGCTTGCAGGCCCGCGCGCACAGCTCGGCCTTGATCTGCTTGGCCGCCTCCACGATGGCCATCGAGCCCGAGAAGGCCGAGCGGCTGCCGCCGGTCAGGAAGTTGAAGCCGAGCGACCCGGTGTCGCCGATGATCGGCCGCACCTTGTCGTAGGACACCCCCAGCTCGTCCGCGGCCACCGAGGCCAGCGAGGCGCGTAGCCCGCCGATGTCCGGGGTGCCGGCCATCAGCGAGATCGTGCCGTCCTCGTTCACGGTCAGCGACACCGAGGTCTCGCCGCCGATGTTGAACCAGAAGCCGGAGGCCACCCCGCGACCCTGCCACTTCCGCAGCGGCGTGTTCCAGTGCTCGGTCTTCTTGATCGAGTTGAGCGTCTCCTCCAGACCGATGGGTCCGAACTTCGGCCCGTACGCCGCCTTCGTGCCCTCGTGCGCCGCGTTCATCATCCGCAGCTCGATCGGGTCGAGGCCGAGCTTCTTGGCGATCTCGTCCACCACGCTCTCGACCGCGTACTCCGAGATCGGCGCGCCCGGAGCGCGATACGCCGCCACCTTGGGACGGTTCGATACGACGTCGTAGCCGATCACGTGCACGTTCTCGATGTCGTAGGGCGCGTAGGCGCACATGGTGCCGGGCTGCACCGGCGAGCCCTGGAAGGCGCCCGCCTGATACTTCAGCTCCGCGAAGGCGGCCACGAACTTGCCGTCCTTGGTGGCGCCCATCTTGACCCGCACGGTGGCGCCGGAGGTGGGCCCGGAGGCCTTGAACACCTCCTCGCGCGACATCACCATCTTCACCGGGCGCTTGGCCTTCCTCGAGAGCGCGATGGCCAGCGGCTCGAGGTACACGACCGTCTTGCCGCCGAAGCCGCCGCCGATCTCGGTTGCGGTGACGCGGACCTTGCCGATGTCGAGGCCCAGCAGCCGGGCGCAATGGGCGCGCACGATGAAGTGGCCCTGGGTGGTCGTCCACAACTCGGTGGAGCCGTCCTCGGACACGGTGGCCAGGGCCGCGTGCGGCTCGATGTAGCCCTGGTGCACCGGCGCGGTCTTGAACTCCCGCTCGATGATGAGGTCGGCCTTCTTGAAGCCGGCCTCCACGTCGCCCTGCTTGATCTCGACCCGCTTGGCGATGTTCGAGGGCTTCTCGGGCTTGGGCTCGACGCCGACCGTGAAGAGGTCGTCGTGCAGCAGCGGGGCGTCCGGGCGCATCGCCTCGACCACGTCGATGACGTGCGGGAGCACCTCGTACTTCACGTCGATGAGCTTGAGCGCGCGCCGGGCGATGGCGGTGCTGGTCGCGGCGACCGCGGCCACGGCGTGGCCCTCGTAGAGGGCCTTCTCGCGGGCCATGACGTTCCGCACCACGTCCTTGTAGTTCATCATCATCTCGCCGGCCGGGATGAACTCGGACGGCTGGTCGGCAAAATCGTGTCTGGTAATGACGGCCTTGACGCCGGGCAGCGCCTCCGCCTTCGAGGTGTCGATCGAGACGACGCGCGCGTGCGGATGCGGGCTGCGCAGCACGCGCCCGATCAGCTGGCCGGCCAGGTTGTAGTCGGCCCCGAAGCGGGCGCGACCCGTCACCTTGTCCGCGCCGTCCGGTCGGATCTGTCGGGTGCCGACGTAGTGCTGCCCGTTCGCCTGAGAGTGCCCGTTCGTCTCGCCCATTGTCTTAACCCTTTCTCATCGCCGCGGCGGTGTCCATCACCGCGCTGACGATCTTGTCGTACCCGGTGCACCGGCAGAGGTTGCCGGCCAGCCAGTAGCGGACCTCGGTCTCGGTCGGGTCGAGCGTTTTCTCGAGCAGGGCCTTGCCCGCCACCAGGAAGCCCGGCGTGCAGATGCCGCACTGGAGCGCGGCGTGCTCCAGGAACTGCTTCTGCAGCGGATGGAGCGTCTCGCCCTTGGCCAGGCCCTCGATGGTCTCGATCTTCCGCCCGGCCACCTCGCAGCCCAGCACGAGGCACGAGCAGACGAGCCGGCCGTCCAGCGTGACGCTGCAGGCCCCGCAGTCGCCGGAGGCGCAGCCTTCCTTGCTGCCCGTGAGCTGGAGCGTATCGCGGAGCACGTCGAGGAGCGTGTCCTCGGTCTCGCACAGGAACTCGACCGCGTCCCCATTCACCGTCGCTTCGATATGGTGCTTGGCCATCTCAGTTGGTCCTCGCTCGGTCCAGCGCGATCAGGGCGGTCCGCCGGGCCAGCACGGCCGCCACGTCGATGCGGAATTCGATCGTCCCTCGCTTGTCGTCGATGGGTCGGCACACCGCTCGCGCCGCCGCCTCGAGCCGATCCTGAGCCGGCTTGTCCAGCCGGCTACCGATGATGGCCCGGGCTGCCTCCGAAACGAGCAGCACCCGCGCGGCCACCGCGCCCAGACTCACCCGGGCCGCGGTGATGACCCCACCGCCATCGAGGGTCAAGCTTACGCCCGCCCCGACCACCGCGATGTCCATTTCCGTGCGCGGGATGAAGCGCAGGTAGGCATCGCTCGAGCGGGCCGGACGGGCCGGCAATAAGAAGGACGCGACCATCTCGCCCTTCTGGAGCGCCAGCTGCCGGGGCCCCAGCATGACGTCCTCGACCGGCAGATCCCGCTTGCCCTTGGGCCCGGCCAGGGTCGCCACCGCGCCCGCGGCGATGAGCGCGGGCACGCTGTCGGCGGCCGGCGAGCCGTTGCACAGGTTACCGCCGAGCGTCGCGCGGCCCTGCACCTGGGTGGAGCCGATCAGGTTGGCCGCCTCCACCACGCCGGGCCACACCTTCCTGAGCCGCGGATGCTCTTTCAGCTCGGCCCCGGTCACCGCGGCGCCGATGCGCCAGCCGCCCTTCTCCTCGGTGACCGCGCGCGTCTCGGGGATGCGCTTGATGTCCACGATCAGCTCGGGCTCCACCACGTCAGCGCGCATCTGCACCAGCAGGTCCGTGCCGCCGGCCAGCACCCGCGCGTCGCCGTTCGCGGCGGCGAGCAGGGCTACCGCCCCCTCCAGTGAATCCGGTGCCTCGTATCGCATGTGGCAGATCTCCTCGGTTCAATATGCTCGGGCGAGCATCATACCTCAACGCCGGAGCTTCAGGTCCTCGTACGGCGAAATGTAAAAGCCGGGAATCGCGGTGGCCATGATGTCGTCCACGCGCGGGCCGACCCCGATGGGGAAGCCCAGATGGTAGATCGGCGCCTGGACGACCTGCTCGTGCAGGATACGCTGGATCTGATGCAGCAGGGCTTCGCGCTTCTTCCGGTCGAGCTCCTTCTCCTGGCGGCGGAAGAGGTCGTCCACTTCCGGCAGCGAGCCGTAGGCGAAGGCGCCGGTCTTCGTGACGAACGACTCGAGCCGGGTGGCCGCGTTCCCGGACACCCCGCTGATGGCCAGCACCACGCCCCGGAGCTTCTTCTCCCGCCACGCGGTCATGAACGCCCCGCGCTCCATCGGGCGCATCCGCGTGCGGATGCCCACCGCCTGCAGCCAGCCCTGGATGGCCTCGCCCATCGAGTTGTAGGGCGGGAACGGCGTCAGCTCGCCGCCGTCGAAGCCGTTCGGGTAGCCCGCCTGGGCGAGGAGCTGCCGGGCGCGGGCGGGATTGAACGCGGGTGCATCGAAGGGCAGCGCGAACTCGAAGTCGCGCGGGACGGTGCTCCCGGTCGGCCGCGACATGCCCAGAGTCTCCGCATCGTTGAGACCCTGCCGATCGATCGCGAGGCTGGCCGCCAGCCGCACGCGCTTGTCGGCCCAGGGCGACTTGGGATCCCACTGGTCCGGGAAATCGAGCCAGAAGATGCCCAGCAGCGGCGCGGCCAGCCGCATGCCCGGCGTGCGCTTGACGTCCTGCGCGGTCGGGCCGCTCAGGAGCATCGCCAGGTCCACGTCGCCGCTCTTGAGCGCGGCCGCGCGGCTCGTCTCGTCGGGCAGGCTGCGGAAGACTATTCTTTTTATGGACGGTTGCTTCCGCCAGTAGCCGTCGAAGGCCTCCACCACCAGCTCCACACCCGGATTGAAGCTCACGAACCTGTACGGGCCTGCCCCGATGGGCGCCTTGCGGAAGCCCTCCTCGCCGACCTGCTCGACGTACTTCTTCGGAACCACCCAGCCCGCGCTCGCCACGAACGTGCCGTAGAAAGCCGGGAAGTCGGGCCAGGGCTCCTTGAACACGAACCGCACGCGGTTCGGGGCGAGCACCTGGATCTCCTTCACCGTGTCCTTCAACGCCCCGGCGGCGCCCCCGCGGTAGCGCTCGAAGGAGAACTTCACGTCCTCCGCGGTGACCGGATCGCCGTTGTGGAACTTCGCGGCCCGGAGCGTGAACTCGGCGCTCGCCATGTCCTTCGCCATCGACCACGACTCGGCCAGGCTTGGCGCCGACGCCTGCCCCGGCATCGGCTTCAGCAGCCCGTCGTGGAGCGCATAGAGAAGGAGATAGGGCGTGATGGTGCTCTCGCCCTCGCCCGGGTCGAGCCAGCGCGTGACCGGGCTGAAGTGCATCGCGACGGTGAGCGTGCCCTCGGGCCCGGCCACGACGCGGCCGGGGACCGCCAGACAGACCACGGCGCACACGAGGAGGACGAATCGACGGGAGCGGGCGGAGAGGGTCACCATGCCTGGACGACAGGCATTCTAGTGCAAGCCGGGGAGACGCACAAACCCCCCCGCCGCCTCACTCGGCCAGGTAGCGCTCGAGAATCGCGCGGAACTCGGGGGCCACCACGACCCCGCCCATCAGCTCGGCCGTCCCCGGAAAATAGGGGCGGCCAAGCGTCGTGCCGTCGGTGAGCCAGAACGTCACCCAGTAGCGGGGCTCGCCGGCCGCGCGCGCGCCCGGCCGGCGCATCGTGCCGTGGACGACCAGATGCACGAGCGCCTCCAGGTCCTGACGCGAGGTGATCATCGCCGGCTTCCCCGTCGCCTCCGCCTCCGGCTCGCCGCGCTGCACCTCGATCTCGCGCACCTTCCCGGCGATGTCGAAGAGATCGCCACCGACCTTCGCCCGCGGGTTGCGCCACGCCTGATAGAGGTAGATGCGCTCTTTCCACACCGCGGCGAGCCGGAACTCGGTCGCGAAGCCGCGGATCGCGTACATCCGGGTGCCGGCGGGCATGAAGGCCGCGGCGGCGTCCATGCCGTACGAGCAGTTGCGGTTGTCCTCGCCGATCGAGCAGGCCACCGTCGCGAACTCCACGCCGAGGTCGTGCCGCGTGAGGGCCCGACCCGGCTCGTCCGCCCACCGGACATAGTCGATCCCGTCGAACGTGACGAAGTCGAGCAGGCTCGACGTGCTGGGTGACCCCGCCAGCGCGACCCGGCCCCACGCGAGCAGCCCCAGCGCGAGCGCCAGGGCCGCCCACCGCCGGGTCAGCACCGCCGCCTCAGAGCTGCCAGTCCTGATACCAGGTCGAGTCGGCGCCGACGCCCTCGCGGGCCACCGACACCTCGATGAGGTAGGGCCGGTTCTCGCGCGTGATCTTGTCCATGCCGCGCCGGAGCGCCGGCTCCAGGTCCTTCACGGTCGTGACCGCCTCGCCGTCCACGCCCTGCGAGCGGGCCAGCCCCACGTAGTCGGTGGCGGGGGCACTGAGCCAGAGGCCGGGATACTTGCCCTCGCGGATCATCTTGCTGTCCGGCATCTCCCGGGCCCAGTTGTGCCGCACGATCTGGTAGCTCTCGTTGTTCGACACGATCGTGAGCACCGCGGTGTTGTAGCGGGCCATCGTCCAGAAGCCGGAGGCGCTGTAGGTGAGCGCGCCGTCGCCCAGGTGCAGGACCACAGGCCGGTCACGTTGCACCGCGATCTTGGCCCCGATGGCCGCGCCTACCCCGAAGCCGAGCGAGCCGCCGCCGCTGCGCGTCCAGCCCATGCCGCCGTGGCCGAAGGCCATCAGCGCGGTGCGCGCGGTCGAGCTCTCCTGCACCATGACCGTGCTCTTCGGCAGCACCGAAGCGAGCTGCGCCTCCAGCACCGCCGGGTGCACCGGGATGTCGTGCTCGTGCTCGCGCGCCAGCTTCTCCTCGCGCTCGATGAGCGCGGCCGCGAAGGCGCGCACCTTGCCGCGCTGACGCGCCCACGCCGCCGCCTTGTCGCCGTGCAGCCGGCCGAGCGCCTGGGTGACCGCCTTGAGCGTCTCGGGCAGCTCGCACTGCGCGGCCAGGTCCAGCGGGTAGTGCCGGCCCATGAGCAGCGGGTTCGGGCCGATCTGCATGATGACCGGCTCGTTCACGCTCCCGTGCACGCCCTGGCAGCCCACGAGGAAGATCAAATCCGGCTTGAGCCCGGTCGTCTTCTCGAAGTCCTTCGACACGGGATAGTTGCCGCAGAAGAGCGGATGCCGCGTCGGGAAGTTCGGGAAGATCTGCCGGCTCACGAACACCGGCGCCTCCAGCGCCTCGGCCAGCCGCACCGCCTCGGCCTGCGCGCCCTCGCGCCAGACGTCGTCGCCGAACATCAGCACCGGGCACTGCGCTTCGCCGAGCCGCTTCGCGATCGCCTCGACGGTCTTGGCCCGCGCCGGCCCCGGCCGCTCGATCTGGTAGTGCGCGTCCTCGCCGATCGTCGCCTCCAGTCCTTCGGTGTGCAGCAGCTCCGCGCTGATCGAGAGGTACACGGGCCCGGTCGGCGGCGTCGTCGCTTCCCGCAAGGCCCGGATCGTCGCCACGCTGATGGCCTTGGGATTCGTGTGCACCTGGTAGGCGCAGCGCGCTTCCTTGGTGATCGGCCGCATCGACTCGGCCTGGCTCAGCCCGGGGAACGGGGCGAGGCCGCGGTAGTCCTGCAGCTCCG
>DATMMH010000116.1:0-13421 GCA_035569855.1 Candidatus Dormiibacterota bacterium
TGGGTGGAGTACTGCAACGGCACCGGCGACACCTCGTGGGCGAAGCTGCGTCGGGAGCACGGCCACCCGGAGCCGCACCGGGTCCGCTACTGGGGGCTCGGCAACGAGATGTACGGGGGCTGGCAGATCGGCAGCCTGGAGGCTCGGGACTACGTCAAGAAGGCGCGCGCCTTCGCGATGGTGATGAAGCGCACCGACCCGTCGATCCAGCTGGTGGGCTGCGGGCAGAACGGCTGGAGCCAATGGGACGAGGTGGTGCTGGACGGGCTCGCCGAGCTGGTCGATTTCCACTCGATCCACCTCTACACCGGCAGCCCGGATCACTACACCACCGTGATGCAGTCGCACGAGGCGGAGCGGGCGGTGCGGATCTGCGCGGCGCTGATCGAGCGGGTGCGTCACCAGAGGCAGATCGCCCATCCGATCCACATCGCCTTCGACGAGTGGAACGTGTGGTATCGCACGCGGAGCCACCAGGACCGGGTGGGGGGCGTGGAGGAGCGCTACTCCCTGACCGACGCGCTCGCGATCGCGACGTATCTGAACGGGTTCATGCGCAACTGCCGGGTCGTGCGGATGGCCAACTTCGCCCAGCTCGTCAACGCCATCGCGCCGATCTTCACGAGCCCGCAGGGCCTGTTCCTGCAGACGATCTATCACCCGCTCCGGCTCTACGCCGAGCACACGCTGGCCCAGGCCCTCGACGTGCACGTGGAGGGCGAATGCTACGCGCTGTCGCCCGCCCAGGAGACCGACGCGGGCGGCGGCCGCGTGCACCACGTCGCCGATCTCGGGCCGTTCCCGCTGATCGACGCCGCGTCGAGCGTCGACGCGACCGGCAGAGAGCTCTCGCTCGCGCTCGTCAATCGCGACCGCGATCGGGACCTCGCCGTGGTGATCGACGTGGCGGGCGGCGCGGTGGCCGCGGAGGTCTCGGTGTGGGAGGTGAATGGTCCGGAGGTGGGCGCGACCAACTCGTTCGAGCACCCGCGGCGCGTCGACGTGCGCGAGGGCCGCGCGGCGGCGCGGAGCGGCGGCCTCGACTACCTCTGCCCCGCTCACTCCATCACGATCCTACGATTGGCGATCGCCCCGGGCGGCGGGTAGGCGCGGCTCTCAGCCCTCCTCCGCGACGGTCCGGAACGCCCGCTCGGAGGACTCGAGCGTGCGCGCCACGTCCTCCTCGGTGTGGGCCGCGGACACGAACCAGTTGTGGCCCGGGTGCGCGTACGCGCCGGCCGCGGTGACCAGCGAGCAGAAGCGGCGGGTGCGCCGGCGATCAGGATCGTCGGCGAGGCGGATCACCGGCATCGCCGGCTGCCCGACCGGGAGGAGCGGGACCCCGTGGCGGCGCGCCTGCTCGGAGAGGCCGTCGCTCAGCAGACGGCCGATCCGCTGGATCCGGGCGATCGCGTCGGTGTGCTCCAGCACCTCGAGGGTGGCCAGCGCGGCCGCGAACGCGCCGCTCGCGAAGAAGAAGGAGCCGGTGAAGTAGACGCGTTCGGCGGCGCCGCGCAGGCTCTCGCGCGCGAGCCCCGCCGAGAGGGCGTGACCGTTGGCGATGGCCTTGGAGTAACAGATCAGATCGGGCGCGGCCCCGAAGTGCTCGCAGGAGCCGCCCAGGTGGAAGCGGAAGCCGGCGCGCACGTCGTCCATGGCGAAGAGTGCCCCGTGGGCGTCGCACAGGGCGCGGAGGCCGTCGAAGAACCCGGGAGCGGGGCCGGCGCCGGTGGCGTGGTCGAAGGGCGTGGTCATCACCACCGCGATGCGATCCGGATGCGCGGTGAAGAGCGCCCGCAGGCCGTCGAGTTCGTTCCAGCCGAACTCGACCAGCTCGTCTTGATGAGAGCGGGGCACTCCGGGGGTCCGCGGCAGCGCCCAGGGCCGCGCGGCGTGATACGCGCCCGCCACCCGCGCGATCAGCGGCCGGCCGGTGTGTGCGCGCGCCACGTCCACCGCCCAGCTAGTGGCGTCCGCGCCGTTCTTGCCGAAGACCACGAAGTCTCCGCGCGGGGTGACCCGCACCAGGCGCTCGGCGAGCTCGACCATGCGCGGCCCGGGCAGGGGAAGGCAGTCGCCGGCCGCGAGCTGCTCGGCCACCGCGGCCTCAACCGCGGGATGGCCGTAGCCCAGGATCATCGGGCCGTAGGCGCACATCCAGTCCACGTACTCGTTGCCGTCCACGTCCCACACCCGCGCGCGCTCCGCCCGGGCGAGGAAGCGGGGGTGGCCGTCGCCGAGCGCGGCACCGTTCTGGTGGCCGTAGACGCCGCCCGGCATGACGCGCCGGGCGCGCTCCCAGAGCGCGTGACTGGCGGCGAGCCGGGGCCGGTCCGGATCCATGGCGCGGGAATGATAGCACCCGCGCCCGGGCCGCCGAGCTAGGGCTCGATGCCCAGCGCCATCATCGTGGGCCCGTCCGCCCGGCCCGTGACCGGCAGGCCCTCCCGCTCCTGGAACGCTCGCAGGGCCTCCGCGGTTCGCGGGCCCATCGCGGCGTTGACCGGCCCCGTGTCGTAGCCCCGCTTGCGAAGTGCCGCGCGGGTCTGGTGGAGCCGCTCCTCGTAGCGGGCAACCAGGACCGTGGCCTGATGGCTCTGGTCGTAGGCCACCCGCCGCGCGAGGGCGGCGTCCCACCGGTCGGTCATGGTCAGCCCGGCCTGGATGATCCCGTAGACCGATAGCACCGCGAGAGCGGCCAGCATCGGGAAGAACAGGATCGGCTGGGAGATGCGCGCTCTGAGCCTGTCGATCATGACCGCGCCACGGTGCAACCGACGTGCCGCGTGCGATCGTGTGAATTAGCGGCAGATCGAGATGACGGCGGTCACGGGCTGGACGGGCGCGAGAAGGAACTACCGGGTATGAAGTACCAGCGCGCGGAGCGCTGCCGTTCGGCCGGCGTCTACAGGTGGGGCAGGACGGTGGAGGCGAAGAGCCAGGTGCCCTCGGGTCGGGGCACGTCGGCGAAGTTCACGGTGAGCCGGGCCGCGCCCTGCTCGACGATGCCGAGCAGCGCCTCGGTGACCTGCTCGGGAGTGCCCACGAGCTGCATGTCGTCGATCGAGCGGATCCACGGGGCGCTCTTCAGCCGCTCGACCTCCCGGTCGCTCTCCGCGATGAGGATGCCGACGCGGACGACCTGCTTGATCGCGTCGTAGTCCCGGCCCACCTCGCGGCAATGCGCCTTGAGCACCTCCTGCTTGTGCGCGTAGGCCTCCGGCCCCTTCCAGACGTAGTTCCACCAGTCGGCGTGCCGGGCGACCACCCGCAGCAGGAACTTCTCGCCCGAGCCACCCACCATCACCGGCGGGATCGGATCCGGGCGCGGCTCGCAGTAGGCGCCGGAGACGGCGTAGTGCTCCCCGCGATGCTCGGCGGGCGCGCCCGCCCACATGGCCCGGATCAGCTCGATCGCCTCCGCGAGCTGCGCGATGCGGACCTTGTGGGCCGGGTAGGCCCAGCCGTAGGTCCGATACTCCTCCTCGTTCCAGCCGGCGCCGATCCCGAGGACGACCCGGCCGCCGGAGAGGGCCTGGGCGGTCGCCGCCATCTTGGCGAGCAGGGCGGGGTTGCGGAAGCTGTTGCAGAGCACCTCGTGGCCACAGAGCTTGTCCGGATAGCGGGCGAGGGCCCAGGTGAGGAGCGTCCAGCCCTCGGCCACCTTGTTGGCGCCGTACTGCACGTGGTCGGGCAGCCAGATCGAGTCGAACGGCGCGACGGTCTTGTCGTAGTAGGGAAACGTGTGCTCGACCATGCGGGACCAGATGTTGAGACCGACGGGCATGGTCATGGCGTCCGGCATTCTAGCAGATGCGGCCGGAGCGGATGCCGCGGGGCCCTTTACCCGCGGCCGGCGAGGCGCTAGCATGTCGCCGCGCCGTGGGCGCGTCCCGGTAGTCGAACAGATGAGCCCGTAGACCCAAGGGAGGGTCATCATGATGAAAGCCTCGAAGACGCGGCGAATCATATGGCCGATCGTCGCAATGGCCGGCCTCGCGCTCGCCGCGTGGCCCGCGATCGGGCAGCAGCCGGCGCCCCCGCCTCCGAAGGAGGAAGAAGTGCCGTTCTGGGCGGTCGGCCGTCCCACGACCGGCGCGGGCGCGCAGATGGCCCCGGTGCCCGCGTTCCCGATTCCCACTCCGGCCGACAAGCTGCCGATCGCCAAGATGAAGGTGCCGCCCGGGTTCAAGGTCGAGATCTACGCGGCCAACGTGTTCGACGCGCGCGGGCTGCGCCAGGGTGACAAGGGCACCGTCTTCGTCAGCTCGCTCTTCGGGGCGGGCAAGATCTACGCGATCGTGGACAAGGGCGGCACGCGCGAGGTCAAGACGATTGCCGAGAAGCTCGAGCTGCCCAACGGCATCGAGTTCCACAAGGGGTCGCTCTACGTCGCCACCCCCAAGGCGATCACCCGCTACGACGGGATCGAGGACAAGCTCGACAACCCGCCCACGCCGGTGACCATCTACGACAAGCTGCCGGGCGACATTCCCCACGGCTGGAAGTTCATCAAGATCGGGCCCGACGGCAAGCTCTACGTGCCGGTGGGCGCGCCCTGCAACATCTGCGAGCCGTCGGACCAGTACGCGCAGATCCGCCGGATCAATCTCGACGGCAGCGGCATGGAGGTGGTGGCCCGCGGTGTGCGCAACACGGTGGGCTTCGACTTCCACCCGAAGACCGGCGAGCTGTGGTTCACCGACAACCAGCGCGACTGGCTGTCCGAGGACCTGCCCAACGACGAGCTGAACCACCTCACCAAGGTGGGCCAGCACTTCGGCTATCCCTACTGCCATCAGGGCGACTTCGCGGATCCGCAGTTCGGCTGGGGCAAGGTGTGTGACGACTTCGTGAAGCCGGCGCTGCTGCTGGGGCCGCACTCGGCTCCGCTCGGGATGCGCTTCTACACCGGCAGGATGTTCCCGGCCAAGTATCGGAACGCCATCTTCATCGCGCGCCACGGGCCGTGGAACCGCACCAAGAAGTACGCCGCCGACGTGGTGGTGGTGTACCTGAACGCCAACGGCACCGTCAGGTCGATGGAGCCGTTCCTCACCGGGCTGGTCGAGAACAACGGCTATCTCGGCCGACCGGTGGACGTGCTGGTACTCAAGGACGGCTCGCTGCTCGTCTCGGACGATCACGCGGGCGCGGTCTATCGGGTCAGCTACGGCCGTTGACGTCTGAGCGCGGGCCGGGGGCGGTCTTGCCGTCCCCGGCCCGCATCACGCGGGCCGCCTGGCTGGCGACCGTCGTGCTCCTGCTGGCGGTCGCCCCGGTGCGGGCCCAGTCGCCCGCTCCGTCGGCCATGCCGTCAGTGCCCACGCCGTCAGTGCCCATGCCGTCAGTGGAAGAGCGGTTCACCGTCTGCCTGGCCTGCCACGGCGCCGACGGCCAGTCCCGCATCCCGGAGACGCCCTCGCTCGGAGGTCAGCCGTCCTTCTTCTCGGTCGCGCAGCTCTTCCTGTTCCGGGAAGGCCGGCGCAATAGCCCGGCCATGATCGCCGCCGCCCGAGGCCTCACCAACGACGACTTGCTCGCCTTCGCCGACCGCATCACCAAGCTGCCGCCGCCGCCGCCTCCCGACGACCCGCCTGATCCCGAGCGATTCGCGCGGGGCCGGCGGCTGACGCTGCGCCATCCGTGTGGCGTCTGCCACAACCCGGACTTCTCGGGCCGCGAGCAGATGCCGCGCCTGGCCAATCAACGGGAGGAGTACCTGCTCAAGGCGATGCGGGAATACAAGAGCGGGGCCCGGCTCGGCTACGGCGGGGCGATGGCGCAGGAGCTGGCGGACCTCAATGACCAGGACCTGGTCGATCTCGCCCACTTCCTCTCCCACCAGAGCCCAAAGCCCTGATGTGGTGGACGATCTTGATGATCAAGAGTGGAGCGCGTTCCAGATTCGTGCCGCGGACATCGGCAGGTCGAGGTCGCGCACGCCGCGGGTTGCCAGGGCATCCAGCACCGCGTTGACGGCGGCCGGCAGCGCGCCCGCCACCCCGGACTCGCCCGCACCTTTCACGCCGAGGGGGTTGGTGGTGCAGAGGACGCCGTGGTGGCCCACGCGCAGCGCGGGCACGTCGTCGGCGCGCGGCAGCATGTAGTCCATGAAGGACGCGGTCAGGAGCTGGCCGTGCTCATCGTAGACCACGTGCTCGCCCAGCACCTGGCCCAGGCCCTGGGCGATGCCGCCGTGGATCTGGCCTTCCACGATGGTCTCGTGGACGAGACGGCCGACGTCGTCCACCGCGGCATAGCCGACCACCGCCACCGCGCCGGTCTCGGGGTCGATCTCGACCTCGGCGACGTGGCAGCCGTTGGGGAAGGTCATCTGGGGCGAGACGAACTTGGCGGTGCTGTCGAGTCCGCCGCCGAGATCGTCGGGCAGGCCCGGGAGCGTGCGCGCGCGGCCGGCCAGCTCGAGCAGGCCGATGGCGCGGTCCGTGCCCCTGACGCGGAAGCGGCCCGCCGCGAACTCCACGTCGGGCGCGGCGGCCTCGAAGTAGTGCGCGGCCACGCGGCGCCCTTTCTCGATGGACGCGTCGCAGGCCTGCGCCGCCGCGCTCCCCGCCATCATCATCGATCGTGACGCCACGCTCGGCGTGCCGGCCGGAACCAGGTCGCTGTCGCCCTGAACGAGGCGCACCGCGCCCGGATCGACGCCGAGGCGCGCGGCGATCAGCAATGGAAACGTCGAGAGATGGCCCTGGCCCATGGCCTGAGCGCCGGTGTGGAGCGCCACCGTGCCGTCGGCGCCGAAGCGCAGGTCCACCGTCTCGTCGAGGATGCCGCCGGCCACCTCGAGGAAGCAGCAGAGACCGATGCCGCGTAGCCGCCCCGCGCGCTCGGAGGCCACGCGCCGCGCCGGGAAGCCCTTCCAGTCGGCCAACGCGAGGGCCTGGTCCATCACGGTCTCGAACTCGCCGCTGTCGTAGACCATGCCATTGGGCGCCCGGTAGGGCATGGCGGCGGGCGCGATCAGGTTGCGGCGCCGGAGCGCCACGCGGTCGATGCCGAGCGCGGTCGCGGCCTGATCGATGAGCCGCTCGATCAGGTAGAGGGCCTCGGGCCGGCCCGCGCCGCGATAGGGGCCGAGCGGGGCCGCGTTCGTGAAGGCGAGCGCGACGTCGATCGCGATGGCCGGAATCGTGTAGACGCTCGAGAGGCAGTTCTTGGTGTTGTTGGTGCCGAAGACCGCCGCGAAGGCCGAGACGTAGGCGCCGAGGCCGACGCGCGTGCGGACGCGCAGGGCCAGGAAGCGGCCGGCCGCATCGAGGGCCAGCTCGCCCTCCAGGATGCCGTCGCGGCCGTGGGTGTCGGCCAGGAAGCTCTCCACCCGCGTGGCCCGCCACTTCACCGGCCGGCCCACCCGGCGCGCCGCGAAGAGCAGGGCGGCGTACTCCGGGTAGGCCTGCACCTTCATGCCGAAGCCGCCGCCCACGTCGTGGGTGACCACGCGGAGCTTCTGCGGGGGAATCCTGAACACGCCCTCGGCGAGGAGCCGGCGCACCACCGCCACGCCCTGGGTGCTGGCGGTCAGCGTGTAGCGGTCGGTCGCCGCGTCCCACTGGCCGATGGCGGCCCGCGGCTCGAGCGCGGAGGGCGCCAGGCGCGTGTCGTGCAGACGGACGCGCGCCACGTGTGCGGCGCCGCGGATGGCCGCGTCCACCGCGGCCGCGTCGCCGTCGGTCCAGTCGAAGGCCACGTTGTCCGGGGCCGCGGGGTGGACGGGATGCGCGCCGGGGGCGAGCGCCCGCTCCACGTCGGCCGCCGCGGGCAGGGGGTCGAGATCGACCCTGACCCCCGCGGCGGCGTCGGCGGCCAGGGCAGGCGTCTCGGCGACCGCGATGGCCACCGCCTCGCCGACGTAGTGGACGCGATCGACCGCCAGCGGCGGGATCGGGGCGCTGACCAGCGGCTTGCCGCCGCGGCCGGGAAAGGCCGCGGCCGGTGGGATGCGCCCGAGCCCGGCCGCTTCGAGGTCGCGGCCGGTGAGGACCGCGAGCACCCCGGGCATGGCCAGCGCCGCGCGCGGGTCCACGCCCCGGATCACGGCGTGGGCCAGCGGCGAGCGCACGAAGCACGCGTGGGCCTGCCCGGGAAGGTCGATGTCGTCGGTGAAACGCCCGCGGCCGGTGAGCAGCGGGCCGTCCTCGCTACGCCGGGCGCCCGCGTCGGCGCCGAAGCGCAGCGAGGACTCGGGGCCCGTCAATTCCGAAAAGACGAGTCCGTCCGGTCCAGCCGGCGCAGGAGGCCCGGCCACACGAGCCGGCCCTGGCCGCCATTGCGGCGCTGGTTCGCCACCGCGGTGGCGTAGCCCTTGTCCATGACCTCCTTGGGCACCGGGATCAGCTCGCCGCCGCCCGATTGCGCGCGCACCTGGATCGCGCAGGAGGCTTCGAGGTAGTACATGTTCACGAAGGCGTCGGCCACCGTCTCGCCCACCGTCAGCAGGCCGTGGTTGCGGAGGATCAGGCAGCGGTTGTCGCCCAGGTCCGCCACCAGGCGCGGCTTCTCGTCCGCGTCGAGCGCGGGGCCCTCGAAGTCGTGGTAGCCCACGCTGTTGAGCACGAAGAGCGAGTGCTGTGAGATCGGCAGCAGCCCGGCCCGCTGGGTGGAGACCGCGACGCCGTTCGCGGTGTGGGTGTGGAGCACGCACTTGGCATCGTGGCGGGCGCCGTGGATCGCGCTGTGGATGATGAAGCCGGCCGCGTTCACGTCGAACGGCGTGTTCTCGAGCTTGTTGCCGTCCTGGTCGATCTTCACCAGGCTCGAGGCGGTGATCTCGTCGAAGAAGAGGCCGTAGGGGTTGATCAGGAACTGGTCCTCGGTCCCGGGCACGCGGGCCGAGATGTGCGTGAAGACGAGGTCCTCCCAGCCGTAGCGCGAAACCAGACGATAGGCGGCGGCCAGGTCCACCCGGACGGCCCACTCCTCGTCCGATACCTTTCCCTTGAGCGACGGAATCTCGAGCGCGGTGGCGGTCATGGGGTCCTTTCGCTCAGCGGAGGTTGTAGAGCTTGACCACGTTGTCGTAGGTGATCTTGCGCTGCACGCGCTCGGGCAGGTTGCCGAGGTTCTTCTCGAGGTGGCGGCGCGAGTCCGGCCACACGCAGTCGGGGTGCGGGTAGTCCGCGCCCCAGATGATGTTGTCCTCGCCGATCAGCGGGATGATCGGCTCGAGGAACTGATCTTGCTGGTAGGTGACGTAGCCCTGCCGCCGGAAGTAGTCGCTCGGCTTCATCGAGAAGCCGAGGCCGCGGGCGCGGTCCTCGTACTCGGTATCGAAGCGATCGAACACGTAGGGTAGCCACGTCACGCCCGACTCGCCCAGCACGAACTTGAAGTCGGGGTACTTCTCGCACGCCCCGGAGGTGATGATCGAGACGAGCACCTCCATGGTGTCGAGCTGGAAGAGCGACGAGCGCACCAGCCGCCACTGCAGCATGTACTGCTGCTCCATCGCCGGGGAATCGGGGGCGCGCAGGGCCTTGAAGCCGGTGGAGTGGAACGCGATCGGGAAGTGGCACTCGGCCGCGGCCTCCCAGAGTGGATACCACTCGTGCTGGTAGAGCGGGATGGACATGGACTTGAACCCGAGGTCGCCGCCCTTGAGGCCCATCTTGGCGCATCGCCGGACCTCGGCCGCGGCCACCTGCGGGTCGTTGCTCGGCACGATGGCGAGCGGGTAGATCCGGTTCGGGTCCGACTTCCTGGCGAAGTCGGCGGCCCAGTCGTTGTAGATCGCGTTGGCCCACGCGCGGCGCTCGCCGCTCGCGATCATGTCGTTGATCATCAGGCAGCCGTAGACCACCTCGGCGTCGAGGCCGTCGCGGTCGAGGTCGGCCAGCCGGAGCTCGGGGGTGGTCGGCCGGGGCTTGGCGCCAGCGCGGTGATCCCACTCGAAGCCGCAGGAGGCCATCTCGTCGATCCGGGCGAAGGAGCCGGGGGTCCGCTTGAGGAAGCCGGGGCCTACGCCGTTCCACATCCCCTTGTCCTGCGCCTCCACGAACCAGTGGCAGCCGTCTTCCAACTCCTCCACGCGCGGCACCAGGAGCTTCCACTTGGAGGGCGCCTGACTGGACCAGAGGTCGGGCGGGCAATAGGTGAGGTCGATGTGGTTGTCGCCGGAGATGAGCCGCTCTAGCATGACGCCCTCCTTGGCTGGTCGGGAGCCTCTCGTCGGCGTGATCCTACCTCCGATACGTGCGTGAGAACAAGTCTGCCCGGGGCCGCTGCAATCTGCCTGTTCTTCCGGTGGTTTCGGGGCCCGCGCCCGGGCACGAGCCCTGGCACCTCCTCTCCATGACTCCTCCGCGGTCGCCCAGGAGCGGCGGCGCGGTGCTATCGTGATCGGGAGGCGTGAATCCGTGCGCGCGGAGGAGATCTTGGGCATCATCCCGGTGACGCGGTGACCGCGTACGACTTCGACCTGGTCTGCATCGGCAGCGGCCCCGCCGGCCAGCGGGCCGCGGTGCAGGCGGCCAAGCTGGGCCGCCGCGCGGCCATCGTCGAGAAGGGGCGCTCCGTGGGCGGGGTGTGCGTGGACACCGGCACGATCCCGAGCAAGACCCTCCGGGAGGCGGTGCTCACCTTCGCGGCCCTGGCCGGCAAGGGCGACCGGCTGCCGTGGGCCAAGCTCGATGCGCGGCCGACCTGCCAGCAGCTCTTCGCGGGGGTGGACACCGTGATCGCCCGCGAGATCGAGGTGCTGGAGAACCAGCTCCGCCGTAACGACGTCACCGTGATCGCGGGGGAGGCGTCGTTCGGGGATCCGCACACTCTCGTGGTCCGCTCCGCCAACGGCGGCCGGCACAGCGTGACCGCGGAGCACATCCTGATCGCGGTGGGCACGCGCCCGAGCCCGCCCCCGGGTGTCGCGGCCGACGGCGAGATGATCCTCAACACCGACCACATCGTGCGCCTCACGTCGCTGCCCCGCACCCTCGCGGTGGTGGGGGCGGGCGTGATCGGGGTCGAGTACACCTCGATCTTCTCCGCCCTCGGGGTCGGGGTGACTCTGGTGGAGCGGCGGGACCGGCCGCTCGAGTTCCTGGATCGCGAGATCGTCGACGAGCTCTTCCACCAGATGCGATCCCGCAACGTGACGTTGCGGTTCGGGGAGGCGGTGGAGTCGATCGGCGTCGCGGAGGGTCCGCCGCGCAAGGCGGTGCTGCAGCTCGAGTCCGGAAAGCGGATCGCCACCGACATGGTGCTCTTCTCGGCCGGCCGGATCGCGGCCACCGACGCGCTCAACCTGTCCGTGGCCGGCCTCCAGGCGGACGAACGGGGGCGGCTCTCGGTGGACGAGTGCTTCCGCACCGCGCAGCCGCACATCTTCGCCGCGGGCGACGTGATCGGCTACCCGAGCCTCGCCGCGACCTCGTCGGAACAGGGCCGGCTCGCCGCCTGCGCCGCCTTCGGAGTGGAGGCGGGCCCGATGGCGTCGCACTTCCCCATCGGCATCTACGCCATTCCCGAGATCTCGATGGTGGGAGCGCCGGAGCACGAGCTGACGCAGAACCGGATCCCGTACGAGAGCGGCATCGCCCGCTACCGCGAGATCGCGCGGGGGCAGATCCTGGGCGATCATGCCGGGATGTTCAAGATGCTCTTCCACCGGGAAGACCGGCGGCTGCTCGGCATCCACTGCATCGGGACCGGCGCCACCGAGCTGGTCCACGTGGGGCAGGCGGTGCTGGGCCTCGGCGGAGGGCTCGACTACTTCCTGCGCACCGTCTTCAACTATCCGACGCTGGCCGAGTGCTACAAGGTGGCCGCGCTCGACGCCTCGAACAAGCTGCGCTACTAGCCCGCTGCGAGCCGCTGCTAGCCCCGCTGCTATCCAGTATTGCGCAGGCCGGCCGCGATGCCATTGATCGTGATCACGAGGACCTCGCGGTAGCGCTCCGCCTCCGGAGCGTCCGGCTCGGAGAGGACCCGCAGGCGGCGGAGCATCTCGACCTGGAGGTAGTTGAGGGGGTCCACGTAGGGATTGCGGAGGTGTACCGAGCGCTGGATCACGGGATCGCCGTCCATGAGGTCGGCGTGCCCGGTGGCGCGCAGGATGGCCTCGCGGGTCCGCGCGAACTCGTCTCCGATGCGAGTGAAGACCGCGGTGGCGAGCCCGCGGTCGGGGACCAGCTCGGAGTAGAGCGCGGCGATGCCCATGTCGGCCTTGAGCAGCGACATCTCCGCGTTGTCGAGGATGGCCCGGAAGAACGGCCAGCCCGCGTACATCTCGCGCAGCGTGCCCGCGTCGGCGCGCGTGAGGGCGGTGCCGAGACCGTACCAGCCCGGCAGGTTGAAGCGGCTCTGCATCCACGAGAAGACCCAGGGAATGGCGCGCACCGCGCTCCGGGTCATGCCGCCCGCGCGGCGTACGGTCGGCCGCGAGCCGAGGCGTAGCCGCGAGAGCTCCTCGATCGGGGTGGCCGCGCGCCAGTAGTCGAGGAAGCCCGGGGTGCGCTCGACCAGGTCGTGGTAGCGCTCCCGCGCGGCCACCGCCATCACGTCCACCGCGAGCCGCCACGCCGGCGCCACCGTCTCGGCCGCCTCGCGGGCCGGCATGTCCGCCGAGGCCAGCAGCACCGCGCTCACGATCTGCTCGAGGTGCCGGTGGGCCAGCTCCGGGTCTCCGTACCGCGAGGCGATGGTCTCGCCCTGCTCGGTCACCCGGAAGCGGCCCTCGACGGTGTGTGGCGGCTGGGCGCGGATCGCACGGCCGGCCGGGCCGCCGCCGCGCGCGACCGTGCCCCCGCGCCCGTGGAAGAGGGTGAGGGTCACGCGCTGCTCGGCGCACACCGCGGCGATC
Source organism: Candidatus Dormiibacterota bacterium (assembly GCA_035569855.1). Taxonomy (GTDB): domain Bacteria; phylum Methylomirabilota; class Methylomirabilia; order Rokubacteriales; family CSP1-6; genus CAMLFJ01. The sequence goes on from DATMMH010000116.1 coordinate 12,821, forward strand.
GACTCCTGCGCGCGATAGAGGGCCCAGTTCGCGGCCAGGTAGCCGCCGTCCTTGTTGCTGTCGGAGTAACCGATCATCACCATCTGCTCGCCGCCGCACCCCGCGAGATGCGCGCGGTAGGCGGGGAGCGCGAAGAGCTGCCCGAGCGTGTGCGGGGCCGCGTCGAGGTCGCCCAGCGTCTCGAACAGGGGGACGATCCGCAGCGCGTCGGCCCCGCCGGCCCAGCGGGCCAGGAGGAGCACGGTCAGGACGTCGGCCGGTCCCCGCGTCATCGAGATGATGAACGGGCCGAGCGACGCCCGGCCGTAGATGGCCTGGGCGCGCGCGAGGAGCCGGAAGAGCCGCCACGTCTCGGCGGCGGCCTCGTCGAGGGCGAGCGCGGAGATCGCGGAGGCCTTGGGGGCCGGCTCGGCGAGCCGCGCGAGGAGGACCGCAGCGCGATCAGCCTCGTCGCGCTCGGCGAAGGCCGGATCGCTGCCGAGACGCGCCAGGATGTTGCCGAGTGTCGCGGTCAGTCGTCCGGAATCCTCGCGGATGTCGAGGCGGGCCGCGTGGAGGCCGAAGCTCTCGAGCTGGACCTGCAGCGGCCGGATTGAATCGG
>DATMMH010000117.1:0-3329 GCA_035569855.1 Candidatus Dormiibacterota bacterium
GGGGACCGTCACGCTGCCCGCGATCCCCCGGCCGGCCGCGGTGGTGCCGGCGGAGGCCCGCGCGATCAAGCGTGATCTCACGCAGACCACGGTGCTGATGGGTCGGCCCTCCATACGGCAGGACGATCCCGACTACTTCCCGCTCGCGGTGGCCACCTACGTGCTGGGTGGCGGCTCGGTCTCCCGGCTCTACACCCGCGTGCGCGAGGAGCGGGGCCTCGCCTACTCCGTCTACAGCACGGTGCAGCCGGCGCGCTACGGGGCGACGTACCTGATCGCGCTGCAGACGCGGACCGACGGAGTGGCCGAGGCCACGCGGCTGATCCGCGAGGAGATGAGCCGGCTCGGTCGGGAGCCGGTGTCGGCGCGCGAGATCGACCTGGCCAAGGCCTACCTGATCGGCAGCTTTCCGCTGCGCCTCGACACCTCCGGCAAGCTGGCCCGGTTCCTGAGCGGAGTGGAGGAGAACAGCCTCGGGCTCGACTACCCGGAGCGCTACAAGGAGCGCATCGCGCAGGTCACCGCGGCCGACGTCCAGCGCGTCGCCGCGAAGTACCTGGACCCGTCGACCTTCTCGTCGGTGCAGGTGGGCCGGTAGGGCGCGGAGCGCGACTCACCACCAGCCGCCCGGCCCATAGAAGCCGCCGTACGGCGCCAGGTAGTAGGGACCGTACGGCCAGTAGTAGTACGGGGCGGGGTAGTAGGGCGGGCCGAGGACCACGTCTTGCGACCAGAGCCGGATGCGCTCGACGTCGATCACCGGATATCGATACGGCAGCTCGCCGACCTTGCGCTCCTCGGCGCCGATCACCGTTCCCACCACCGTGATGCGCCGGCCCGCCGCATAGATGGCCGGGTCGAGGAAGTCGGCGGTGCGGAGGAGCACACGTCCGGGTGAGCGATCGCTGCGCTCCGGGGAACCGCCGTCGCGCAGCCGCCGCGCCAGCAGCTCGATCTCGGTCTGGCCCTGACGCGGCTGGGTGGACAGGATCTCACCGCCCACGATTACCCGCGCGCCCTTGTGTCCCGCGGGATCGCGCCGCAGCTCGTCGACCGTGATCGAGCGGTCCACGGTGCGCATGACCTCGTCCGGAAACGCGGAGGCGCAGCCGGCGAGCAGGAGCCCGAGTCCTACGAGCAGCCAGCGCATGCGCTCACGATACGCGCGGCCCCGGGGGCCCGCAACCGCTGTGCTACAATGCGCACCGAATGAGGCGGGCGCGCTCATGCCGGCAATGGCTGTGGGTGCTGGCCGTCGGCCTGTCGCTCACGTGCATCTCTCCCCTCGACGCTGCGCTGTTCACGTTGACGCCGCGGGACCGCGACGAGGCCGTTCGGATCGGGCGGCGCAGTGTGGTCAACGAGGATTGGGGCGGCGAGTGGCGGGTGGAGGGCGGCGGTGCGGGACAGCTCGTCACGGTCATGACCCCTTTCTATCGATTGGCCCTCGCGGCCCGGAACCAGGCCTTCCAGGACAAGGAGCTCAAGCCGTCCGACGTCGAGTCGATCCTGAAGAACCAGGAAGGCAAGCTCGTCTTCTGGGCCACGCTCCGCGGCACGCGCGCCGACTTTGCGCGGTTCTACGCGCCCGCCCTGGTCGCGCACCAGCTGGAGATCAAGGCGCTGTTCACCCAGAACGAGCGGACCGCGCTCCGCGGCGAGGACGGGCAGTACACCGCGCACTGCATGTACGTGTTCCCGGTGGAGGGCGTCGATCCACGGGGCACCGTGACGCTGCTGGTGCGAGACGCCGACGAAAAGCAGGTCGCGAAGTTCACCGTTGACCTATCCATGATGCGCTAAACCGCTAAGGAGGACACCGCATGAAAGCGATCCGCGTTCACACCCCGGGCGGTCCCGAGAGCATGAAGCTCGAGGACATGCCGGCCCCGGCGCCGGCGGCCGGTCAGGCCCAGGTGAAGCTCGAAGCCTGCGGCGTGAACTACATCGACGTGTATTTCCGCAGCGGCGCCTACAAGGCCCCGCTTCCGCTGACCCCCGGCATGGAGGGCGCGGGCACCGTGACCGCGGTGGGCCCCGGCGTCTCCGACGTCAAGGTCGGCGAGCGGGTCGCGTGGACCGGCGTGATCGGCTCCTACGCCCAGATGGTCGCGGTGCCGGCTGACCGCCTCGTCGCGCTGCCCGAGAAGCTCTCCTTCAAGGACGGCGCGGCCGCGATGCTGCAGGGGCTCACCGCGCACTACCTGATCACCTCCACGTGGCCGATCAAGAAGGGTGAGACCGCGCTGGTGCAGGCGGCCGCGGGCGGCATGGGGCTACTGCTCTGTCAGATGGCCAAGATGCGCGGGGCCACCGTCATCGGCACGGTGTCGACCGACGAGAAGGCCGCGCTCGCGAAGGCGGCCGGCGCGGACCACGTGATCATGTACACCAAGCAGGACTTCGAGCCGGAGGTCAAGCGCATCACGGGCGGGCGTGGCGTGGACGTGGTCTACGACGGGGTCGGGGCCAGCACGTTCGACAAGGGCCTGAGCTGCCTCCGTCCGCGTGGCCTGATGGCGCTCTTCGGGGCGGCGAGCGGGCCGGTGCCCCCGCTCGATTTGCAGATCCTGAACGTGCGTGGGTCGCTCTTCGTAACGCGGCCGAGCCTCAACCATCACATCGCCACCCGCGAGGAGCTGATGCAGCGGTCGAACGAGCTGCTGGGCTGGATCCGCGACGGCAAGATCAAGCTGCGGGTGGAGCACCAGTTCCCACTTGAGCAGGCCGCCGAGGCCCATCGCCAGCTCGAGGGTCGCAAGACCACCGGGAAGATCCTGCTGCTGCCGTGACCGGCGCGCGCTGAGCCCAGGGCGCGAGTCGTCATGCTGAAGTGGCTGCTGATCGGCCTGGTGGTCCTCGTGGTGGTCGTGGTGGGGGCGCTGCTCGCGGTGCCCCTGCTGCTGGACACCCCGGCCATCCAGGCCTACATCGCGCAGGCGGCGAGTCACGCCCTCGGACGCCCCGTGAAGTTCACCGGGCTCTCGATCTCGGCGCTGCCCTTGCCGACCGTGAAGCTCCGCGGGCTACAGGTGGCGGAGGATCCGGCCTTCGGCCCGGGGCCGTTCGTGAGCATGGGGGAGGGACGGATCGGCATCCGTCTCTCGCCCCTGCTGCGGGGCCGCGTGGAGCTGGCCGATCTCACGCTGGAAGAACCGCGCATCCACCTGCTGGAGGACGCCGCCGGGCGGCTCAACGTGACCACGCTGGGCGGCGCGGCGACGAGCGCGACCGTGCCGCCCCGCGCCGGGGGAGGGCGCGCGGGAGCGCCCGTGGCCGGGGCGGTGCTGCTGTCCCGGGTGCGCATCGTGAAGGGGGTCGTCGACTAT
>DATMMH010000118.1:0-12782 GCA_035569855.1 Candidatus Dormiibacterota bacterium
CGACGAGCCGACGGGCCCTTCGGTTGACCCCACCGGGGAAAAAATGTTCCCGACGCGCCCTCGCGAGTCAACCGAACCGGGGGTTCGTTCGTCACGTCCCGGCTCCGAGCCTCATCGAGATGGAGCTACCCCCATGCTATCGTGAAAACGATCATGACCGATCCCGCGAGCGAGCCCCCCCTCCGTCCGCCCCGGGAGGGCGAGCCGCTCTATCGCCTGCTCGCCGAGAACTCCTTCGACGTCATCGCGGTCTTCGACCTCGAGGGCCGGCCGGTCTACGTGAGCCCCTCCGTGTATCACCTGCGTGGCTACACCGCGGAGGAGGCCATGACGCAGACCCAGGAGGAACGGCTCACCCCGCGCTCGCTCGAGGTCGTGCGCCAGGCGATGGCCGAAGGGCTCGCGGTCGAGCAGGCCGGCCAGACGCCGCCCAACTCCTTCCGGCGCCTCGAGCTGGAGCAGCCGTGCAAGGACGGCTCGACGGTGTGGGTGGAATCGACGTTCACCTGGATGCGGGACGAGGCGGGCCGGCCCACCGGCATCCTCAGCGTGACCCGTGACATCAGCGCGCGCAAGCGGGCGGAGGCGGCCCTCGCGGAGAGTCAGACCCAGCTGCGCGAGGCCCAGAAGCTCGAGGCGGTGGGGCGGCTGGCCGGCGGCATCGCCCACGAGTTCAACAACCTGATGACGGTGATCCTGGGGCGGGCGCAGTGGCTGCTCACCCAGCACCCGGACGACGAGATGCTGCGCCCGCAGCTGCAGATGATCGAGCGGGCGGGGCAGCGCGCGGCGCACCTCACCGCGCAGCTCGTGGCCTTCTGCCGCCGCCAGTCGTTCGCCCCGTGGCGGCTCGACGTGAACGACGTGGTGCGTGACGCCGCGCCCGCGCTGCGGCGCCTGCTCCCGGCCGGGATCGAGCTCACCATCCGGCTGGCCGACCGGCTCCCTCCGGTCGAGGCGGACCGCATGCAGCTCGAGCACGTGCTCCGGCAGCTCGCGCTCAACGCGCGCGACGCGATGCCGGACGGCGGGCGGCTCACCATCGAGACCGCGGAGATCTCCCGCGCGAGCGGGCGCTCGGTGATGCTATCGGTGGTCGACACCGGGGTCGGGATGAGCGAGGAGGTGCGCAGCCGCGCCTTCGAGCCCTTCTTCACCACGAAGGAGGTCGGGGAGGGCACGGGCCTCGGCCTCGCGATGGTCTACGGCTCGGTGCTGCAGCACGGCGGCCGCGTCGAGCTGGACAGTCTGCCCGGGGTGGGCGCCACCTTCCGCATCCATCTGCCCGCCGTCGAGGCCGGCGTCGCTGGCGCTCCGTCGGAAGCCACCGTGCTGGTCGTGGAGGACGATCAGCCGACCGCGGAGCGGCTCGTCGACGCCCTGCGCGGGCACGGCTACACGGTGCTCGCCGCACCCTCGGCCGCGGAGGCGCTCTCGGTGGCCGCGCACCACCACGGGCCCATCGATCTGCTCATCACCGGGGTGATGCTCGCGGGGCTCAACGGGGGGGAGCTGGCCGCGCGCCTTCGCCGTGACCGGCCCGGGCTCCGAGCCCTGTTCGTGGTGGAGGACGTCGTCGAGCCCGATCCGCGCCTCGTCCTGCACGCCCCGGAGAGCTGGCTCGTCCACCGGAAGTTCTCGCCGGAGAGCCTGCTCGAGAAGGTCGCCCACGTGTTGCGGGCGCCCGCGCTGCAGGGAGCGCCCGCGCGCTAGCCCCGGTAGCTCTCCGACGGTCGCTTCATCTGGAAGATGTCGTGGATGTGCGCGTACTGGTGGCCGGCCAGGCGTCCCACCGGCTTGAGCCGCGCCATATCGATGCGTCCGGTGGTCGCCTCGTAGACGTCGTCCCGCACGTGGAAGTAGAGGATCTCCCCCAGCACCAGGTGATGCGGCCCGCGGCCCACCGGGATGATCTGGGCCACCCGGCACTCGAGGCTGATGGGGGCCTGGACCACGCGGGGCGCGCGCACGCGAACCCCCGGCGCGGCGGTGAGCCCGGTGAGCGCGAACTCGTCCACCTCCGGCGGGTACTCGCCGGAGCTCTGGTTCATCTGCTCGGCGAGGGCGTCGTCGACCACGTTCACCACGAAGTCGCCGGTGTGCTCGGCGTTCCGCACCGTATCCTTGCGGTCCTTCGCGCGCGGGCCCGAGGAGAACGCGATGGTCGGCGGCTCCTGGCAGACGCCCATGAAGAAGCTGAAGGGAGCGAGGTTGTTGACGCCGTCGACGCCCACCGTGGAGACCCACGCGATCGGTCGCGGAACGACGCAGCCGATCAAGAGCTTGTAGGTGGATTCCTGGCTCATGGTGCGGGGATCGAGCTCCATGCGAGGCTCCTGTCTCCGAGAAGGGTTACGTGTCGCTCGCGCCGCTGATCTGCTCGGCGGGCCGGCGCACGCCGATTCGCGCGCCGATCCGGCGCCAGACCACCGCCATGCGCAGCCGCCAGCGCTCGAGGAAGAGGTAGACGACGGGCGTGGTGTAGAGCGTGAGGAGCTGGCTCAGCATGAGGCCGCCGATGATGCTCACCCCGAGCGGCCGCCGCAGCTCCGACCCGGTGCCGGCGCCCAGGGCGAGCGGTAGCGCGCCCAGCATCGCGGCCATGGTGGTCATCAGGATCGGGCGCAGCCGCTGCAGGCAGGCCGCGTAGATCGCCTCCTGGGGCGGGCGGCCCTCGCGCCGCTCGAGATCGAGCGCCACGTCGATGACCATGATCGCGTTCTTCTTCACGATGCCGATCAACAAGATGATCCCGATCAGCGCGATGATCGAGAGGTCCATCCGGCAGAGCATGAGCGCGAGGAGCGCGCCCACTCCCGCCGAGGGCAGCGTGGAGAGGATCGTGAGCGGGTGGACGTAGCTCTCGTAGAGCATGCCGAGCACGATGTAGACCGCGACCAGGGCGGCGAGGATGAGGAGGGGCTGGGTCGAGAGCGAGTCCTGGAAGGCCTGGGCCGCGCCCGCGAACTTCCCGCGCACGCTCGAGGGCAGCTCGATCGCGCGCCCGGCCTGCTCCACCGCGGTGACCGCCTGCCCGAGCGCCACGTCGGGGGCGAGGTTGAAGGACAAGGTCACCGACGGGAAGAGCCCCTGGTGGTTCACTTGCAGCGGCGCCGCGCTCGGCACGAAGCGGGTGACCGTGGTGAGGGGCACCGACTGGCCGGTGGTGGTGGAGCGCACGTAGATGTCGCCGAGCGCGTCGGGGTCCTGCCAGAACTGGGGGCCCACCTCCATCACCACGTGGTACTGGTTCAGCGCGGTGTAGATCGTGGACACCTGGCGCTGCCCGAACGCGCTGTAGAGCGTCTCGTCGATGAGCCGGGCGCTGATGCCGAGGCGCGCCGCGGTGGGCCGGTCGATGGTCAGGGGGACCTGGAGCCCCGCGTCCTGCTGATCGCTCGAGACGTCGCGGAGCTGGGGCAGCTTGCGCAGCGCCTCGAGCATGCGGGGGGCCCACTCGCTCAGCTCGTCCAGGTGGTCGGCCTGCAGCGTGTACTGGTACTGGGCGTTGCCGAGCCGACCTCCGACCCGGATGTCCTGCACCGCCTGCAGGTAGAGGGTGGCCCCCGGCACCCGGGCGAGCTTGGGCCGGAGCCGCGTGATCACCTCGTCGGCGTTGGCGTCGCGCTGCCGGAGGGGCTTGAGCGCGATGAACATGCGGGCGTTGTTGACGGTCGTGCCGCGCCCGCCCCCGCCGCCGGTGTAGGCGGTGACGGTGGCGATGGCGGGATCCGCCTGCACGATCGCCGCGAGCTGGGTCATCTTCTCCTGCATGGCCTGGTAGGAGATGGCCTGGTCGGCCAGGATCGAGCCGCTGAGCCGGCCGTTGTCCTGCTGGGGGAAGAAGCCCTTCGGGATCACGAGGAAGAGATGCACGGTGAGCGCGCAGGTGAGCGCGGCGATGACCAGTACTGTTCCCGGGAACCGGAGCGCCCAGCCGAGGGTGCGCTCGTAGCCCCCGACGATCCAGCCGAACACCCGCTCGCCGCCGCGGTAGATGCGGCCGCGCGGCTGGCCTTCGTGCGAGCGGAGGAGCAGAGCGCACATCATGGGCGTGGTGGTGAGCGAGACCACGAGCGAGACGAGGACCGCGACCGAGAGCACCACCGCGAACTCCCGGAACAGCCGCCCGATCAACCCGCCCATCAAAAGGATCGGGATGAAGACCGCGACCAGCGAGATCGAGATGGACAGCAGCGTGAAGCCGATCTCGCGCGCGCCGGTGATCGCGGCCTCGAGGGTGGGCATGCCCGCCTCGATGTGGCGCATGACGTTCTCCACCACCACGATCGCGTCGTCCACCACGAAGCCGGTGGCCACCGTGAGAGCCATCAGCGACAGGTTGTCGATGCTGTAGCCGGCCAGGTACATGAAGGCAAAGGTGCCGATCAGGGAGACCGGCACCGCGACGCCCGGAATGGCGGTGGCCCGCCAGTCGCGCAGGAAGAGGAACACCACCAGCACCACCAGCAAGACCGAGATCATCAGCGCGTGCTCGACGTCGGACACCGACGCGCGAATGGTCACGGTCTGGTCCAGCACCGGGGTGAGGGTGACGTCCGCGGGCAGCAGGGCGTGCAGCTCCGGAAACGCCTCGCGGATGCGGTCCACCGCGTCGATGATGTTGGCGCCGGGCTGGCGGAAGATGATGATCAGCGCGGAGGGCTTGCCGTTGGCGATGCCGATGGAGCGGAGATCCTCGACCGAGTCCACCACCTCGCCCAGGTCGGCGAGGCGCACCGCCGCCCCGTTGCGGTAGGTCACGAGCAGCGGGCGGTACTCGTCCGCGTAGCGGAGCTGGTCGCTGGTGCGGACCTCCCACGCGCGCTCCGGCCCGTGGATCTGCCCCTTGGGGCGATTGACGTTGGCGTTGGCGAGCACCCTGCGCACGTCCTCGAGCCCGATCTGGTAGCGGGCGAGCAGGCGCGGATTGAGCTCCACCCGCACGCCGGGCAGCGAGCTGCCGCCCACGAAGACCTGCCCCACCCCCTCGAGCTGGGCCAGCTTCTGCTGGAGGATCGTGGAGGCCAGATCGTAGAGCTGGCCGGTGCTGAGGGTGGGTGAGGTCAGCGCCAGGATCATGATCGGCGCGTCGGCGGGGTTCACCTTGCGGTAGGTGGGAAACATCGGCAGGTTCGGCGGGAGCTGTCCGTTCGCCGCGTTGATGGCGGACTGCACGTCGCGGGCGGCGCCGTTGATGTCGCGGGCGAGGTCGAATTGCAGCGCCACGCTGGTGGCCCCGAGGAAGCTCGTCGAGGTCATCTCGGTGACCGCGGCGATGCGGGTGAACTGGCGCTCGAGCGGCGTGGCCACCGCGGAGGCCATGGTTTCCGGGCCGGCCCCCGGCAGGCCGGCCGAGACCTGGATGGTCGGGAAATCCACCTGGGGCAGCGGGGCCACCGGCAGCAGCCGGAAGCCGATCGCGCCGGTCAGGACCAGCGCGATGGTCAGCAGCAGGGTGCCGACCGGCCGGCGGATGAAGGGCGCGGAGATGTTCACGGATGCGAGCGGTGGGCGGCGGCGCCCGCGGGCGCGACGGCCACCGGCGCGCGCCGGCGGGTCGCGCGGCTCGCGAGCCGATCGAAGGCCAGGTAGATGACCGGCGTGGTGTAGAGGGTGAGGATCTGGCTCATGATGAGGCCGCCGACGATCGCCACCCCGAGCGGCTGGCGCAGCTCGGCGCCGACCCCCTGTCCGAGGGCGAGCGGCACGCCGCCCAGCAGGGCCGCCATCGTGGTCATCAAGATTGGTCGGAAGCGGAGCAGGCAGGCCTGGTAGATGGCCTCGAACGCGGGCTTGCCCTCGGTGCGCTGCGCGTCGAGGGCGAAGTCGATCATCATGATCGCGTTCTTCATCACGATGCCGATCAACAGAATGATGCCGATGAGGGCGATCACGCTCAGGTCGAGCCGCATCGCCATGAGGGCCACCAGCGCGCCCACTCCAGCCGAGGGCAGGGTGGAGAGGATCGTCACCGGGTGGATCCAGCTCTCGTAGAGCACGCCCAGCACGATGTAGACCGTGACCACCGCGGCCAGGATCAGGAGCGGCTGATTGGCGAGCGAGGCCTGGAACGCCCGCGCGGTGCCCTGGAAGCGCGCCTCGATGGCGGCGGGCATGCTCAGATCGCGCCGGGAGGACTCCATCGCCTCGACCGCGGCGCCGAGCGAGACGCCCGGGGCCAGGTTGAACGAGATCGTCACCGCCGGGAACTGGCCCTGGTGGCTCACCAGGAGCGGGCTGGGCCGCTGCTCGATGGTGGTGAAGGTGGAGAGCGGCACCGAGCCCCCGCTGGCCGAGCGCAGGTAGATCTGCTCGAGCGCGGCCGGGTCCTGGCGGTACTCCGGCTTGACCTCGAGCACGACGCGGTACTGGTTGAGCTGGGTGAAGATCGTCGTGATCTGGCGCTGGCCGAAGGCGTTGTAGAGCGCGTCGTCGATCATCTGGGGCGTGATGCCGAGCCGGGAGGCGGTGTTGCGGTCGATCCGCACTGACGTCTCGAGCCCCTGGTCCTGCTGATCGGTCGCCACGTCCCGCAGCTCGGGACGGGCCCGAAGGCGCTCGACCAGGCGCGGAGCCCAGACGTTGAGCTCGGTGACGTTGGGATCCTCCAGGCTGTACTGGTACTGGGTGCGGCTCACCCGGTCCTCCACGGTCAGGTCCTGCACCGGCTGGAGATAGAGGGTGACGCCGCCCACCTCGGCGAGCCGCGGGCGGAGCCGATCAACGACGGCGAGCACGCTCGCCCCGCGCTCCTCCAACGGCTTGAGCGTGATCAGCATGCGCCCGCTGTTCAGGGTGACATTGGTGCCGTCGATGCCGATGAAGGACGAGATCGTCTCCACCGCCGGATCGCGCAGGATGGCCTGGGCCAGGGCGCGCTGGCGCTGGGCCATGGCCGGGAAGGAGATGGACTGGGGCGCCTCCGAGATGCCCAGGATCACGCCGGTGTCCTGGATCGGGAACAGCCCCTTGGGCACGACGGTATAGAGGAAGAGAGTGAGTCCGAGGGTGCCGATCGCCACCAGCAGGGTGGCGGGCTGGTGATCGAGCACGAAGCGCAGGGTGCGGGCGTAGACCGCGAGCAGCCCGTTGAACGCGGCGGTCGAGACGCGCGCCACGCGGCCGGTCTCGTGCGGCTCGCGGTGGCGCAGGAGCTTGGCGCAGAGCATCGGGGTGAGGGTCAGGGAGACGGCCGCCGAGACCAGGATCGCCGCGGTGAGGGTGAGGGCGAACTCGCGGAAGAGGCGCCCCACGATGTCGCCCATGAACAGGAGCGGGATCAGCACCGCGATCAGCGACACGGTCAGCGAGAGGATCGTGAAGCCGATCTGTCCCGAGCCCTTGAGCGCGGCCTCGAGCGGCGGATCGCCCGCCTCGATGTAGCGGGCGATGTTCTCGATCATGACCACCGCGTCGTCGACCACGAAGCCGGTGGCGATGGTCAGCGCCATCAGGGTGAGGTTGTTGAGGCTGAAGTTCAGCGCGTACATGACCGCGAACGTCCCGATGATCGAGACCGGCACCGCGATCGACGGGATGAAGGTGGCGGCGGCGCTGCCCAGGAAGAGGAAGATCACCAGGACGACCAGGATCACCGCCAGCATCAGCTCGAGCTGGACGTCGTGCACCGAGGCGCGGATGGTGGTGGTGCGGTCGCTCAGGATCGACACGCTTACCGACCGGGGCAGGGTGGATTGCAAGGTCGGCAGGAGCTGCTTGATCCGATCCACCACCTGGATCAGGTTGGCGCCGGGCTGGCGCTGGATGTTGACGATGACCGCCGGCTGGTCCCCCATCCAGGCGGCCTGGCGCAGGTTCTCCGCGTCGTCCACCGTGTCGGCCACGTCGGAGAGGTGCACCGGCGAGCCGTTGCGATAGGCCACCACCAGGTCGCGGTACTGATCGCTCGTGACGAGCTGGTCGTTGGCGCCGATGGTGAAGGCCTGGCGCGGGCCGTCGAGGCTGCCCTTGGCCTGGTTCACGCTCGCGTTGGCCACCGCGGTGCGCACGTCCTCGAGGGCCAGGTTGTTGGCGGCCAGCTTCGCCGGGTTTACCTGGATGCGGATCGCCGGCTTCTGCCCGCCGCTCAGGCTCACGAGCCCGACCCCGGGGAGCTGCGAGATCTTGGGCACGAGGCGGGTGTCGGCCAGGTCCTGCACGTTGGTGAGTGGCAGCGTGGTCGAGGTCAGGCCCAGGGTGAGGATCGGCGCGTCGGCCGGGTTCACCTTGCTATAGATCGGTGGGACCGGCAGATCGACGGGCAGGAACGAGCTGGCCGCGTTGATGGCCGCCTGCACCTGCTGCTCGGCCACGTCGAGCGCCAGGTTCAGGTCGAACTGGAGCGTGATCACGCTGCTGGTGCTGGAGCTGGTCGACGTCATCTGCTTGAGGCCGGGCATCTGGCCGAACTGGCGCTCGAGCGGCGCGGTCACCGCCGAGGCCATGACGTCGGGGCTGGCCCCGGGATAGAACGTCTGCACCTGCATGGTCGGGTAGTCGACCTGGGGCAGGGCCGCGACGGGGAGCAGCCGGTAGGCGACGAATCCGGCCAGGATGATCGCGAAGGTCAGGAGCGAGGTGGCGACGGGCCGGAGAATGAACGGCTGGGAGAGATTCATGAGCTCCCGCGCGGGACGGCGCGCTCGCGGGAGGTCGGCTCCACGCGCGTGCGCTCCTGCACCTTGTCGGCCCCGTCCACGATGAGCGCCTCGCCGGCGGCGACTTCCTTCAGGGCGGTGAGGCCGGCCTCGCTCGGGCCGGGCGTGACCTTGCGGAGCTCCACCGTCTTGTCGGGCTTCACCACGTAGACGAACGGGCCCTGGGCGCCACGCTGGATGGCCTCGTTCGGCACCAGCACCACGCCCTTGAGCTGATCGACGAGGATGCGCGCGTTGACGAACTGGTTCGGGAACAGCGCGCCGTCGGTGTTCGGGAAGGACGCCTTGAGCTTGACCGTGCCGGTGCCTGCGTCGATCTGGTTGTCGATCGCCACCAGCGCGCCGCTGCCGACCTTGGTGCGCCCCTCCCGGTCGAAGGCGTCGACCGCGATGGTGCCGCCCGCGCGCTGGCGGGTGAGCACGGACGGCAGGTTGTCCTGCGGCAGCGTGAAGAGCACCGCGATCGGCTCCACCTGGGTGAGCACCACGAGCCCGCCCGGATCCGTCACGTGCACCATGTTTCCGGCGTCGACGAGACGGAGCCCGGCCCGGCCGGTGATCGGGGCCAGGATGCGGCAGTAGGTGAGCTGCAGCTTGATGCTGTCGACCTGCCCGCGGTCGGCCTTGATGGCCGCCTCGAGCTGGGAGACGGAGGAGACCTGCGTGTCGAGCTGCTGTTGCGGGATGAAGCCGCCCTTGACCAGCGTGCGATAGCGCTCGAGGTCGAGTCGCGCGTTGCTGAGCGCGGCCTCGTCCTTCGCGAGCTGGCCATCGGCCTGGGTGAGCTGGGTCTCGAAGGGGCGGGGATCGATCTCGGCGAGGACGTCGCCGGACTGGACGATCTGGCCCTCCTGGAACAGGGTCCGCATGAGCTGGCCGTCCACGCGACTCCGTACCGTCACGGTATTGAGCGCGGTCACCGAGCCGAGGCCCGAGAGGTACACGCCGAGGTCGCCGCTGCGCGCCGCGACCGTCACCACGGGAACGGGGCGGCCGGCCGGCGGTCCAGCGCCGGCCGGCCGGCTCGCCGGCTGGGCGCGCCCCGGTCGGTTGAGCGCAAAATAGCCACCGCCGGCCAGCAGGGCGGCCAAGACCAGGCAGATCACCCAGATGCGACGCGGCGCTCGACGGGGCGGATCCGGGGTCCCCACCCCCATTCCCTCGGATTCGCTCGATTCAGCGGTCATGCAAAGAACTCCTCCCGTTGGCTCTCGCTTGTAACATATTCCGACGCGGCGCTCTGGAGGATCATTCGCGGGTTTCCGGCGCAATACACCCCGCCATGGTCAACCGGGCTGGTGCCTCGCTCGTCTGTCTGGCGGACCTGCGCCATGCCACCCTATGCGTGAGGCCACCGCAGCCCCGGTCGTGGCGCTCCGGCCCGCCTGGCGTTCCTCACCGTGGACCGGGCTCGGGGGTGTCATGGCGCTGGGGCTCGGGCTCCGCCCGCGGACCAGAGCCCGCAGCCGCACGCCTTCGCCGCCGGCCAGCACGATTGCCCAGAGATTGCCTTCAGACTGAGCCATGGAACCCTCCCTTCACCGGGTGAGTGAGTGCACGGATTCGTAGCGTGGAGATCCGTCCGTTGAACGGGACGAGAAGGGGAGCGCTACGAAGCGGGTGGGGCGCGCGAGCGGACCGCGGACGGCCGAAGCGCGGCGGTCGCCTTCTCCGGGGCCGGGATGAGCCGTTCGACCGTGCGGAGGATTGGCGCGAGATCGGTCGGCACCGCGGGGGCGAGGCTCCCCGCGCCCGACTGGACGAGGGTGACGACATCGTCGTAGTCGGCGTCGTCGTAGATGCCGGCGATCCAGGACGGGTCGGGCGGGCTCGCGTGGGCCAACGCCGGGAGCGTCGCGCACGCGAACAGCAGCGGGGCGACCAGCAGGGCCCGCCCGACGTTCCGCCAGATCACCGAGGCTCGCGGTGGGTCAGGGCTGGGCGGGACGGCCCGCCTGGATCAGCTGCCGGATCTCCTCGCGGAGCTGCCGCAGCCGCTCTCTCGTCTTCGCGACGCGGGCGAGCTGCTCGGGCGTGAGCACCGCCCGCACCTCGAGCGCCGTCTGCGCGCTGTCCTGGGCGAGCTGCTCGCGGAGCTGGTTGATCCGGGCGAGCTGCGGCTGCACGTCGGAGGTCTGGAGCGGGCCGGGGGACAGGAGCTTGGCGCCCAGCTCCTGCTGGGCCTGCCGTAGCTGATCCACGATCGGCCGGGTGGCCGTCCGGTGCGACGAGAGGATCGTGCGCACTTTCGTCTGCTGCTCGGGCGCGAGGTTGGAGGCGCGGATCATCAGCCACAGCTCGCCGTCCTCGCGCCCCATGCCCCAGCGCATCGAGCCACCGCCCGGGGAAGAAGGCGGCGGAGCCTGGGCCGACGCCTTCGTGACCACGGGGGTGATCGCGCCGATGGCCAGGACGAAGCCCGCGGCGAGCGCGACGGCCCGACCCACCAGGGCCCGGCCCCCGAAGGCTGAGGTGGCAATCGGGAGGGTGCCCCGAGTGGTCACGGCGTCCCTCCGGTGAGGGCATTGTCGAGCTCGCCGGCCATCGCCTCCAGGGTCGGGGTCTGCTCGTCGCCCGCCGCTGGCACGGGATCGCCGCTCACCGAGAAGAGCGCCGCCGACACGTCGGCGAGGATCGCGGCGACTTCCTGCGGCTGCATCGTGGGCGGCGGCGCCACCGCCCGCCACACCGCGACCTCCGCCCAGATCAGGAGGGCGACCGCGGCGGCGGAGAGCCCGACCATGGCCGGCATCCAGCGCCGACGCAGCAGCGGGATCGCGCGCCGCACCGGCTCGGGGGTGTTGCGCAGCACGTCGGTGACCAGCATCAGCTCCCGGTGCAGGCGGCGATAGCGGCCGGTGCAGGCGGCGCACGAGGCGAGGTGGGCGCGCTCGGCCACCGTGCCGAGCTCGGCCTGGACCCGCTCGAGCGCCTGGTCGGAGATGCAGCGAGTCATGGATGATCTCCCAGTGTACGACGCATGTGCCGGACGGCGCGGAAGAGGTGACGCTTCACGCTGCCCGCGCTCAGCCCCAAAGTCTGGGCCACGTCGGGCGTCGATTGCTCGTCGATGTAGCGGAGCACGAACACCTCCTGTTGACGGCGAGGTAACTCGCGGAACGCCGCCCAGATGCGGCGCCGCGTCTCCTCGCTGACGAGCGCCTCGCTGGGCCCCGGCGTCTCCGAGACCAGCGAGACGTCGTCCAGGCTCGTGCCGCGGAGCCGGAATCGCATCCACCCGCCCGCCCGGCGCCGGTCGCGGCAGGCGTTGACCGCCACCCGTGTGAGCCAGCCGCTCCAGTTCAGCGGCGGGCGCCCGAACTGCTCGGCTTCATGCGCCTTCAGGAAGACGTCCTGCACCACGTCCTCGGCCTCCTGCGGATCCCCCAGCAGGAGGCGACAGAGTCGTCTCAGGCGCCCGTAGTGGGCGGTGACGAGTGTGTCCTGGCTGGGTGAGGGTTCCACGTCCGTATGACGGGTGTCCCGCGCCCTCTCATCGGTCCTGACGAACGAAAGTGACCGAAAGTTGACGCCGGACGCCGGCGATCGGGTAGTGGCCATGCCGGATAGCGTAGGCCGGATGGCCGCTTTGACCACCATGGTTGCGGTGATCGAAGATCTTCCAAAACCGCGTCACTTCTGCTAAATTGGGCTTCTGGGCCCGGGTCTGGGACCCGGAAAAGTCGAGGTCGGGCCGTGGCGGGCAAGGGGATCCAGGACCTGGTCGGGCAGGTGATGATCGACAAGGAGTTCCTCGCCGACCTGATGCGGGACCCCGCCACGGTGCTGGCCGGCTTCGAGCTGAGCGCGGAAGAGCGGGCCGCGATCATGCAGGCGCTCGGCAGCACCTCGACCGTCTCCGACCGTGAGCGGGCGCGCGCGCTGCAGAACGTCATGCTCAAGCGCTGGGCCACCTGAGTGGCCACTCTCCCCGAGATCGGCTTCCTGCGCCGGGTCGTGCTGTTCAAGGACGTCGACGAGCCCGTCCTCCTCGCCCTCTGCCCGAGCTTCCGTGAGCGCCGGCTCAGGAAGGGTGACGTGCTCTTCCGCGCGGCCGATCCGGGCGAGGAGCTGTTCCTGATCAAGGACGGCAGCATCGTGGTCTCGAAGCCGGTCACCGGC
>DATMMH010000119.1:0-3596 GCA_035569855.1 Candidatus Dormiibacterota bacterium
CCCTGGCCACCGACTACGACGTCTGGCACGAGAGCCACGCCGCGGTGACGGTGGAGGCGGTGGTGGCCAACCTGTTCAAGAACGTGGCCACCGCCAAGGTGGTGCTGCGGCGGGTGATCCCGCGCATGGGCAAGGCGCCCTGCGGGGCCGGCTGCGGCGATGCCCTGGCGAGCGCGGTGATCACCGATCCGAGAGCCTTCCCGCCGCGCACGCGAAGGAAGCTGGCGCTGCTGCTCGATCGCTATTTCCCGCCCAAGGCCGGAGGCCGCCGCGGTGGCTGAGCCCGCCGACCTCGACGTCATCGGCATCGGCAACGCGCTGGTGGACGTGCTGAGCCACGCGGACGACGCGCTGATCGCGCGCCAGGGCCTGGTGAAGGGGACCATGCACCTGGTGGACGAGGCGCGCGCGAAGGAGCTGTACGACGTGATGGGGCCCGGGGTCGAGATCTCGGGCGGGTCGGCCGCCAACACGATGGTGGGCGTGGCCTCCTTCGGCGGCCACGCGCAGTACATCGGCAAGGTGCGCGACGACCAGCTCGGCCAGGTCTTCGGCCACGACCTGCGCTCGACCGGGGTGCGCTTCGACACCCCGCAGGCGACGAGCGGGCCACCCACCGGGCGCTGCCTGATCCTGGTCACACCGGACGCCCAGCGGACCATGGGCACCTTCCTCGGGGCCTCGGTGCGGCTCGGGCCGGGGGACATCGACCGGGGGCTCATCGCCCGCGGCAAGATCCTCTATCTCGAGGGCTATCTCTTCGACCCGCCCGCGGCCCAGCAGGCGTTTCGCGCCGCCGCCGCGCTGGCCCACGCGGCGGGCCGGAAGGTGTCCCTGACCCTGTCCGACCCGTTCTGCGTGGATCGCCACCGCGCCGCCTTCCTCGACCTGGTCGAGCGCCACGTGGACATTCTCTTCGCGAACGAGGCCGAGATCTCCGCGCTCTACGAGACCTCCGACTTCGAGACCGCGCTCGGCCGGGTGCGGGGCCACTGCGAGATCGCCGCGCTCACCCGGAGCGCCAAGGGCTCGGTGCTGGTGGGCCGGGACACGGTCCACGTGGTGGACGCCCAGCCGGTGCCCGCGGTGGTGGACACCACCGGGGCCGGGGATCTCTACGCGGCTGGCGTGCTCTACGGCCTGAGCCGCGGCATCGACCTCCCCGCCTGCGGACGCCTGGGCTCCCTCGCCGCGGCCGAGGTCATCTCCCACGTGGGGGCGCGGCCGATGGTGCCGCTGGCGAGCCTCGCGGGCCCCCTGCTCGACCGGAAGCTCACGTAGAGGACCGAGAGGATCATGCCGGACGACACCGCGCTCGAGGCCAAGTACGATCAGCTGGTGGATCTCATCCGCGGGATGGTCCACGTGGTCGTGGCCTTCTCGGGCGGCGTCGACTCCACCTTCCTCGCCCGCGCCGCGAAGGACGCCCTCGGCGAGGGCGCGCTGCTCGTCACCGCGGACTCCGAGACCTACCCGGCCTGCGAGCTCGAAGAGACGCGTCGGCTGGCCGCGCTGCTCGGGATGCGCCACGAGGTGGTCCGCACTCACGAGCTGGCCAATCCGGCCTACGCACGCAACGCGCCGGACCGCTGCTACCACTGCAAGGAGGAGCTGTTCAGCCGGCTCGAGCCCATCGCCCAGCGTATCGGCTCGGCCCAGCTCATCTACGGCGCCAACATGGACGACCTGGGCGATCACCGGCCAGGGATGAAGGCGGCCGAGGCCCGCGGCGTGCGCGCCCCGCTCATCGAAGCCACGCTCTGGAAAGAAGAGATCCGCGCGCTCTCGCGCGGGCTCGGACTGCCCACGTGGGACAAGCCCTCGTTCGCGTGCCTGTCCTCGCGATTCCAGTATGGCGACGCGATCACCGCCGAGAAGCTCCGGCAGATCGACGCCGCGGAGGCCTTCGTGCGCGAGCTGGGCTTCCGGCGCTTCCGGGTGCGGCACCACGACCGGCTGGCCCGGCTCGAGCTCGATCCGGTGGAGATGCCGCGCCTCTGGGAGGAGGACCGGCACG
Organism: Candidatus Dormiibacterota bacterium; assembly: GCA_035569855.1. Lineage (GTDB taxonomy): Bacteria > Methylomirabilota > Methylomirabilia > Rokubacteriales > CSP1-6 > CAMLFJ01. The sequence continues at coordinate 2,018 of DATMMH010000119.1, forward strand.
GCGCGATCGTGCGCCGGTTCCGCGAGCTCGGCTACCTCTACGTGACGCTCGACCTGCAGGGCTTCCGCAGCGGCAGCGCCAACGAGGCGCTCAAGTGGATCGGGAAAAAGTAAGGGCGCTGCTCGAGGCGGTCGCGGGCGGGACGATGACGCCCGAGCAGGCACTCCACCGGCTGCGCGCGCTGCCGATGGAGGACCTCGGCTTCGCCCGCGTGGACCTGCACCGCTCGCTCCGGCACGGCGTGCCCGAGGCCGTCCTCTGCCAGGGCAAGACCCCGGAGCAGGTGGTGGCCATCGTGCACCGCCTGGCCGAGCATCACGACAACGTGCTGGCGACGCGCGCCGCGCCCGACGTGATGGCCGCGCTGCTGGCGAGCGGGCTCCCGTGCCGGGTGCACGAGATCGCCCGGCTGGTCGTCGTCAAGCCCGCGCCGGGCGACGGGGTCGGCCTCATCATGGTCGTCAGCGCCGGCACCGCCGATCTGCCGGCGGCGGAGGAAGCGGCGGTGACCGCCGAGGCGATGGGCAACCACGTCGAGCGGCTCTACGACTGCGGGGTGGCCGGCCTCCATCGCCTGGTGCCGCACCTCGACCGCCTCAACGAGGCCAACGCGATCATCGCGGTGGCCGGCATGGAAGGAGCGCTGCCGAGCGTGCTGGGCGGCCTGGTGGACCGTCCGATCATCGCCGTGCCCACCAGCGTGGGCTACGGCGCGTCGTTCGGGGGCGTCGCCGCGCTGCTGGCGATGCTGAACTCCTGCGCGCCCGGCGTCTCGGTGGTCAACATCGACAACGGCTACGGAGCCGCCGCCCAGGCCAGCCAGATCAACAAGCTCTCCAGCAAGCTCCCCAGCAAGCTCCGGTGATGCGGCTGGCCTACTTCGATTGCCCGAGCGGCGCCTCGGGGGACATGATCCTGGGCGCGCTCGTCGACGCGGGCGCCCCGTTCGAGGTGCTCGAGCGCGAGCTGGCCGGCCTCGGCGTCGGTGGCTACCGCCTCGAGCACCGGCCCGTGATGAAGGCGGGCTTCCGCGCCACCAAGGTGGACGTGCGACTCGACGGGTACGCGCCGGGGCACGAGCACGGCCATCGCGGGCTGTCCGAGATCCTCGCGATCCTCGAGAACAGCCGGCTCCCCTCCGTGGTGCGCGAGATGGCCGCGCGCGTGTTCCGCCGCCTGGCCGACGCGGAGGCCCGCGTGCACGGGACCACGCCCGAGCGCGTGCAGTTCCACGACGTGGGCGCGGTCGACGCGATCGTGGACGTCACCGGCGCCTGCCTCGGCCTTCACCTCCTGGGCATCGACGCGGTCCACTTCGGCGCCCTGCCGGTGGGCGGTGGATTCGTCGACGGCCCCCACGGGCGTATGCCGGTGCCGGGGCCGGCCACCGCGGAGCTGCTGAAGGGATTCCCGACGCTCGACACCGGCGTCCGTCGGGAGCTGGTCACCCCCACCGGCGCGGCCATCCTGACCACCCTGGCCGCGGGCGCGGGGGCGATGCCGGCCATGCGCGTGACCGCGGTCGGTTACGGCGCCGGCACCATGGAGCTCGAGACCCCGAACGTGCTCCGCCTGTTCG
>DATMMH010000120.1:0-5028 GCA_035569855.1 Candidatus Dormiibacterota bacterium
GTCGCGAATGCGATGCCGCCGACATAGAGCTTCTGGGACATGGGAGACCTCCTGAGCGTACTTCCGCACGATTGGAACGTCTCTGAAGCGGAAGAGACCGGAGACGCTGCCTGACGAGGAGGACTCGAAGGTGAGTCTGTACCTGTACCAGACGCTCGCCAGTATACACGCCGGCGGGCCCCGGCGCTCGGGTTTCCCCCCTCGAGGCGCGTGGTAGGCTACCCGCGAGCATCGCTGCCATGAGACTGCGCGTCCTGGGGATCGTGCTGGCCGGCGGAAAGGGCACCCGTCTCTACCCACTGACCAAGGAGCGGGCGAAGCCGGCGGTGCCATTCGGCGGCAAGTACCGCATCGTCGACTTCGTGCTCAGCAACTTCATCAACTCGGGCGTCCACTCCATCTACGTCCTCACCCAGTTCAAGAGCCAGTCGCTGCTGCAGCACCTCTCGGACGGCTGGCAGTTCGGCGGCCTCCTGAAGGACCAGTTCATCATCCCGGTGCCGGCCCAGATGCGGTCGGCCGGGGAGACGTGGTACCGCGGCACCGCGGACGCCATCTACCAGAACGCCAACCTGATCGAGCAGTCCGATCCGCACCTCGTGGCGATCTTCGGCGCCGACCACATCTACCGGATGAACATCTCGAGCATGATCGAGTACCACGAGCACAAGCGCGCCGAGATCACGGTGGCCGCGATCCCGGTGGAGCGACGCTTCGCGCGGGAGCTGGGGGTCATCGAGACCGCGCGGGACGGGCAGATCATCGGCTTCCACGAGAAGCGCGCGGACGCGCCGACCATTCCCGGCGATCCCGATCGCGTCTACGCGTCGATGGGCAACTACATCTTCTCGACCCGCACGCTGCTGCGCGAGCTGCACGCGGACGCGGCGCGCGAGAGCAGCAGCCATGACTTCGGCCGGGACGTGCTGCCGTCGCTGGTGAACCGCCTCGACATGTTCGCCTACGACTTCCAGTCCAACCAGATCCCGGGGGAGGCGGTGGACGCCCCCGCCTACTGGCGGGACGTGGGCACCCTCGACGCCTACTACGAGGCCCACATGGACCTCCGGGCGGTGAGCCCGGCGCTCAATCTCTACAACCGCGAGTGGCCGCTGCGGACCGCCAGCTACGCCGATCCGCCCGCCAAGTTCACCTTCGACGACGACGGCCGGCGCGGGCAGGCCATCGACTCCACCGTGTCGGGGGGCTGCATCCTCTCCGGGGGGATGGTGCGCAACTCGGTGCTGGGCCGCCACGTGCGCGTGCACACCGGCGCGGTGGTGGAAGACTCGGTGATCCTCGACAACTGCGACATCGGGCGGCGGGCCCGGATCCGCCGGGCGATCCTCGACAAGAACGTGCGGATCCCGGAGGGCACCGAGATCGGTTACGACCTCGAGCTCGACAAGCGGCGCCACCACGTCACCGAATCCGGCATCGTGGTGGTCGAGGGCGTGCGCTCGTCGGTGGACATCGCCTCGATCGTCATCTAGCCGTCATCTAGCTCCGATCCACGACGCGCGCCGATGGCCGGGTACGACCACACGACGATCGATCGGCGGTGGCAGGACTACTGGGAGCGCGAGAAGACCTTCGCAACTCCGACCGACCGCACGCGGCCGAAGTACTACGTGCTGGACATGTTCCCGTATCCCTCCGGCGACGGCCTCCACGTCGGCCATCCCAGGGGCTACACGGCCACCGACGTCGTCGCCCGCGCAAAGCGGATGATGGGCTTCAACGTCCTGCACGTCATGGGCTGGGACAGCTTCGGGCTGCCGACCGAGCGGCGGGCCGAGCGGGACGGGGCGGATCCGGCCACGATCACCGCCCGGAACGCCGCGACGTTCAAGAGCCAGCTCCGGATGCTCGGCTTCTCCTACGACTGGTCGCGCGAGCTGACGACCAGTGACCCACGCTACTACCGATGGACCCAGTGGATTTTCGAGCTCCTGTTCGAGCGTGGGCTGGCGTATCGCGCGCGGGCGGCAGTCAACTTCTGCCCGGCTCTCGGGACCGTGTTGGCCAACGAGGAGGTCCACGACGGCAAGTACATCGAGACCGGCGACCCGGTCGAGAAGCGGCTGATGACGCAATGGATGCTACGCATCACCGCCTACGCCGACCGGCTGCTGGAGGATCTCGACGGTCTCGACTGGCCGGTCGGCACCCTCAAGATGCAGCGCGACTGGATCGGCAGGTCGCTGGGCGCCAACGTGACGTTCGACCTCGTCGAGCGTGACGAGTCCGTCACCGTGTTCACCACGCGCCCCGACACGCTGTTCGGCGGCATCTACCTCGTGCTCGCCCCGGAGCATCCGCTCGTGGAACGGATCACCGCTCCCGCGCAACGCGCGGCGGTCGCCGCCTACCGTGAACGAGCCGCCCGCCGGAGCGACCGCGAGCGCACCGCCGAGGCGGCGACCGGCCCGAAGACCGGCGTGTCGACGGGAGCCTACGCGGTCAACCCGGCCAACGGAGCGCACCTTCCGGTCTGGATCGCCGACTACGTGCTGGCGAGCTACGGCTCCGGGGCGATCTTCGCGTGTCCCGCCCACGACGAGCGCGACTGGGCGTTCGCGAAGACGTTTGGCCTACCGCTCGTCGAGGTCGTCGCAGGCGGCCACGTCGACCTCGAACCGTACACCGGCGATGGCTCGCACGTGAACAGCCAGTTCCTGGACGGGCTGGACGTCGAGCGGGCCAGCCAGCGGATGATCGCCTGGCTCGAAGCGCGCGGGCGGGGCGAGCGCGCCGTCTCCTACCGGTTACGCGACTGGCTCTTCTCGCGCCAGCGCTACTGGGGCGAGCCGTTCCCGACCATCGAGCTAGCCGACGGCACAGTGAAGTGCGTGCCCCGGGACCAGCTCCCGGTCCGACTGCCCGCGATCGAGGGATACGGGCCGGCGCCCGACGGTCGGCCGCCGCTCGCTCGAGCCCAGGAGTGGCTGGAGACGCGCGACCCGGAGACCGGCCAGCCCGCGCGTCGCGACACCAACACGATGCCCCAGTGGGCGGGGTCCTGCTGGTATTACCTGCGCTTCCTCTCGCCCCAGCGTGACGACGTCGGGTGGGATCCCGCCGAGGAGCAGTACTGGATGCCGGTCGACCTCTACGTGGGTGGCTCCGAGCACGCCACGCTGCACCTGCTCTACGCGCGCTTCTGGCACAAGGTGCTGTACGACGCCGGGCTCGTCTCCACCAAGGAGCCGTTCCCGCGCCTGTTCCACCAGGGGATGATCCACCGGCGCTCGTTCCGCGACGCGCGCGGCAAGTATCATCACGAGCGCGAGGTCGAGGAGCGGGACGGCGTCTGGTATCTCGAGGGAACCGACCAGCGGGTCACCGTCGCGACCGAGAAGATGTCGAAGTCGAAGTACAATGTCGTGAATCCGGACGACATCTGCGCGGCCTACGGCGCCGACGCGATGCGGCTCTACGAGCTGTTCATGGGGCCGCTCGAGGAAGGCACCGAATGGGAGACCGCGGGGGTCGCGGGCACGCGGCGGTTCCTTGATCGCGCGTGGCGCCTCCTCCCCGAACCCGATACCACCCCTTCGAAACAGGTCGGCGCCATCGCCCCGCCCCTGGACCGGGACCTCGAACGGGCCCTGCACACCGCGATCAAGAAAGTGACCCAGTCGATCGCCGATCTCCGATTCAACACCGCGATCGCCGAGATGATGATCTTCGTCAACGAAGCCACGAAGGCGTCGACCGTCCCGCGGGAGTGGATCGAGACGTTCGTGAAGATCCTGTCGCCGTTCGCTCCGCATCTCTCCGAGGAGCTGTGGCAGCGACTCGGACATCCGCGGACGATCGCGTACGAGCCGTGGCCCGCCTACGACGAGGCGAAGCTCGTGCGCGACACGATGGTGATCGCGGTGCAGATCGGAGGCAAGGTGCGCGGACAGGTCGAGGTTCCCGTCGACGCGAGCGAGGCGGCGATCATCGCGGCGGCGCGAGCCGAGCCCGGGATCCAGCGTGCGCTCGCCGGGCGGGCGACCACGCGCGAGATCTACGTGCCGGGCCGGCTGGTCAGCCTCGTCGTGTCCAGTCCCGGTCAGTAGCCCTTCTGCTTGTCGATCAGCGCGAGCAGGGGGCGTCCGTCCCGCATCCGCTTGAGGTTCTCGCAGAACGTCGCGATCACGCGCCCGGCCCGGCGGGGCGATCCCCCAGCGGTGTGGGGCGTGACGATCGCCCGCGGGTGGTTCCAGAGTGGGTGGTTCTTGGGCAGGGGCTCCGGATCGGTGACGTCGAGGCCGACCCCCCAGATCAGCCCCTCCTCGAGCGCGGGCAGCACGTCCTCGCCGCGGATGATCTCCCCGCGTGTCACGTTGATCAGGATCGCACTCCGGCGCATCTGCCGGAAGCGCTCGCGCGTGAACAGGTGGTGGGTTGCCTTGGTGAGCGGCAGGCCGATCACCACCACGTCGGCGGCGCCCAGCAGATCGGCGAGCCGATCGGCCGGCCAGATCGCCTCCACCCCGGGCTCCGGATCGACCGCTTCGATATCGAGGCCGATCACCCGCATGCCGAAGCCCACCGCGCGCCGCGCCACCGCGCGCCCGGTTCCGCCGAAGCCCACGATGCCCATGGTCTGCTCGTACAGCTCGCGCTGGTGCACTCGGATCGGCTCGCGCAGCTCGTAGTCGGGCGTGCGGATCGCGGTGTGCAGCCCGCGGGTGAGCGCGAGCAGCAGCGCGAAGGCGTGCTCGGCGAGGTGGATGCCCACCTCGCCCTTCTCGCTGGCCAGCGGCACGTCGCTGTTGATCAGCTCGGGGGTGAGGATGCTGTCCACCCCCGCCCCGATCGAGTGGTAGTAGACGAGGCGGGTGGCCAGCGAGAAGACCTCGGGATGCGCGCGACCGAAGATGACGTCGGCGTCGGGCAGCTCGCGGCGCTGGGTGGCCTTGTCGCGCGCCTCCACGATGCGGGCGGCGGGACCCGCCGCCTCCAGGATGCGCGAGCGGTCGGCCTCGCTCAGGCCGGAGACGATGAGGTTGGGGGCGAAGAGGATCTTCACGA
>DATMMH010000121.1:0-17690 GCA_035569855.1 Candidatus Dormiibacterota bacterium
GGGCTCTGCTATACTTACCTCTTGCCATGGGTGATTCGTACTTCAATGGGCCGGTCGCGGACGATCAGGCGGAGGAGATCCGGCGGCTCCGGGAGGCGCTGGACACCAAGACCGCCGAGCTGGAGGCGCAGCAGGACCGCTATCTCCGCGCGGTAGCCGAGTTCGACAACGTGCGGAAGCGGGGGGCCCGCGAGCGGGAGGAATACACCCGCTACGCCAACGAGTCGCTCCTGCGAGACCTGCTCCCGGTGCTCGACAATTTCGACCGCGCGCTCCAGGCGGCCCGGTCGGAGCCGGCGGCGGCCGTCACCAGCGGGGTCGAGCTGATCCAGCGCGAGCTCATCCGGGTGCTCGAGAAGTTCGGGGTGACCCCGTTCAGCTCGGTGGGCCAGCCCTTCGATCCGGAGCGCCACGAGGCGGTGGCCCGCGTGCAGCGCCCGGATCTTCCCGAGATGACGGTGGCCGCCGAGACCGCCCGGGGCTATCTCCTGAACGGCCGGGTCCTCCGGCCGGCGATGGTGACCGTGGCGATGGCCCCGGAAGAACGGGGACCGGCGGCCGACGTCTAGCGTGGCCGCCAAAGATTTCTACGCGATCCTCGGCGTGCCGCGCGACGCCGACGACGCGGCCCTGAAGAAGGCGTACCGCGCTCTCGCGCGCGCCTATCATCCCGATCGCAACCCCGGCGACAGGAAAGCCGAGGACCGCTTCAAGGAGATCAGCGAGGCCTACGGCGTCCTGGCGGATCCGGAGAAGCGCGCCCAGTACGATCGCTTCGGCACCGTGGGCGGCGCCGGCGCGGGTGACGTGGGCTTCGGCACGATCTTCGAGGACCTGTTCGAGGGCTTCTTCGGCGGCGGCGAGCGGGGTCGGGGGCGCGGCCGGGTACGGCGCGGCGACGATCTCCGCTACGATCTCGAGATCACGCTGGAAGAGGCCGCCCAGGGCATGGAGACGAAGCTCCAGATTCCACGGCTCGAATCCTGCGAGGCCTGCCACGGTTCCGGCGTGCAGCCGGGCAGCCAGCCGGAGACCTGCGGGACCTGCCGGGGCCAGGGGCAGGTGCGCTTCACGCAGGGGTTTCTCACGGTGGCGCGGCCGTGCCCCAACTGTCGAGGGGAGGGGCGGATCATCCGGCATCCGTGCCCCGGCTGCCGCGGGCAGGGCCGGCTCTCGCGCGAGCGGCTGCTCAAGGTGACGATCCCGGCGGGCGTCGAGAACGGCAACCAGCTGCGGCTGAACGGCGAAGGCGAGGGCGGCCCACAGGGCGGGCCGGCCGGCGACCTCTACGTGGTCCTGCACGTGAAGCCGCACGAGATCTTCGTGCGCGACGGCGCGCACCTCATCTGCGAGCTGCCGCTCACCTTCCCGCAGGTGGCCCTCGGCGACGAGGTCGAGGTGCCGGTGCTGGACGGGACCGCGAAGGTCAAGGTTCCGGCCGGCACGCAGCCGGGCCAGCGGCTCGTCCTCCGAGGCAAGGGCATGCCCCATCTCCGCGGCCGGGGCCGCGGCGACGCGATCTACGAGGTTGTCGTCGAGGTGCCGACCGAGCTCACCGCGCGCCAGCGCGAACTGCTCGAGGAGTTCCGGCGCTCCAACGAGGGCGACTCGAACCCGCGGGTGTCCAAGTTCGTCGAGCGGATGAAGCAGCTGTTCGGTAGTTGATGCCGTTCTGGCAGCTTACCGTCCCCGCGGCCTCCGAGACCTCCGACGCCCTCACCAACTTCCTGTGGGAGCAGGGCGCGCTCGGGGTGGTCGAGGAGGAAGCCCCCGGCATCGCCCCGCGCCTGCGCGCCTTCTTCTCCGAGAGCGTATCGTCGGCCGCCCTGCTCGCCTCGGTGAAACGCTACCAGGCCTCGCTCCGCGCGCTCGGATTGCCGGTCGATCCCGCCTCCACCGAGATCGAGCCGCTCCTGGATGAAGCCTGGGCCAGCGCCTGGCAGCAGTCATTCCCCGCGCGCGACGTGGGACATCGCCTGCGGGTGCTGCCACCGTGGCTCGACACCCTGAACGGGGCGGGCGCCCCACGAGCAAACGTCGTCATCGAGCCGGGCCGCGCCTTCGGGACCGGCCACCACGGCACCACCGAGGGCTGCCTGGTCCTGTTGGAGGAGGCGCTCGCGAGAGCGCCCGGCGGTGCGGTGCTCGATATCGGCACCGGCACCGGGATCCTCGCCATCGCGGCGCTGAAGCTCGGCGCTGAGACGGTGCTCGCGATCGACGTCGACCCCGACGCGGTGGCGGCCACCCAGGTCAACGCCGAGCGCAACGCCTGCCGCGGCCTGACCGCGCGTCTGGCCGAGCCGCAGGAGGTGAGCGGGCGCTTCCCGCTCGTGCTCGCGAACCTGCTCACCCACACCCATCTCGCCCTGGCCGTCCAGTACGAGCGCCTGGTCGCGCCGGGCGGGCAGCTCGTGCTCGGCGGCATGCTCGCGGACGAGGACGGGCGCGTGGCTGCGGTGCTGGGGGGCGGGGGCTTCGGCGTGCGCTCGCGCCTCGTCCTCGAGGGCTGGGCCTCGCTGCGCCTGGACTCGGAGCGCCGGTGACGCGCTTTCACCTGGCGCCCGATGCCGTGCACGGCGACCGCGTCGCCTTCGATGCCGCGACGGCCCATCATCTGGGACACGTGCTGCGGGCCGCGGTGGGGGACGTCGTCCAAGCGGTGGCCGCCGGCGGCGAGCTGCTGACCGTGCGCCTCACCGCCATCGCGGCCCGGCGGGCCGAGGGTGTGGTCGAATCCCGGACCGAGCTGAGGACCGAGTCGCGGTGCCATCTGACGCTGGCCCAGGGCATTCCCAAGGGCGACAAGATGGAGAGCATCATCCGTATGAGCACCGAGCTCGGTGTGACGCGGGTGGTGCCGCTGATCACGGCGCGCACCGTGGTCCGTCTGGAGCCGGCCCGGCGGGCCGCGCGGGTCGCGCGCTGGCAGCGGGTGGCCCGCGAGGCGGCCCAGCAGAGCGGCCGCGCCGCGGTGCCGGAGATCGCCGAGCCGTGCGAGCTCGAGGTCTGGCGTCGGCAGGACTCGGCCGACGGCGGCCTCTTGATTTGCTTCTGGGAGGAGGCGCGCGAGGGGTTGGAGCACCGCCTGCCCGCCGGTCCTTGCGCGCGGGCTACCCTGGTGATCGGCCCCGAAGGCGGGCTCGCCGCCGAGGAGGTCGCCGGGCTCCGGGACGCCGGAGCGCTGGTGGCTTCGCTCGGGCCACGCCTGCTGAGGACCGAGACGGCGGGCGTGGTGGCGGTCGCGCTGCTCCAGTCCCGCTACGGCGACCTCGGCAGCGCCTGACGTGGAGCTACGGGCGGAGGGCTCCACGTTGCCGGAGGCCTTCTCCGGGATCGCGATCGCACTCTTCGGGGCGATGGTGGACCAGACGTCGGTCGTCGAGTCCGAGGTGCGCGAGGTGCGCGCCCACGGCGGCGACCTCCCCACGCTGCTCCACCGCTGGCTTGACGAGTGCCTCTACGTGCACGATGTCGAGGGCTTTGCCTGCCGCTCGATCGAGTTCGCAGTCTTCGAGGGCGCGCCGTCCGCGGGCGGCGAGACGCTCCGGCTGCACGCCTTTCTCCGCGGCGAGCCGCTGGACCGCGATCGCCACGAGGTACGGGCCACGGTCCGGGGCATCGCCGGGACGGGTCTCCTGGTCGAGGATCTGGGTGGTGCCTTCCGGGTGAGGGCCGGGCTCGATCTGTGAGCCCTCGGAGGTGTGGCCAAATCGACACAGACCCTCCATTGCAGTGTGTCTTTCGTGCAACCTCTTGCACAGACTGGATGCCGTATCTGGCTACTATCCACCATATATTCAACTACTTATATCAATAGACGCACCGTGGCACCTGACTTGCCTAGTAGGGCCGTGGCCATGGACCTCCAGCAGACGATCAGACGCCCGGTGAGCCTCACGGGGATCGGCCTCCACTCGGGGGAGCCGGTCAAGATGACGGTCTCTCCCGCCGGAGCCGACACCGGCGTCGTGTTCAGGGCCGCCGACGGGACGCTCATCCCCGCCAACGCCGATCACGTGGTCGACACCAACAACGCCACCACGGTGGGCGCGTTCGGGGTGCGGGTACGGACCATCGAGCACCTCATGGCGGCAGCCGGCGCGCTTGGCATCGACAACATGGTCGTGGACATCGACGGGCCTGAAGTACCGGCGGCCGACGGCAGCGCGAAGCCGTTCATGGATCTGCTCCGTTCGGGCGGTCGGGCCAGCCTGCCCGCGCCGCGCCGGCCGATCAGTGTCAGCGAGCCGATCCGGGTGGGGACGGAGAGCCGCTGGCTCGAGGTCCGGCCCGCGGATTCGCTCCGCATCAGCTACACGCTCGACAACAGCCACCCGGTCATCGGCCTGCAGGCCGGCACCTACGGGATCACCGAGGAAGTGTTCGCGCAGGAGATCGCCCCCGCTCGCACGTACGGATTCCTCCGGGACGTCCCGGTGATGCGCCAGAACGGGCTCGCGCGGGGTGGCTCGCTCGAGAACGCGGTGGTGGTCGGCAAGCGCTCGGTGCTGAACGACAGCCTCCGGTACCCCGACGAGTTCGTCCGGCACAAGATCCTCGACCTGGTCGGGGACCTCTCGCTCCTGGGTCGCCCGCTCCGTGGTCATGTGGTGGGACGCAACGCCGGGCACGCGCTCAACAATCAGCTCGTGGCCGCGATCCAGAAGGCCGTCGCGGCCGACCGGCGCCGGGCCACCGTGCGGACCGTCCGCGCCGCCGCCCCCGCTCCGGTGACGGCCTCCGGAGACGGCTTCCTCCCTGGTGTCGCGGCCCTGTAGGCCGCCGGCACCTCGCTCCGACCTCACCCCGGCCCTTCCCGCTCTCCCGCGGCAGCACCGCACCCGCCGGTGGCCCCGACGCTATAATGGGGCCTTGCATATGCCGATGTCCGGCGGTCCGCTCCTGAGGAGTGCGCTCGGCGCCGGCCTGGCCGCCGCCCTCCTGCTCGGCTATCCCGCCGGGATCGAGCGGGCCGGCGCCGAGGTTCGCATCAGCAACCTCTCGGTCTTCCTCAACGACTTCGACGTCACGGTCAGCGTGGTGTTGTTCGGCGCGATACCCGACTCGCTCTACGAGGCGATCAACACCGGCATCGCGGCCCACGTCCGGTACTACGTGGAGCTCTGGCAGTTCACCCGCATGGGGGTGGACCGGCGGCTGCAGGCGCGCATGGTCGAGCGCCAGCTCACCTACAACGTGCTGACCAAGGAGTACAAGGTCGCGCCGCTGAAGGGCGAGCAACGCGAGCCGTTCCTCACCAAGGACCTGCGCGAGGCCCAGCGGGTGATCTCGGAGCTGCGGGTGGGCCAGCTCGCGCCGGTCGCCGCGCTCGACAAGCAGGGGCTCTACTACGTGCGGGTGCGCTCGGACGTCTCGCTGGGCGGCGTCAACTCCTGGTTCGCCCGCATGACCGGCGAGGCCGAGGAGACGCCGTGGGTGCAGTCGAGCCTGCTCACCCCGGTGCGGAGCCAGTGATGCCGCTCACGCGCCGGCCTTCGCCCCTCGACGAGCAGGAGAAGCGCAAGCGCAACCTGCTCATCATCGGAGGGATCCTGATCCTTCTCGTGGTGGCCACCGTCTTCGAGGTGGGCATCCGCGCGCCGCAGATCCCGTTCGCGTCCAATCTCATCGTCTTCTTCCTCTTCAACCTGAACCTGATCGTCTTCCTGCTGCTGCTCGTCCTGCTCTTCCGCAACCTGGTCAAGCTCTCCTTCGAGCGGCGCCACAAGATCATCGGCTCCCGCTTCAAGGCCAAGCTGGTCCTGACCTTTCTGGCCCTATCCCTGGTGCCCGGCATCCTGATCTTCCTCATCGCCTCCAACTTCATCACCACCTCTATCGAGGGCTGGTTCAAGCCGCAGGTCGAGCGGCCGCTCGACCAGGCCATGGAGGTGGCCCAGACCTACTACCAGAGCCTCGAATCCACCGCGTTGCGGCACGGGCGCTACATGGCGCGGGTGATCGAGCGCGACGGGCTGCTCGCGGAGAGCAAGCGCGAAGCGCTCGCCGCCTACCTCGCCGAGCAGCAGGACCGTCTCGGGGTGGCCGCGATCACGATCTTCAATCGCGAGGGCCAGGAGCTGGTCCACGTCAAGAATCCGGTGCTGGCCTCCGTGCCGACTCGCGAGGCCAACTCCGAGCACGTGCGCCAGGCCCTGGCCGGCCAGGAGATCACCACCGTCCACGAGCTGGACAACGGCGACATGATCCAGGCCATGGTGCCGGTGCGCGACGGCGAGCAGGGGGTCACCGCCGCCATCGTGGTCGCCATCCACGTCCCCCAGCGCCTGGAGGCGCGCCTGCGCGCGATCAGCCAGGCCTTCCAGGAGTACAAGCAGCTCCGGCTGCTGAAGAACCCGATCAAGGGCATCTACATCCTGCTCTTCCTGCTGATGACCCTGATCATCGTGTTCTCCGCCACGTGGTTCGGCCTCTACCTGGCCCGCGGCATCACGGAACCGATCCAAATGCTGGCCGAAGGCACCAGAGAGGTGGCCGCGGGCAACCTCCAGTACAAGGTGCAGGTGCGCGCCGACGACGAGATCGGCATCCTGGTCGACTCCTTCAACCGGATGACCGGGGACCTGGCCGCGTCGCAGTCCAAGCTCGAGGAGACGTACCGGGATCTGCAGGCCAAGCACGGCGAGATGGAAGATCGACGCCGCTACACCGAGACGGTGCTGGAGGCGGTGGCCACCGGCGTGATCTCGCTCGACCCGGAGGGGCACATCACCACCATCAACGGCGCCGCCGAGCGGCTGCTGGGGCTGAGCGGCGCGGAGATCCAGGGCCGCTCCGCCGCGCGCGTGTTCCGCTCGCCCGAGTATGCCGAGATCGACGCGCTGATCCAGCGCATGGGCCGGGCGCGCGAGGGCATGGTCGACCGCGAGGTGCACCTGCGGCGCGGGGGCCAGGCGGTGGCCCTGCTCGCCTCCGCCACCGCCCTGCGCGGCCCGGACGGCGGCTACGTGGGCATGGTGCTCGCGTTCGACGACCTCACCGAGCTCCTCAAGGCTCAGCGCCTCGCCGCGTGGCGCGAGGTCGCCCAGCGCATCGCCCACGAGATCAAGAACCCGCTCACCCCGATCCAGCTCTCCGCGCAGCGGCTGCGGCGGAGGCTCGGCTCCGAGCGCAGCCCCGAGGACAAGCGCCTGCTCGAGGAGGCCACCGGCACCATCATCCACGAGGTCGACGGCCTGCGACAGCTCGTGGATGAGTTCTCGCGCTTCGCCCGCATGCCCGCGCTGACTCCCAAGCCCACCGACCTGGCCCGGCTGCTCGAAGGGGTCGTCGTGCTCTACCGCGAGTCACACCCGAGCCTCGCGATCCGCGCCGCCTTCTCGCCCGATCTGCCCTCCATCGAGGTGGACCCCGACCAGATCAAGCGCGCGGTGCTCAACCTGGTCGACAACGCGGTGGAGGCGGTGGGCGGCGCCGGCGAGGTGGTGGTGCAGACCGCGTGGCTGCCGGAGGCGCACCGGGCGCGCATCGTCGTCTCCGATGACGGGCCCGGGATCGCCGCGGAGGACCGCGACCGGCTCTTCGTGCCGTACTTCTCGACCAAGGCCACCGGGATGGGCCTGGGATTGCCCATCGTCCACCAGATCATCTCCGATCACGGCGGGACGATTCGCGTCGAGGACAATCTCCCGCACGGCAGCCGCTTCGTGATCGAGCTGCCCGCCGGGCGGCCGGTGGCCGCGCCGGTGCAGGCCTGAGCGCGAGGAGTCCGATGCCGGGCGAGCACATCCTGATCGTGGACGACGAGCGGGCGATCCAGACGACTCTGAGGGGCGTCCTCGAGGATGAAGGCTACCGGGTCACCGCGGTGGGCTCGGGCGAGGAGGCGCTCGCCCGCCTGCAGGAGGAGGTGCCCGACGTCATCTTCCTCGACATCTGGATGCCGGGCATCGACGGGCTCGACACCCTCGCCGAGATGAAGCGGCTGCGGCCGGAGACCGCGGTGGTGATGATCTCCGGCCACGGCACCATCGAGACCGCGGTCAAGGCCACCAAGCTCGGGGCCTACGACTTCATCGAGAAACCGCTCTCACTCGAGAAGACGCTGCTCACCGCCACCCGCGCGCTGGAGCACACGCGGCTCGAGCGCGAGAACCGCAACCTGCGCGCCCAACTCGAGCGCGGCCAGGAGATCGTCGGCAAGAGCCCGCTCATCGAGCACCTCCGCCAGCAGATCGCGATCGCGGCGCCCTCGAGCGGCCGCGTGCTCATCCAGGGCGAGAACGGCTCCGGCAAGGAGCTGGTGGCCCGGGCCATCCACGCGCTGTCCGCGCGCCGCGGGGGACCGTTCGTCGAGGTCAACTGCGCCGCGATCCCGGAGGAGCTGATCGAGTCGGAGCTGTTCGGCCACGAGCGCGGCGCCTTCACCGGGGCGGTGGCGCGCCGGCGCGGCAAGTTCGAGCTGGCCGACCAGGGCACGCTCTTCCTCGACGAGATCGGCGACATGAGCCTCAAGACGCAGGCCAAGGTACTGCGGGCGCTGGAGGAGCAGGCCTTCGAGCGGGTAGGCGGCAAGGACACGATCCGGGTGGACGTGCGGGTGCTGGCCGCCTCCAACCAGAATCTGCCCGAGCGCATCAGCGCGGGCGCGTTCCGGGAAGACCTCTACTACCGTCTGAACGTCATCCCGATCGAGGTGCCGCCGCTCCGCCAGCGGAAGGAGGACCTGCCGCTGCTCGTCGAGCACTTCATCCGCCTCTTCTCGGCCGAGAACGGCAAGCGTCCCAAGACGATCTCGGTGGAGGCCCTCGCCTACTTCCTCTCCTACGACTGGCCGGGCAACGTGCGCGAGCTGCGCAACATGGTGGAGCGCCTGGTCATCATGAGCCCGCGCGACATCATCGGGCCCGAGGACCTGCCGCCCCCGCTCCGGCCACGGGACGCCGAGCCGTCCGCCGACGACGGCCTGCGCGAGCGCACGCTGAAGGACGCACGGGAGGCCTTCGAGCGCGCCTTCATCCTGAGCGAGCTTCGGGCCAACGAGTGGAACATGACCCGCACCGCCGAGAAGCTCGGCATCGAGCGGAGCCATCTCTACCGCAAGCTGAAGGCCTACGGCATCACCCCGCCGAAGTAGCCTCGGGAGCGGCGCGTGATGGCCCCCGTCACTGGCCGCATCGTCCGACTCGGCGCCGGGACGGCCGCGCAGCTCGCGGCGCGCGCCGGCGAGACCGGCCGCGTGCACTCGGTCTTCTCCCGCGCGGCCAACATCGCCTGGCCCGACGGGCGGCTGCTGAGCCTGCACGGGCCAGGGTCTCTCCTCTCGCCCTTCGCCGCTGCCGTCGACGATGTGTCCCGCCTGCGCGTGCTGCAACCGGGGGCGCCGGTGAGCTGCGCGCCGCCGCGGCTGCACACGCCGATGCTCGCGCTCTCGTGGGCGGCCGCCCGCGTGGTCGACTGCACGCCGCCACCCGCTCCCGCCGCCACGAGTGCGCGGCTCGCGCGCTGGCTCGAGGCCGGCGGGCCGCCCCACGCTCCGAGCCTCGATTCGCCGCGGGGCATGACCGCCTGTCGCGCGCTGGCCGACGGTATCTGCCGCGGGGACGCGGCGCGGCTGCTCGAAGGCGCGCGCGCCCTGCTCGGGCTCGGCGAGGGCCTCACACCCGCCGGCGACGACTGCCTGGTCGGCGCCCTCGCGGTGCTCCACCACGCGCGCGCGGTGCGGCCGGGAGAGATCCCCGGGCTGGGCCCCGCCATCGCCCAGGCCGCGCGCGAGCGCACGACGACGATCGGCGGCGAGTTCGTCCGGTACGCGCTCGAGGGCTCGTTCTCCGAGCCGGTGCTGGCGGTGCTGCGCGCGCGCTCCCGAGACCAGCTCGCGCGCGCCGCCGCGGGGCTGCTGGCCCTGGGCGCGACGTCGGGCGCCGACACCATCCACGGTATGCGCCTGGCTTCGGTCGCGCTGGCCGGCGCGCGAAGCGCCTGAGCGATGGCGCACGGCACGCTCGTCGCGCGCGGGGCGTACCACGACTCGGTCGTGCTGCTGACCCTGGCCCGGGCGCTCCGCGCACGCCCCGGCGTCCGCGACGCGGCGGCCCTCATGGGTACGCCCGCGAACCGTGATCTGCTGGCCCAGGCCGGGCTGCTCACGCCTGAGGCCGAGACCGCCGGCCCGAACGAGCTCGTGGTGGTGATCGCCGCCGACTCCGACGCGACGGTGGCCGCGGCGCTGGCCCTCGTCGACCCGCTCCTCGCCGGGAGCACGCCGCGGACCGGCGAGGGCGGACGGCCCCGTCCGCGGACGCTCGCCACCGCGGCGCGCCGCATGCCCGAGGCCAATCTCACGCTGATCTCCGTGCCCGGCGCGTTCGCGGCCGTGGAGGCCCGAGCCGCGCTACGAATCGGCACCCACGTGATGCTGTGGAGCGACAACGTGAGCCTCGAGGAGGAGCGGCGGCTCAAGCGAGACGCGGCGGAGCGTGGGCTCCTGCTGATGGGCCCCGACTGCGGGACCGCGTACGTGGCCGGAGTGGGGCTGGGCTTCGCCAACGAGGTGGAGCGCGGGCCCGTCGGGATCGTGGCCGCGTCCGGCACGGGGCTCCAGCAGGTGGCGACGCTGCTGGCGGCCCGCGGCCACGGCCTCTCCCACGGCCTCGGCGTCGGCGGTCGGGACATGGGCCGAGAGATCGGCGGGATCATGACGCTGGCCGCGCTCGAGCTGCTGGGCGGCGACGAGGCCACCCGAGTGATCGTCGTGCTCGGCAAGCCGCCCGCGGCCGAGGTGCGCGCGGCGGTCAGGTCACGGCTGGCCGCGATCGGCAAGCCCGCCGTGGTCTGCCTGCTCGGCCGTGACCACGACGCTGCGGATGTCGGTGGCGAAGCCGGAAGCGCCGACATCTCGAGCGCGGTCCCCGTCGCGGTCTCCACGCTCGAAGACGCCGCGCTCGCGGCGTGCGCCCTGCTCGAGAAGACCGGGTGGCGACGGCAACCATTTTCGATTCCCGACGCGGAGCGAAGGATCGCGGAGGCCCGCCGGACCCTCACGCCCGGCCAATCCCTGGTGGTGGGCCTCTACGCGGGCGGCACCCTCGCCCACGAGAGCCTGCTCATCCTGGACCCGCTCATCGGGCCGATCGCCTCGAACCTGGCCGGCGGCGCAGGGCGCCATCGCCTGATCGACCTGGGCGCGGACGAGTTCACGGTGGGGCGCGCGCATCCGATGCTGGACCCGGGCGCGCGTGTGGACGCCATCCGCGAGGCCGCCGCGCGCCCGGAGGTGGCGGTGCTCCTGCTCGACGTGGTGCTGGGCCACGGCGCCGCCGCCGATCCCGCCGGCGATCTCGCGGATGCCCTCCGCTCAGCCCGGGCCGGAGCGCGGGCCCATGGCCGTGGGCTCGTGGTGGTCGCCACGGTGGTGGGCACCGCGCGGGATCCGCAGGGTCTGGCTGCCCAGATCGGCACGCTGGAGGCGGCGGGAGCGTGGGTGCTGCCGTCCAACGCGCAGGCCGCGCGCGCGGCCGCGTGCATCGCGGGCGGCGACGCGGTCCGGCGTGCGGTGCTCGGGGGGGAACGCCCGTGAGCGCGCCGGATCGCGGGCGCACACTGCTCGCGACCGGCCCGCGCCTGCTCAACGTGGGCCTCGAGAGCTTCGCGGCCGACCTCGCCCGACGGGGCGTGCCGGTGCAGCACGTCGCGTGGCAGCCACCCGCGGGCGGGGACGCGACGCGAGCGCTGGAACTGGACGCGCTCGACGACGATGCCGTGAGCGCGGGCGCCCTGGCGGCCGCGCCCGGCGCCGGGATGACCATTCGCCAGGCCAACGAGATCGTGCTCGCGCGCCTGACCGGCGCGCACCCGGTGCTGGTCGATTGCCGGCCCGCGCGGGAAGCGATGGGCCTCGCCGATCGCCTCGTCCTCCACGCCGGCCCCCCGCTCGACTGGGCGCGCGCCTGCCCGACGATGCAGGCCGCCGTGCTGTGCGCGATCCGTTACGAAGGCTGGGCCGACGACGACCGCGCCGCGCGCGCCCTCGTGGAGCGGGGCGCGGTGACGCTCGCGCCCTGTCACGGTCACGGCGGGGTGGGGCCGATGACCGGGCTCATCACCGCGTCCATGCCGGTCTTCGTGGTGGAGAATCGCGCGGGAGGCAATCGGGCGTTCGCCACCATCAACGAGGGCCTGGGCGCGGTGCTCCGCTTCGGGGCCAACGACGAGCGCGTGATCCGGCGGCTCGAGTGGCTCGCCA
The DNA here is from genome assembly GCA_035569855.1 of Candidatus Dormiibacterota bacterium. GTDB lineage: Bacteria > Methylomirabilota > Methylomirabilia > Rokubacteriales > CSP1-6 > CAMLFJ01. The sequence goes on from DATMMH010000121.1 coordinate 12,209, forward strand.
CCGAGGCCGGGCCGCTGCTGGGGGCGGCCCTGCGAGCGGGCGCCGGCGTGGACCTGCGCGCGCTCATCGGCCAGGCTCTGCGTATGGGCGACGAGATGCACCAGCGCAACATGGCGGCCTCCGCCCTGCTGGCCCGCGCGCTGATGCCGGGCATCGCGCGCGCCACCGGCGACGCCCCCGCCATCGCGCGGCTCGCCGAGTTCATCGGCGGCAACGACCAGTTCTTTCTCAACCTGGCGATGGCCGCGGGCAAGGCGTCGACCGACCCGTGCCTCGGCCTGGGCCCGTCCACGCTGGTCGTCACGATGGCGCGGAACGGGACCGACTTCGGCATCCGGGTGGCCGGTCTGGGAGATCGCTGGCTCACCGCGCCGGTCAACGTCCCCCACGGCCTCTACTTCCCCGGCTTCGGGCCCGACGACGCCAACCCGGACATCGGCGACAGCGCGATCGTGGAGACCATCGGCCTCGGCGGCTTCGCGATGGCCGCCTCGCCCGCGGTGGCGGGCTTCGTGGGCGCGGGTGGCCTGCGCGAGGCCATCGCGGTCACCGAGGAGATGGCCGAGATCACCCAGGGCGAGCACCCGCACTTCCGAATCCCGACGCTCGACGATCGCGGTGCGCCGGTGGGCATCGACGTCCGCCGCGTGGTGGCCACCGGGATCACGCCGCTCATCAACACCGGGATCGCGGGCCGCCGGCCCGGCACCGGACAGATCGGCGCGGGCACGGTGCGCGCGCCGCTCGCCTGCTTCGAGCAGGCCCTGACCGCGCTGGCCGCGGTCGTGTCCCGCCCGATATGACCACGCCGCTCGATCTGCTGATGCGCGAGTGCCGGCTGCCCGACGGATGCGTCGTCGACCTTGGCTGCCGCGCCGGGCGCATCGCGGAGATCGGGTCGCTCGCGGGCCGCTCGGCCGCGCGCGAGATCGCCTGCGAGGGCCGCGCGGTGACGCCAGGGCTGGTGGAGGCCCACATCCACCTCGACAAAGCCCTCCTGAACGACCGCGCCCCGAGCCGCGAGGGCTCGCTCGCCGAGGCCCTGCGGGTGACCGGGGAGGCCAAGCGCGGCTTCACCCGCGAGGACATCCAGGCCCGCGCGCGCCGGGTGCTCGATCAGGCGATACGCCAGGGCACCACCGCCATGCGCAGCCACGCCGAGGTGGATCCCATCGTCGGGCTGATGGGCTTCGAGGCGCTCGCCGCGCTCAAGCTCGAGTACGCGCCCGCGATCGACCTGCAGCTCTGCGCCTTCGCCCAGGAAGGCATCCTCCAGGCGCCGGGCACCGAAGCGCTCCTGCGCGAGGCCCTGCGGGCGGGCGCCGACCTGGTGGGGGGCGTCCCCTACAACGACACCGACGCGCGTCGCCACATCGACATCGTGTTCGATCTGGCCGCCGAATTCGGCGTGGACGTCGACTTCCACACCGACTTCTTCGACGAGCCCCAGCATCTGCACGCGCGCTACATCGCGGCGGAGACGGTGCGGCGCGGGTGGCAGGGGCGCGTGGCGCTCGGGCACATGAGCGAGATGGCCGCGCTGCCGCCCGACGAGCAGGACGCGTTGGCCCGCACGCTCGCCCAGGCGGGGATCGCGGTCATCGTGCTGCCCGCCACCGATCTCTACTTGATGGGGCGCAGGGACGTGCGATCACCACGGCGAGGGCTGGCGCCGGTCAAGCGGCTGCTCGCAGCGGGCGTCACGGTGGCCGCCGCCACCAACAACGTGCGGAATGCGTTCACTCCGGTCGGCACTGCGGGGCTGCCGCTCATGGGCTACCTCGTGGCGGTGGGCGCGCACATGGGAGCCGAGCCCGAGTTGCGCCAGGTCCTCGACATGATCACCACGCACCCGGCGCGTATCCTGCGTCTGCCCGGGTACGGTTTGCTCGCGGGCGCACCGGCCGACCTCGTCGTCTGGGACACCGATCGTCCCGAGGAAGTGCTGACCGCGCTCAGCCCGTGTCGGCTCGCGGTGAAGGCCGGACGCGTCACCGTGGAGCATGCCCGATCGATTGCCGAACCCTGGCGTGGAATCAACGCGCAGCGGGCCCAGTCTTCCTAGAAGATGATCACCGTCTTCGCCCCGCGACCGGCGGTGGCGTGGGCGAAGGCCTCCTCGATGCGCGCGAGCGGGAACTTCGCGCCCACGAGGCGCTTGACGCCGAGCCTCGGGAGCATCGCGAGCGCGCGGCGGAAGGCGGTGCCGCGGCCGTAGGCGCCGTGGATGCGGATCTCCCGGAAGTGGACGTCGAAGAGGTCGATCGGCATGCGGCTGCCCTTGGGGTTCACACCGACCAGCTGCAGGACGCCGGTCGGCTTCACCATTGCGAAGGCTTCAGCGACCAGGTCCGGCTTGCCCACCGCCTCGCAGACCACCTCGGCGCCGCGCCCGCCGGTGAGCGCCATCACCCGCTCGTGCAGGCTCTCGCGGGTGGGATCCACCACTACCCGCGCGCCGAGCTTGCGGGCGATCTCACGCCGCTCCTCGAGCGGATCGGAGAGGATCAGGCGCGCGGCGCCCCGGCGGCGGGCCAGCACCATGGTGAGGAGCCCCATGATCCCGCCGCCCATCACCACCACCGTCGCGGTGCGGGGCATCCGGAACATCTCGAGCCCCGACAGGCAGCAGGCGGCCGGCTCGGCGAGCGCGGCGGTGACGGGATCGAGCCCCTTCGGCAAGGGGTGCACGCAGGCGGCCGGCAGCGCGGCGCGCTCGGCGAAGCCGCCCACCCGCGTGGCCTTGGCGCACTGGCTGATGCGGCCGTTCTTGCACTGCAGACACGCGCCACAGCCGTATGAGGGTTCGCACGCGACTGCCCTTCCGATGAGGCGTCGGTTGACGCCGCGGCCCACGTCTCGCACCACGCCCGAGTACTCGTGGCCGAGCACCATGGGCGGCGTCCACGGGAAGAGGCCCTGGGTGGCGTGCACGTCGGTGCCACAGATGCCGGCGGCGGCCACGTCCACCACCACCTGCCCCGGACCCGCGACGGGATCGGGCGCCTCGTCGAGCGTGAACCGGCTCCCGCCGCGCCAGGTGGCGACCTTCACGCGCGCGGAGCCTCCGCGTGCTGCGAGAACCTGGGCATGACGGCGGTGGCCAGCAGTTCCATCGAGCGGCGCCAGAGCGCGGGCTGATCCCAGTCGTGGCCGCCCATCAGGAGCGTGCCGAAGTGGCCGGTCTCCTCGCGCAGGGCCACCAGTTGCTCGAGCACGCGCCGGGGGCTGCCCGCGATGACGAGGGCACGCTTGATCATGTCCTCGGTGACGTCCTCGTCGGGGATCAGCAGATCCGGCTTCAGCATGAAGAGCGCCTTCCGCCCCTTCGAGAAGCTGTGATGGAAGAACCGGTAGTAGAACGAGAGCCCGTTGTCGGGATCGGCCAGGTAGTCCTCGGCCTGCGCGTCGCTCTCGGTCACGAGGACGCTCCGGGAAACCCGCCATAGATTCGGGTCCGGGCGACGGCCGGCGCGCTCGCAGCCCTCGACGTACTTCTCCCAGTGCCCGCGCAGGTAGCGCCGGTGGAAGAACTGGCCGGAGACCGGGATCCAGCCACGCTCACCCGCGGTGGCCGCGCTGCTGGAGTTGGGCGTGAGCAGCGAGAGCGCGATGGGCGGGTGCGGCTTTTGATAGGGCCGCGGCACGTAGCCCACCTTGAACTCGGGCCAGACGCCGTTCTTCAGCGAGATCTTCCAGAACCGCCCGTCGATCTCGTAGGGCGGGTCCTGGGCCCAGAGCTTGAGCACGGTCTCGATGGACTCGATGACCATCTGCGGGCGCAGCTCGGCCTGGCCCACGTCGAACATCTCCAGATCGCTCACGAGGCCGCCGGGGCCGATGCCCATGATGAAGCGGCCCCGGCAGAGCTGGTCGAACATCGCGGCGTGCGCGGCCACCGTGGCCGGGTGTAGCTGGGGCAGGTTGATGACCCCGGTGCCGAAGCGGATCTGGGTGGTCCGGGGAATCAGTGACGCGAAGAAGATGAGGGGCGAGGTGATGCGCTCGCTCCACGACGAGAAATGCTCGCCCACGAAGGCCTCGGTGAAGCCGAGCCGGTCGGCCAGGACGATGGCCTCCTGGTCCTCCTCGAGGATCGCGGTGTAGTCCCGATCCGGATGGTGAAACGGCATGGTGAACATGCCGAGCTCGACCGTCATCGAGGCCTCCGTGGACGCACCTACGTGAGTCCGACGCTACTTCTTGGCGCCGGCCCGCGCCTCGAGGAGCAGCTTCACCTCGGCGGCGGCGGCGCGCCACAGCGCCCCACCCGGCTTGTCGTACTCGGCCTGGACCTGCTTGCGGAACTCGTTCATCGCCGCGTCCTGCTGCTCCTTGGACGCGCCCTGGGGCACCGCGCCCAGCGTCCGGGCCCGGATGCCGGTCGCCGCGCCGGTCGCGCCGTGCGCGCGCTCCATCCAGCGGCCGATCTCGTTCCAGTCCTTGTCGAAGAACACCACCACCGGGATGGACTGGTAGCCGTTGTTCAGGAACGTGTCGCGCAGGTCCGGGACCTGGTCGCGGAGGAACACCCGCAGATCGCAGCCCGGCATCGCCTCGCAGATGTGGGCGATCAGCGGCGAATTGCGGTGCACGTCGCCGCACCAGTTCTCCGCGAGCATCATCACGTACTTGACGCCGGTGACGCCGCCGAAGAACTTCTGCTCTTCGTCGGTCAGCTTGGAGTTGGCGTAGTTCTGCTCGGTGCGGGCCCGGGTGTCGCCCATCTGGCCCATGTAGTCCTTCCAGGTCATCCCGGTGGCAAAGCGCTTCGCGTCGAGGGGGATCGTCAGTTGAGCCATTTCATCCTCGCTTCGGTGAGGGGTTTAGGGGGTTCTGCTGCTGACTACGTTTACTGCTGGCTGACTGCGTTTACTGCTGACTACCTTTGAAAGCCTTTCTTATTGTCGCCTCGCCTTTGGCTGCGGCTCCTCATGCCTTGGCTGCGGCTCCTCCTTCCATCGCCGCGAGCAGCATCACCTCTGCGCCGTCGCGCAGGGGGGTGGTGGGCTCGGCCAGCTCGCCGTCCACCGCCGCGGTCAGGTCGGCGGCGGGGTCGAGGCCCACGGCGGCGAGCAGGTCCGCCAGCGTGGCACCGGCGGCCAGCGTATAGCGCTGGGGGCCGTCCACGCTTCCGGGCAGGCGGCGCCGCAGGGCCGCGGAGAGAATGACGGACACCCCGATGCCGCGGGCCTCGGTGCGCGCTGCGTCGTGAAGCCGGCTCATCACCACGGCGGAGTATACTACGCCGCCAATGGCTCGGCTTGGGGCGATGAGACGGCGTCCGGAGTGGTTCACGCGCTTCTTCGACGCCGGCTACCTCGCGCAGCTGCGAGACGAGAAACCGCCCCGCCAGACCCGCGCCGAGGTCGACTTCCTGTTGCGAAGCCTGGATCTGTCTCCCGGCGCGCGAATCCTCGATATCCCCTGTGGATACGGCCGTCACGCGGGAGAGCTGGCCCGGCGCGGCTTCGCGGTGGTC
>DATMMH010000122.1:0-3387 GCA_035569855.1 Candidatus Dormiibacterota bacterium
GACCACCGCCGCGGTCATGAGGGTGGCCGCCGCGATCACGATCAGCCGAGTGCGGCGCGTGTCCACGCCGAGGGTGAGGGCTTCCTCCTCGCTGAGCGTCATCACGTTCATGCGCCAGCGGAGGAGCCAGAGTGGGACCAGGCCCACCAGCACCCCAGGTAGGATCGACAGGAGATCCACGACCGTGATGGACGAGAGGCTGCCCAGCAGCCAGAAGGTGATGGCCGGAAGCTGATTGTAGGGATCGGCCAGGTACTTCAGCAGCGAGATGCAGGAGCCGAGCAGCGTGCCGATGACGATGCCGGCGAGCACCAGCACCAGCACCGGATCGTGGCGCCGCAGGGAGGCGCCGACCGCGTAGACCGCCCCGACCGCGAGCAGCCCCAGCGCGAACGCGAGACCCTGGATGCCGGCCACGCCCCACGAGAGATAGATGCCGATCGTCGCCCCGAGCGCCGCCCCGGAGGAGACGCCGAGGATGTCGGGCGAGACGAGCGGGTTGCGGAAGAGCCCCTGGTAGGCCGAGCCGGCGGCGGCCAGCGTGGCGCCGATCGCGATGGCCGAGAGCACCCGCGGCCCACGCACGCGGAAGACCACGGTCTCCATCACCGCCGGCAGCGTGATCGGTGCGCCGGTGAGCTTGGCCCAGAGCAGGGTCCAGAGCTGGCCCGGCGTGACCGGGTAGCGCCCGATCGAGAAGGCCACCAGCACGAGAACCACGAGCAGCGCGCTCGCAAACAGGAACCCGAGCGCCTCGCGACGGACGGGCGCGACCGCCGGAGGCGCGGAAGTCAGGGGCGCGGGCGCTCGAGCCCCGCCAGAAGGGCGTCGAGCTGCGCCTCGGTCGGCGCCTGGTGATAGAAGAGCGTGTAGAAGGCCCGCGTCTCCTGCCGCGGGTCCTCGGGGAACTGGTCCGGATAGAAGATGCGCCCGAGCCACTTGAGCCCGATGAGCCGGTTGACCGACGGCGGGGCGTCCACCCATGGAAACGGCACTTGCGGGACGAGGTAGACCCGGCCCTCCCGGACGGCCCGGACGTTCTTCCAGAGCGCATCGGTACGCACAGACGCCACGAAGGCGGGATCGCCCGCGATGATGATCTCGGGATCCCAGGCCAGTACCTGCTCCGGCGAGACGGCGGCCAGCCCGCCGCCGAGCTTCGCGGCCACGTTGCGCGCGCCCAGCCGCTCGAGACTCTCCACGTTGATGGAGCCGCCTGCCGCGGTCTCGAGCCCCTTGGGACCTCGCGCGTAGTACACGGCGGGCCGCCGGGAGACGGGCACCCGCGCCACCCGCCGGTCGGTCTCGGCGAGCAGGCGCTCGGCGAACCGGCCGAGCTCGCGGCCTCGGTCGCCCGCCCCGAGCAGCTCGCCCACCCGCGCGTAGACGCCCGGGATGGCGGAGAAGCTCCCGTCGAAGAGCAGGTAGGGCACCCCGAGCTGCCGCTGCATGCGATCGGCGAGCGAGCGATAGGTCTCGGTCAGCGACCCGTAGTCGAAGATCAGGTCGGGCCGCGCGGCCAGCACCACCTCCACGTTGGCGGTGTTCCCGCGCCCGGTGAGCCGGCCGAGCGTGGGCAGGTCCGCGTAGCGCGGGGCGACGAAGACCCGCTCCTCCGGGCTCAGCGGGCGGTTCCAGCCGAGCATCTTCTCCGGCGCGAGCGTATAGAGGAAGATGCTCGCCGGCCCGCCCGCCGCGTGGACGCGCTCGATGCGCGCGGGCACCTCCACACGCCGGCCCGCCGCGTCGGTGACGCTGCGCGTGTCGGCGGCGGGCGCGGCACTCGCGAGCAGGACGAGCGCGGCCAAGGCCAGGATCGCGCGCGCGGCGGAGAGCACGCTCAGTCTTTGCCCACCATGACGTCGGAAGCCTTGATGACCGCGTAGGCCGCGTCGCCGACCTTGAGCGCGAGCGCCGCGACCGCCTCGTTGGTGATGGACGACGTGATCACCGTGCCCCCGCCGACGTCGATCCTGACGTGAGCGGTGGTGGCGCCGAGCGTCACCTCCAGTACCTTGCCCTTGATGATGTTGCGTGCGCTCAGCCGCATGTCCGCCTCCTTGGCGCTGCCGTGGGCTTACCGGGGGCCTGCTGACTCCAACCCGGCGCGGGAACCGCGACCTGGGCCCCCGCCGCCAGGCGGATCGTCTCGAGATGGCCGGACATCCGGCCGTCAGCCGTCCGCACGTGCACGTGGACGTTCGACTCTCCCGGGGTGAAGATTCCGCGATGCTGCCGTGAGTAGAAGCCGACCAGCTCGACCGGCGCGCGCTCCAGCGTCCGCCGCACCTTCGCTTGCTCGTGTCGCTCCGGATTGTGGGGCAGGCCGTCACGCTTGTCGAGAACGTGGAGCGTGGCTTCGACCGCGGTGGCACGGACACGGAACGGCAGCGGACGCGCCGGATCCAGGCCCGCCCCTTGGGCGAGCGCGATCACTTCCCGCTCGATGCCGTCGAGACCCGCCGGGACGGCATCGCTCACCCGCTCGAACCAGGCCGGCACCTGCGCCCAGACCAGGAAGCAGGCGCGCGCGCTCCAGCTCGCGCTGGTCACCACCGTCTCCTGCTCGATCCGGGCAATGGACGGCACGCTCTCGAAGATCGTGACCTCGCCGCGTAGCCCTTCGAGCGGGCCGAGCCCGTAGAGGTGCGGCGCCGACGCGAGGTTCTCGAGCTCGACGTGCCCGCGGAGGTCGCCGCCGAGCACGTCGCGCTGGGCCCCGGTCCAGTGGACACCGGGGCCGAGGGTGATCGGGGCGTTGGAGCTCAGGGGAATGCGCCCGGCCGTGATCAGCGCGCGCCGGCCGGCGGCGGCTGGAAGCCGAAGCGGCTCAGCGCGGTCCGACCCGGCGGACCGCCGAGGAGATCGAGAAACGTCTGCGCGAGCGCGGGCTGCTTCGACGCTGTCACCACCGCGCCGGGATAGACGACCGGCCGGTAGCTGTCGTCCGGCGGCCGGAACGCTTCCTTCACTCCCTGGGCGCGCGACACCGCGTCCGTGGTGTAGACGAATCCGGCGTCCACCTCGCCCCGGGCCACGTAGTCGAGCGCCTGGCGCACGTTCTCCGAGAAGACGATCTTGGGCAGGAGCCGTTCCCACAGGCCCAGCGCCCGCAGGCTCTCCTCCGCGTACTGCCCGGCGGGCACCGTCTTGGGGCTGCCGATCACGATGCGGCCCACCCGTGATTCGAGCAGGTCGGCGGGCTTGGTGATGTCGATCCGGGAGTCGGCGGGCTTGACCACGGTGAGCACGTTGCGGGCGAAGGCTCGACGGCTGGCGACGACGATCAGGTTCTGCTTTTCCAGCTCGTCCATCTGCCGTTGCGCGGCCGAGAGGAAGACGTCAACCGGCGCTCCCGCCTCGATCTGCTTCTGCAGGTCACCGGAG
>DATMMH010000123.1:0-7618 GCA_035569855.1 Candidatus Dormiibacterota bacterium
ACCAGCCGTCCCTGATGGCCTTGCCCGTCTCCTCGGGCTGGTTCCAGTAGCCCTCGAAGACGTGGTTGCCTCGTGCCAGGACCTCGCCCTCCCCATCCACGCACATTCGCACGCCCACCGCGGGCACGCCCGCGCGGGCGAGCCGACGCGCCCGCTCCGCCGCGTCGAGCCCGTCCCACTCCGCGGGCGCGCGATTGATGGTGAGGAGCGGAGCCGTCTCGGTGAGCCCGTAGATCTGGATGAACTCCCAGCTCAGCTCGGCCTCGATGCGCTCGATGGTGCGGGACGGCGGTGGCGCTCCCGCGATGACTACGCGCACCCGCCCGCGTCCCGGCACCGCCACGCCCTTGTCGCGCCGGGCCGTGGCGGCGTCCAGCACCGCGGCGATCACCGCGGGCGCGCAGTTGAACAGGGTGACGCCCTCGCCCTCGACCCGCCGCAGGATCTCCTCGCCGTCGATCTTGCGGATGATGACCTGGCGCGCGCCCATCGCGGTGACCGCGTACGGCATGCCCCAGCCGTTGCAGTGGAAGGTGGGCAGGGTGTGCAGGTACACGTCCCGGTCGGTCAGGGCCAGGTGCCAGCCGAACGTGACCGCGTTCAGCCAGAAGTTGCGGTGGGTGAGCTGCACCCCTTTGGGCCGCGCGGTGGTGCCCGAGGTGTAGTTGATCGAGACGGTGGCGTTCTCGTCGGTGACCCGGAGCCGGGGCGCCGCGCCTTTCCGGAGGAAGAGCTGGGGGTCGGTCGTCGCGCCGAGCACGAACCGGTGCGCGACCGGGATGTGCCGGAGGGACTCGTCGAGCTCGGGGTCGACCAGCAGCACCGACGAGCCCGAGTGCTCGATGATGTAGCGGATCTCCTCGGCGTTGAGCCGGAAGTTCACCGGCACCAGGATGCGACCGAACACGCTGACCCCGAACAGGCTGACGAGGAAGCGCGCCGCGTTGGGGGAGACGATGGCGACGCGGGCGTTCTCCGGGATGCGCAGATCGTCGAGGGCGGCGGCGAGGCTCCGCGCCATCTCGCCGAACTGGGCATAGGTGATGCGGCCGAGGCCGCCGCCCGGCGGGCTCGGCTCGTCCACCACGGCCTCGCGAGAGCCGTACACGTGCTCCGCGCGCTCGAGGAAGTCACCCAGGGTGAGCGGTACGATCATGGTGGTCGGCCTCCGTCAGCGAATGACCCGCGTGCTCAGCGTTTCGGCCCGATGGCGCCCGCCGCGCGCAGGGCGTCGATCTCCCCGGCGTCGAGGCCCAGGAGCTGCCGCAGGACCAGGTCGGTGTGCTCGCCGAGCATCGGGGCGGGGGTGCGCACCGAGCCCGGCGTCTCCGAGAGCCGCACCGGCGCGCCGACCATCCGGACCTTGCCGGCGCGCGGGTGTGCCATCTCGACCAGGGCTTCGCGCGCGATCACCTGCGGATGCTCCACCACCTGGGGGATCGTGTTGATGGCGCCCATGGGAATGCCCTGGGCGAGCAGCCGCGGCTCCCATTCTTCGTACGTGCGCGTCAGGAATACCTCCTGCAGCGTCGGGATCAGGGTGTCCCGGTTCCGGGCCCGGTCGGCGTTGGTGCGGTAGCGCGGATCGTCGGCCAGGTCCGGCCGGCCGATCGTCGGGCAGAAGATCTTCCAGAGCTTCTCGCTGCCGACGGCCAGGGCCAGGTCGCGCGTCCTGGTGCGGAAGGTCTGATACGGCAGCAGCGCCTTGTAGGCGGTACCCATCGGCAGCGGCACCTCGCCGTCGGCGAAGTAGGCCCCGATCATGCCGCCGAGCAGCGAGAGCTGGCCCTCCAGCATGGAGACGTCGATGGCCTGGCCGCGGCCGGTCCGCTCCTTCACGCGCAACGCCAGCATGATGCCGAAGGCCGCGTACATTCCCGCGGTCATGTCGGCGATGGATACGCCGCAGCGCACCCCGTGCCCCCCCGCCTCGCCGGTGGTGCTGATCATGCCGCTCTCGGCCTGGAGGATGAGGTCGAGCGCCGCGCGGTCGCGGTAGGGCCCGTCCTGGCCGAAGCCGGAGACCGAGCAGTAGATGATGCCGGCGTTCCGTTCGCGCGCGGCCTCGTAGCCGAGCCCGAGCCGGGCGAGGGCGCCCACCCGGTAGTTCTCCAGCACCACGTCGCACTTGTCCACCAGCCGAAAGAAGAGATCCTTTCCTTCAGGGTACTTCAGGTCCACCTGGATGCCCTTCTTGTTGCGGTGCAGGCTCACGAAGTAGGACGTTTCGCCGCCGGGCAGCGGCGGGCCCCAGGCGCGCGCGATGTCGCCTCCCTCCCGGGGCTCGAGCTTGATGACGTCGGCGCCGAAGTCGGCCAGCATGGTGGAGCAGAACGGCCCGGCCAGCGCGTGGCTCAGGTCGAGGACCTTGACGTCTTCCAGCGGCATGCGCATCGAGCGGCCTCCGGGCTCGTCCATCGCCCGGACGATCCTGCCAGATCGCCCCGCCTCAGTCCAGCAGTTCGCCCAGCCGTCGCTCGAGGAAGCGTCGCTGCGGCCCCTGTCGCGCGAGGGCGAGAGCCCGCTCGTAGGCGGCCCGGGCCTCGGCGGTTCGCCCGAGCCGCCGGCACAGCTCCGCCCGCGCCGAGTGGGCCAGGTGATAGTCGGCCAGCTCGCCGCTGGCGAGGATCGCGTCGATCAGGGCCAGACCCGCGGCCGGGCCGTCGCGCATCGCCACCGCGGCGGCGCGGTTCAGGTCGACCACCGGCGACGGCGCGGCGCGCGCCAGCACGTCGTACAGCCCGACGATCTGGCCCCAGTCGGTCGTGGCGGCGGTGGCCGCCTCCGCGTGCACCGCCGCGATCGCCGCCTGGAGCGTGAACGGGCCGATGCGGCGCGAGGCGAGCGCGCGCTCCACCAGCGCCGCGCCCTCCGCGATCTGCTCGCGATTCCAGACCGAGCGGTCCTGGTCGTCCAGCAGGATCAGCTCACCGGTGGGCGAGGTGCGTGCGGTGCGGCGCGACTCGTGCAGCAGCATCAGCGCCAGGAGGCCGACGGCCTCGGGCTCCGGCAGCAGCTCGACCAGGAGCCGCCCCAGGCGGATGGCCTCGCCCGAGAGATCGGCCCGCGTGACCGACTCGCCCGAGGAGGCCGAGTACCCCTCGTTGAACACGAGGTAGACCACGTGGAGCACGATGTCGAGCCGGTCCGGGAGCTCGACGCGCGACGGGACTTCGTAGGGGATGCGCGCGTCGCGGATCTTCGCCTTGGCGCGAACGATGCGCTGAGCGAGTGTCGGGGGAGCCGTGAGGAAGGCGCGCGCGATCTCCTCGGTGGTCAGCCCGCAGACCTCGCGCAGGGTCAGGGCCACCTGGGCGTCCGGCGGCAGGGCGGGGTGACAGCAGGTGAAGATCAGCCGGAGCCGGTCGTCCTCGATATCCTCGGCCTCGCGCGGCCCGGCATCGGTGGCCTCGACGGCCAGGCGATCGGCCAGCTCGGTCTGCGAGGCGTCGAACCGGGCGCGCCGGCGCATGGCGTCGATCGCCTTGAAGCGGCCGGTGGAGACGAGCCAGGCGCGGGGACTGGCGGGCGCGCCCTCCCGCGGCCACTGCTCCACCGCGGCGGCGAAGGCCTCGTGCATCGCCTCCTCGGCGAGGTCGAAGTCGCCGAGGAGCCGGATCAGGGTCGCGAGGACGCGGCGCGAGTCCTGCCGATAGACGGCGTCCACCATCTCGCGCGCGCGGTCGATCGGGTCCTCGCTCATGGCGCGCCGCGTGCGCGGCTAGGAGTGCTGCAGCTCCCGGACCGGCCGCACCTCGATGGTCCCCAGCCGCGCGGGCGGGAACCGCGAGGCCACCCGGCACGCCTCGTCCAGGTCCTTGGCCTCGATGAGGAAGAAGCCGCCCAGCTGCTCCTTCGTCTCGGCGAAGGGCCCGTCCGTCGTGGACACCTTGCCACCGCGGACACGGACGGTCCTGGCGGTCCGGGCGCGCTGCAGCGCGTTCGAGACGATGTAGTGGCCGCTCTGCCGGATCTCCTCGTCGTAGTCGAGGGCCGAGTCCACGAGGGTCCGCATCTCCCCCTCCGGCAAGGCGTCCAGCGTCTTCTCGTCGTGGTAGATCAGGAACATGAATTTCATCGGTTCCTCCTCGTGGCTGGTTTGAGCTCCTTGATCGGTCGCACCTCGATGCTCCCCCGCCGCGCCAGCGGGATCCGCGAGGCGGCCTGGATGGCGTCGTTCAGGTCCCGGGCCTCGATCAGGATGAATCCGCCCAGCTGCTCCTTGGTCTCGGCGAACGGGCCGTCGGTCGTGAAGAGCTTCCCCTTCCGGACTCGCACCGTCGTCGCGGTCTCGACGCGCTCGAGGGCATGGGCCAGGATGAGCTGCCCGCTCCTCCGGAGGGCCTCATCGTACGCTAAGCTCTCGTCGGTGCAGGCGTCCGACTCACTCTCGGACATGGTGGCCATCTCGTTCTCGACCAGATAGACCAGACACAGGTACCTCATAGGCCCTCCTCGGCGCGGCTCGGATGGGGACACCCGATAGTCGTCCGGAAGGCCCCGAAATCGACGGCGACCCTCGACCCTCGTCCAGCATGCCGGTGTTCTCGGGATCTGTCGATCCCGAGCCGCCTCGCGCGACTATGGTACGAAGGAGTACGCGACCCTCGAGACCGGGGGTCCACTCCCCAGGAGGGTCGAGATGATCAAGGGTTTGAGTGCCGCGTCGATCTGGAGCGCGGATCTGAACAATCTGCTGCCGTTCTACCGGGACGTGCTGGGCCTCAAGGTGGTCATCCAGTCCCCGCGCTTCGTGGTCCTGGGCGAGGCCGGGGGGCCCTCGATCGGCCTGGGCACGCATAGCGACGTCCGTGGACGCAACGCCGACCCGGCCCGGCACATGCTCGGCCTGACGACCGACGATCTCGTGGCCGACTGGAAGCGATTGAAGGCGGCTGGGGTCGAGTTCGTCGAGCCGCCGACCGACTACGACACTGTCTCGATCGCGACGCTCCGGGATCCGGAAGGCAACCTGATCCAGCTCCTGCAGCGCCGTCCGTGATAGGGTGCTCGCAATGCGCGCGATGAAGCTCTTCTACGGCTGGACCATCGTCGGCGTCGGCATCCTCGTCACCTGCGTCGGGTTCGGGGCGATGCTCTCGCTCAGCATATTCCTCCGGCCCATGTCGGAAGCGATGGGCTGGTCGAGGACCGGGATCTCGACCGCAGCGCTCCTCACCTGGCTCTGCATGGGGGCCGGCTCGTTCCTCTGGGGCGCGCTCTCCGACCGGCTCGGCACCCGTACGGTCCTGCTCATCGGCGGCGGCCTGCTGGGCGTGGGGCTGGTGAGCGCGAGCCAGGCGAGCACGCTGGGCCAGTTCCAGATCCTGTTCGGCCTGCTCGTCGGTCTGGCCTCGGGCGCCTTCTACGCGCCGCTCACCGCGACGACCACCCGCTGGTTCACGCAGCATCGAAGTCTCGCCGTCGCGCTCGTCTCGGCCGGGACCGGCCTCGGCGCCTCCACCGTCGGGCCGCTCGCGCGCTTCCTCATCACCAGCTACGATTGGCGCCTCGCCATGCTGGTGATCGGCAATCTCGCGTGGCTCCTGATCATTCCCGCCGCGCTGCTCGTGTGCGAGCCCCCGAGCGGGCCGGCGTCGGCCGGCGCGGGGTCCCTGGCCGGGGCCGGCGGTCTCGAGCTGACCGCCGCGCAGGCGCTGCGCACGCCGCAGTTCGCGGCCATCGCGCTCACCTACTTCGCGTACTGCGCGGCCCACTCGGGCCCGATCTTCCACATGGTGACCCACGCGATCGATCGCGGCGTGCCCGCGATGGCCGCGGTCACCGTGCTGAGCGTCGCCGGACTGTCCTCGCTCGCGGGTAAGATCATCTGCGGGCTGGTGGCCGACCGCGTCGGCGCGAAGCGCACCCTGCTGGTGGGGCTCGTCGCCCAGGCGACGGCGGTGAGCCTCTACATCTTCACCCGCGAGCTCGGCAGCTTCTACGCGCTGGCGGTGGTGTTCGGCTTCGCGTACGGTGGGGTCATGCCGCTCTACGCGATCCTCGTCCGCGAGTACTTCGGGGCCCGGATCATGGGAACCGCGTTCGGCGCGGTCGCGCTGGTCTCCACCCTGGGCATGGCGCTCGGGCCGTGGGCCGGCGGCTGGCTCTACGACACGTTCGGCAGCTACTTCTGGCTGTTCATCGGCTCGTGCGGCATCGGTCTCGGAGCGGTGGCCATCGCCATCACGTTCCGCCCGCCCGGCCTGGCCCCGGCCGCGATGCCGAGTCCGAGCCTGGCCGCCGGGGGGTAGAGGACATCGGGCGATGCGCTACCTGTTGCTCATGTACCGGAACGAGAAGGAGTGGGAGGCGCGGCCCGAGCCGGAGCGGCTCGCGATTCGCGGCCAGGCCATCGACGTCAGTGAGGCCTTGCGCAAGCGCGGGATCCACCTGGCCGGCGACCCGCTGCTGCCGACCAGTAGCGCGGTCACGATCAGGATGACCGGCGGCAAACCGGTAGCCACGGACGGCCCGTTCGCGGAGACCACGGAGCAGCTGGGCGGCTACACCGTGGTGGAGGTCGCGAGTCTCGACGAGGCGGTCGCGATCGCGCTCGCCCACCCGCTGGTGCGGGTGGGCAACCACTCGATCGAGGTGCGGCCGATCCGGGATCTGTAACCGCGATAGGGCCGGCGATCGGCCCGGCAGGAAAAGGGAGACTCCTCCATGGCGCCGACCACGACCGAGACCACGCCGCTCCTCCATCCGCTGGATCCCCTGAGCGCGGCCGAGGTCGAGCGCGCGTGGGAGATCGCGCGCGCGGAGCGAACGCTCGGAGCTCGGGTCCGGGTCATCTTCATCATGCTGCACGAGCCAGCCAAGAAGGTGGTGCTCGCGCACCGCCCGGGCGAGGCGGTGGAGCGGGCCGCCTTCGTGGTGCTGATCGACGGCGCGGCGGGGAAGACGTACGAGGCGGTCGTCTCGCTGTCGCAGGGGCGCGTGCTGTCGTGGGAGCACGTCCCCTGGGCGCAGCCCGCGATCGTCCTCGACGAGTTCGTCGAATGCGAGGCGGCGGTGCGGGCCGACCCGCGCTGGCAGGAGGCCATGCGCCGGCGCGGGGTCACCGACCTGAGCCTCGCCATGGTGGACTCGTGGTCGGCGGGTAACTTCGGCTTTCCCGCGGACGAGGGGCGCCGGCTCGTCCGCGCGCTCACGTGGGTGCGGCGGCACGCGCAGGACAACGGCTACGCCCGGCCGATCGCCAACCTGCTCACGGTCGTCGACCTGAACGAGATGAAGGTGGTCGCGGTCGAGGACGGGGGCGTGGTCCCGCTGCCCCCGGAGGACGGCAACTACTCGCCCGAGGCGGCGGGGGAGCGGTCGGGCCTCAAGCCGGTGGAGATCCGACAGCCCGAGGGCCCGAGCTTCGAGCTGGCCGGTCACGAGCTGCGCTGGCAGAAGTGGCGGATGCGGATCGGGTTCACGCCCCGCGAGGGTCTCGTGATCCACACGGTCTCCTACGAGGATCAGGGGCGGGAGCGCCCGATCCTCTACCGGGCCTCGGTCGCGGACATGGTGGTGCCGTACGGCGATCCGCGCCCGACCTACTTTCACCGCAACGCCTTCGACGTCGGTGAGTACGGGATCGGCACGCTGGCCAACACGCTCCAGAACG
>DATMMH010000124.1:0-8935 GCA_035569855.1 Candidatus Dormiibacterota bacterium
ACGCCTTCTTCGGCACCTTTCGCATCACCCGCCTCACCCAGTCCGGCGGCATCGTGGTCAGCCCCGACGGCGGCCACCACGCGAGCTACACGATCGACCGGGCCGACGACGCGGTCAGCACCGCCTACCGCGAGCAGGGCATCCGCTCGGAGAAGGACGGCTACCGGCTCGCCGACCCGAGCTTGCTCGACGCGGTGGACGAGTTCGGCGACGGCGTCAAGCTCCAGATCCTCACCGTGTTCCCGAACCTGGTGGTGCAGCAGATCTACAACTCGATCGCGGTGCGTCAGGTGCTGCCCAAGGGCACGGGGGGGATGGAGCTGCACTGGACCTATCTCGGCTTCGCCGACGACAGCCGCGACCTGCGCGGGCTCAGGCTCAAGCAGGCCAACCTGGTGGGCCCCGCCGGCTACGTCTCGATGGAGGACGGCTGCGTGGGCGGGTTCGTCCAGCGCGGCGCCGCGGCGGCGCCGGACGAGGTCTCGGTGGTCAACATGGGCGGCGAGGGGACCGAATCGCAGGAGACGCGCGCCACCGAGGCCTCGGTCCGCGGCTTCTGGAAGGCCTACCGTCGCTACATGGACTACTGACGTGGCCCTGATGGACTCGGCGTCGAGCCTGCTGGCGCAGCTCGCCCAGCTCAACGCCGACTACGCGCGCGCCATCGACGACGACCGGCTGGAGGAGTGGCCCGGCTTCTTCACGGACCGCTGCGTCTACAAGATCACCTCGGCCGACAACCATCGGCGCGGACTCGAGGCCGGCATCGTCTACGCCGATTCGATCGGGATGCTCCGCGACCGGGTCTCGGCCCTGCGCGAGGCCAACATCTACGAGCGTCACACCTACCGCCACCTGCTCGGGCTGCCCGCGATCCTGTCCGAGTCCGATGGGGTGGTGCGGGCGGAGACCCCGTTCCTGGTGGCGCGGATCATGCGCAACGGCGACACCGCGATCTTCGCCACCGGCCGCTACCTCGACGCCCTCGTGGAGGACCACGGGACGCTGCGCCTTCGCGAGCGCATCGTCGTCTGCGACAGCAGCCGCACCGACACGCTGCTCGCGATCCCCCTCTGAGAACCGAGCAGCGGTAACGACCACCCGCGCGACGTGATCACGCGTCGGGCCTGCCCCCATCCGGCCGGTCGAGGACGGTGAGGGTGTGGACCCGTAGGCGCTCCACCTCGAGATCGGCGATCTTCAGCGACCTGAGCTCGGCCCGGCCCACCCGGAGCCGGTTGATGGCCAGCCGGCCAATGGCGACGGCTCCGATCGCCAGGGCGCCGAAGGCCAGCGCGCCGATGGCCAGGGCCCCGGCGGTCCGAGCCCCGACCGGCTGACGGCCGGCGACCCTCGAGGGAAGCGCACGCTCCGTCCGAACGAGAGCGGGCTCCATGGGCGCCACTATACACGACGCCTTTGACAGCGAGCCCCACGCGCGCCTAGACTCCCGGCAACTCGCGACAGAGAGGAGACCCATGCTCTTCACGTGTCCAGGCGACGCCGCCCGGGGTGGCGGCTCGCGACGGCAGACCGGCGGCCGTCGACCCTTCTGCGTCGACATCCACTGCCACGTGCATCACCCGGCCGCGGACGAGATGGTGAAGCATCTGCTCTCGCCCGATCGGGAGCCCTCGTCGCGCTACTCCAACGAGCTCTCCCGCGCGACCAATCGCAAGCAGATGGAGAACGTCTGGTCCTGCCTCACCTCGGTGGAGCAGCGGCTACGCGACATGGACAAGATGGGGGTGGACGTCCAGGCCATCTCGCCCTCGCCCTTTCACTTCCAGTACTGGCTTCCGCCCGAGCTGGCCGCCAAGGTCAGCCGCTCGGTCAACGAGCACCTGGCCTCCATCGTGAAGGCGCATCCGGACCGGTTCGTCGCTCTCGCCCACGTGCCCCTGCAAGCGCCCGATGTGGCCGCCGCGGAGCTCGCCTACTGCATGACCCAGCTCGGCTTCCGGGGCGCCGAGATCGGCACCAACGTGGTCGGAGCCGAGGTCTCCCGCGGCCGCGACCAGTTCTGGAAGAAGGCCCAGGAGCTGGACGCGGTGCTCTTCATGCACCCGAACGGCTTCACCCAGGGAGAGCGCCTCACCGATCACTACTTCACCAACGTGATCGGCAACCCGCTCGAGACCACCGTCGCGCTCGGGCACCTCGTCTTCGACGGGGTCCTCGAGCGGTTCCCGAAGCTCACGCTGGTGGCCGCGCACGGGGGCGGCTACATCGCGCACTATCCGGCGCGGATGGATCACGTGTGGGGCGCGCGCGTGGACGCGCGGACGGTGCTCAAGAACACCCCGCGCCGGTCGCTCGCCCGCGTCTACTTCGACACGATCGTGTTCGACCGCACCCAGCTCCGCCACCTCGTGAACCTGTGGGGCGCCGACCACGTCCTGGTCGGCACCGACTATCCCTACGACATGGGGATGTACGATCCCCGCGGGTTCGTGGGCGGGGCGACCTTTCTTTCCGCGGCCGACCGGGCGAAGATCATGGGCCTCAACGCGGCCCGGCTCCTCAAGATCAAGCCCCCGTCAGCCCGGAAAGCGGGTCGGGCGCGCGGCCGCCGATAGGAGTATTTTCTGGCCGTCGGCGGGCGCTCGAGGCCGCGACGGGGAGGACGAGCCATGGCAAGGGTGCTGGGGCTGGGTCACGTCGGGATCTACGTGCGCGACCTCGAGCGGATGGTCGCGTTCTACCGGGACGTCATGGGCATGCGCGTGACCAAGCAGAACTGGCGCGCCGGGGTGGTGTTCCTCAGCGCGGACCCGGACACGGTCGATCACGAGATCGCGCTCATGGGCGGGCGGCCCGATCCGGCCGATCCCCACCTGATCAACCAGATCTCGATGCGGGTCGGCAGCCTCGACGACCTGCGAGTGATGCGCCGGCGCCTGATCGACCAGGGCTACCGGATCGAGGGCATCGTCAATCACGCGAGCGCGATCGGCTGCTACTTCTTCGATCCCGAGGGCAATCGCACCGAGGTGTTCTGGGTGACCGGCCGGCCGTGCTGGGTGCCCACCGCGACCCCGATCGACATCGAGCGGCCGGACGAGGCGGTGCTCGCCGACGTCGACCGGGTCTGGAACCAGCTCCGCCACGTACCCGTCGGGGGGCGCATGACCGAGGAAAGCGCGACCGTCGAGGTGACCCGCCAGGCGTAGGCCACACAGAAACAGGAGGCAGCAATGTCGCCGACAGTCACTCGCCGTTCCTTTCTGGTTGGGAGCACGGTCCTCGCCGCGGCCGGGTTGCCCACTCGGGCCCGGGCGCAGAGCAAGCCGGTCCGCATCGGCCTGCTCACCGTGAAGACCGGCCCGCTCGCCCAGGGCGGCATCCAGATGGAGCAGGGCACGCTGCGCTTCTTCAAGGACCGCAACTACACGCTGGCCGGCCGCAAAATCGACCTGGTGGTGGCCGACACCGGCGGCAACCCCGCGGGCACCAAGACCAAGACCCAGGAGCTCGTCGAGCGCGACAACGTGGACATGATCTTCGGTCCCCTCGCCGCCTTCGAGCTGCTCGCGATCACCGACTACACCGCGCAGGCCAAGGTGCCGGTCCTGAGCCTGGCCGCCGCCGAGGACATGACGCAGCGGCGGCCCAATCCGTACTTCATCCGCGCCTCCGCGACGTCGTCCCAGAACATGCACCCGCTCGCCGACTACGCGGCCAAGGAGCTGAAGTTCAAGCGGGTCATCACCATCGCCGACGACTTCGCGTTCGGTCACGAGCAGATGGCCGGATTCCAGCGGGTCTTCGAGGACGCGGGCGGCCGGGTGGTGAAGAAGCTGTGGCCGCCGCTGTCGACGCCCGACTACACGCCCTACCTCGCGCAGATCAGCGGCGTCGACGCGGTCGTCCAGGGCTTCGCCGGATCGAACCCCCTCAAATTCATGAAGCAATACAAAGACCAGGGGCTCAAGCTGCCCGTCCTGGGCGGCGGTCCCGCCTGCGACGACGCGCTGCTCAAGAGCTTCGGAGACGAGGCGATCGGGCTGATCTCGTGCTCGGCCTACACCGGCGATCTCGACACCCCGAGCAACAAGCGGTTCATCGAGGGCATGGTCCGGGACTACGGCAACATCCCCGGACTCTACGCGGCCGGCCTCTACATCAATGGTCAGGTCGCGGAGGCCGCGCTCGAGAAGACCGGTGGCAAGACCGACGACCGGGAGGCGATGAACCAGGCGTTGCGCGCGGTCTCGCTCACCGACACGCCCCGCGGGCCGTTCACCTTCGACCACTTCGGCAACGTGGTGGGCAGCTTCTACATCCGGCGCTGCGAGCGGAAGGGCGACAAGCTCGTCAACACCACGATCAAGACGTACCCGAAGGTGAGCCAGTTCTGGACCTACGACGAGAAGTGGTTCCTCGCCCAGCCGGTCTACTCGCGCGACTACCCGCCCATGAAGAGCTGATCCGCTCCCCCGGCCATGAGCCTGTGGCTCGTACTGGCCGTCAACAGCGTCACGCTGGGCGGCCTCCTGTTCCTGCTGTCCGCGGGCTTCTCGCTGATCTTCGGCTTGATGCGGATCCCCAATCTCACTCACGGGTCGTTCTTCATGCTCGGGGCCTATCTCGCGGCGAGCCTGATCCAGGCGGGTCTCGACTTCTGGAGCGCGGCCCTGCTCAGCGGGCTCCTGGTCGCGGCCTTCGGGGGCGTGATCGAGCGGCTCCTCCTGCGTCGGCTCGCCGGCGCCGAGCTGGCGCAGGTCCTGGTGACCCTGGGCCTCTCTTTCATGGTCGCCGACGTCTGCCTCAAGGTGTGGACCGGCGATCCGATCCGGATCGCCACCCCGGCCGCCCTGAGCGGGACCGCTTCCGTCCTCGGCATGACGTTTCCCGCCTATCGTCTCGCGATCAGCGTGATCGCGGTCGTCTTCGCGGTGGCCCTGTGGGCGCTGCTCGACCGCACGCGGCTCGGCGCGATGATCCGGGCCGGCGTCGACGACCCCGCGATGGCGCGGGTCGCCGGCATCCGGGTGTCGCGGCTCTTCACGCTGGTTTTCTGCCTGGGCGCCTGGCTCGCCGGGTTTGCGGGCGTCATCGGCGGGCCCATCCTCTCGGTCTACCCCGGGCTCGACCAGGAGATGCTGCCGCTCGCCCTCGTGGTGGTGATCCTGGGCGGGAGCGGCAGTCTTCTCGGGTCGCTGGTGGGCAGCCTCATCGTCGGGTTCCTCTACAACTTCGGTCAGGCGATGTTCCCGGAGCTGGCCTACGTGGTCCTGTTCCTGCCCATGCTCCTCGTGCTGGTGATCCGGCCGCAGGGCCTGTTCGGCCGCCAGCCCGCGTGAGGTATCTGGCCCTCGCCGCCGCGCTGGTGATCCTCGCCGCGGTGCCGTTCTGGGTGGGCAGCGTCTACTACGTCAACATCGCGAGCCAGATCCTCTTCTACGCGGTGTTCGCGCTGGCCATCAACGTGCTGGTGGGCTACGCGGGCCTGGTCACGCTCGGCCACGCCGGGCTCTTCGGGATCGCCGCCTACGCGGGGGCGCGCCTCCTGAATGCCGGCCACGGCCACGCGGTGGTCGTCGCGGGGGCGCTCGCGGCCACGCTGGTGGCCGCCGCCCTCTTCGCGACGCTGGCCCTGCGCGGGACCGGGATCGGCTTCGTGATGATCACCCTGGCGATCGGTCAGATCGTGTGGGGCGTGGCCTACCGCTGGATCAGCCTCACCAACGGCGACAACGGCATCTCGATCAGCGGCCGCCCGAGCCCGCTCGGCCTGTCACTCGCGTCTCCGCCGCGCTTCTACTGGGCCACGCTCGCGGTGTTCCTGGTCGCGATCGTGTCGATGGCGGTCTTCGTGGCTTCCCCGTTCGGGGCCAGCGTGCGCGGTACCCGCGATCAGCCGCGGCGCATGGCCGCGCTCGGCTATCACGTCTGGCTGATCCGCTTCCTCGCGTTTCTCCTCTCCGGCTTCTGGACCGGCGTGGCCGGGCTGCTCTATCTCTACTACAACCAGTTCGTGAGCCCGCAGGCGGTAGCCCTGACCGCGTCCGCCGAGGCGCTCCTGATGGTGATCTCCGGCGGTACCGCCACCCTCCTGGGCCCGGTGGCGGGCGCCGCGCTGGTGGTGGTCATGAAGAGCGTGGCCAGCGCCTACATCGAGCGCTGGAACTTCGTGCTGGGCGCGATCTTCGTGGGGATCGTGATCTTCATGCCCGAGGGCATGGTCCCGGGGGCGGTCCGGCTCGGCCGGCGGGCGCTCGCGGCCGGGCGGCCGCGAGTGTCGGCCGCGCTGCCCGCGGACGGGGAAGCGCGGCGATGAGCGCACTCGCGGTGCGCGGGCTCACCAAGTCCTTCGGCGGGTTGCTCGTCACCGCCGGGGTGGACCTGACGGTGGAGCCGGGCGAGCGCCGTCTCATCATCGGGCCCAACGGCGCGGGCAAGACCACCCTGTTCAACCTGATCACCGGCGAGCTGCGGCCGGACCGTGGCGCCATCACGCTCTTCGAGCGGGACATCACCGGGGTGCCGGGCTGGCGCCGCGCCCACCTCGGCATCTCGCGCACGTACCAGATCATCACCCTGTTCCCCAACGAGACGCTGCTGCGCAACGTCACCCTCTCGCTGCTCGGCCTCTCGGCGCTCCGCTGGGACCCGATCACCCGGCTCGATCGGCAGGCCGCGCTGGTGACCTCGGCGCGGGAGGCGCTGGCCCGCGTCGGCCTCGAGCACCTGGCCGGGCGGCCGCTCGCCCAGACCTCCTACGGCGAGCGGCGCCGGGTCGAGATCGCGATGGCCCTGGCCCAGCGCCCGAAGCTCCTGCTGCTCGACGAGCCCTTCGCCGGGCTCTCGATCGAGGAGCGGCGCGACGTCCTGCGGCTCGTGACCTCCATTCCCCGCGACGTCACCACCGTGATGATCGAGCACGATATGGACGTGGCGCTGGACTTCGCGGAGCGCATCACGGTGCTGCACCTGGGCGAGGTGGTGGTGGAAGGCGGCCGGAGCGAGGTGGTGGCCCACCCGCGCACGCAGGAGATCTACTTTGGCGCCTGACGCCCTCGCGCTCCACGAGATCGACGCCTTCTACGGAGACAGCCACGTGCTGCACCGGGTGTCGCTCCGCCTGGGCGAGGGCCGGCTGCTCGGCCTGCTCGGCCGCAACGGCGCGGGCAAGTCCACCGCGATGAGCGTGACGGTCGGCCTGCTGCCGCCCCGGCACGGCGCGGTCGCGGTGTTCGGCCAGGTGGTCACCGGCCGCGCGCCCGAGGCGGTCGCGGCCCGCGGGGTGGCGCTCGTGCCCCAGGGCCGGCGCATCTTCAAGAGCCTCACCGTGCGGGAGAACCTCGCGGTCGCGGGGCGCCGGCCCCGGGAGGGCGGCCCCAGCCGGTGGACCCTCGAGACGATCTGCGCGCTCTTCCCGCGGATCGGGGAGCGCCAGCGGCAGATCGCCGGCTCGCTCTCCGGCGGCGAGCAGCAGATGCTCGCGATCGGCCGGGCGCTGATGTCGAACCCCCGCGTGCTCCTCATGGACGAGCCGTCCGAGGGGCTGGCGCCCCAGATCGTCGCCGAGGTCGTGTCGACCATCCGCCGCCTCAAGCGGGACGGGCTGTCCATCGTGCTCGTCGAGCAGAACGCCAAGCTCGTCTTCGAGCTGGCCGACGACATCGTGATCCTGAACGGCGGCCGCGTGGCCGTCGAGGGACCCGCGGCAGAGTTCGCGGGACGCGCGGTCGACCTGCGCCAGCATCTCGGGATCTTCTGAATGGAGCGAAGCCTCGCCGGCCTCCTGGCCGTCCTCGTGCTGCTCGCCGGCGCGCCCGCCCCGGTCGCGGCCGAGACCCTCGCCGACCTGCTGACGTCGCGCGGGCTGACGCCGCCCGCCGCGGGACGGGCCGAGGTCGACGCCGAGCCCCTTCGGACCTACCAGGTGCTGGACGACGAGCGCGACGTCCTCGTCGTCTACGTCACCGGGGCGGGCGACTCGACCCGGCTTCACGCCGCCCGCTGGGAGCGGACCTCGAAGGCGTGGACCCGGGCGACGCTCCAGTGGAGCGCGGGCGGCGGCGCGCTCGCCCTCGAGGTGGCGTGGTGCCGATCGGGCCTCGCGCTCGGGCGGGCCCCCGGCGGCTTCGTGGTGACCGCGCACATCAATCCATCGGCGGAGTGTACGATCGTGCTCGGCGAGGATCTGAGCGTGCGCGCGGTGCTGGCGGGCTGGCCGGTGGTCACGCTGGCCGACGGGCGCATCGTGTACCAGCGGAACCAGGTCCACTTTGCCGCGGTTCATCCGGTCGCGCTGGCGCTCTTCGATCCGCGCGGGCCCGGCGACGTCACGCTCTATCCGCGCGCGCCCCGGCAGAAGATCCGGCGCGAGCACGTGGCCCGGATGCGGGCGACGTACACCGCCACGTGGTGCAACGTCCACAATCATCCGTGCGACCCCGAGCTGTTCGACGAGCACGTGGCCGGCCCGGTGGTGGCGGATGCACGCGGCGAGGCCCTCGCGTTCGTGATGGCGTGGGACAACACCACCGGCTGGAGCGACGCCGAGCGCTGGGGAAGACTCGAGGCGTTCCGCGAGCTGCGCGCCGCGACCGCGGGCTGGGACGGGCGGGGTGATCCACCCGCGAGCCTCTTCCGGGCCCTGTCCGCCGGGCTCGCCCGCACGAGGAATCTGGGCGGCGGGGCGCACGTCGCCGCCGCCCTCGCGGGCGAGCCCGCGCTGCGCGACCTGGTGGCCGCGGCCCTCGCGGCGCCGCGGGCTCCGGGCCAGGACGAGCAGAGCTGGCTGATGGCGCAGGATGTGCGGTGGGGGGCGGCCGAGACGTGGCGGCGGCTCGATCGGGCGGTGCAGGTGCCGGCCGAGTTCACCGAGGTCGTCTACGTGTACGAGGGACTCGGCCGCCCGGAGACGACGACCTACCGCGAGATCCTGCGCGCCGACTTCGAGGCGCGCTACGGACCCGGCGCG
>DATMMH010000125.1:0-11162 GCA_035569855.1 Candidatus Dormiibacterota bacterium
ATCCACGGATGACCGGCCCGGATCCGGCGCTCGGCACCCCGTCTGAGGATCAGCGTGGCCATCGCGCTCCCCGGGGGGAGGAGGAGCTACCGCTTCCGGAGCACGACGACCATCAACAGGGGGTGGTGGGCCCCGTCGAGCTGAAGGTGCGGCTTGAAGCCGTAGAACCACTCGACCAGGTCGAACCCGCCCGCCAGCTGGACGAGGGCGCGGAGCTCCTGGGGGAAGACCATCCGCGAGGCGTGGCGCTGGCGATAGACCCGGCGCACCCCGTCCTCGTGCGCCTCGAGCTCCATATCCTCGTAGAACGTCTGGGTGACCGGGTTCAGGTCCTTGAGCGCCTCGAAGGTGGCGCGCACGGTGGCGCGGCCGCGTCGCCGCGTCCACGACCAGCGCCGGGCCGGATCGGTCCAGGACGAGCACATGTACCGGTCGAAGACGTAGAGGCCGCCCTTCTTGAGCCCACGAGCCACGCAGCGCAGGTGGGCGAGCAGCGCCTCGTTCGTGAGCAGGTGGCCCTGCGAGTCCTGCATGCAGATCGCCGCGTCCACCGGTCGGGGCAGGCGGTAGCGGGTCATGTCGGCCACGTAGAGATCGGGCGTGAAGCCGTTGGCGGCGGCACGCTCGCGGAGGAACGCGATGTTCTGGGGCGAGAGATCGAGCCCGGACATGGCGAAGCCGCGGGCGGCCAGGCGGATCAGGTGAGGCCCCGTGCCACAGGCGATGTCGAGCACGCTGCGGACCGGCCGACGGGCGTAGCGGCGGAAGCAGTGGACGAGGAAGTTCACCTCCTGCCGGCGGTTCATGTCGAACGCGATCTCGTAGTAGCGCGGAGCCGAGTATTGCTGGTCACTGGCGGACGCCATCAGGGCTTGCCCCACCAGGTGAGGATGGCCTCGCGGAGGATCCAGGCGGCGGTGATCCCGGTGCGGCCGGAGGGGTCCCAGGCGTGGGCGACTTCCGTGAGATCGGTGCCGACGATCCGGCAGGGCGTGAGCAGCCGGACGATCTCCACCAGCTCGGCCGCGGTGATCCCGCAGGGCTCGGGCGCGCCGGTGCCGGGCGCCTCCGACGGGTCGAGCACGTCGACGTCGATGGTCACGTAGAGCGGGTGCTCCCGCAGCTCGGGCACGAGGCTCCGGACCGCCTCGACCGGGTGGATGCGGTGGGCCGGGAAGAGGTGCGGAGCCTTCCGCTGGTACTCCTCGCGGGCTCCGGTGCGCATCCCGACCTGGAACACGCGCTCCGGCGCCACCACGTCCATCACCCGGGCCATGGCCGAGGCGTAGTTGAAGCGCTCCCCGAGGAATTCCTCGCGGAGATCCGGATGGGCGTCGAGCTGGAGGATGCGCAGCTCCGGGATGGCGGCCGCCAGCACCTCGATCACGGGCAGGGTGGCGGTGTGGTCGCCGCCGAGCATGACCGGCAGCCGTCCCGGCTGCCAGAAGCCGCGGATCTCCTCCCGGGCCCGGGCGAGCTGTTCGCGCGGAGAGCCCTCGCCCAGCTCGCAGTCGCCCAGGTCGGCGATGGCCAGGTCCTCCAGATCGCGGCCGAGGAACGGCGAGTACGTCTCGATGGAATCGGAGGCCAGTCGCAGCTCGCGGGGGCCGTGGTCGGCGCCCCGGCGCAGGTTCACCCGGCCTTCGAAGGGGACGCCGAAGAGGACGATCCGAGCGTCCGGGAGGGACGCCCGGCACGCGATGAAGCGGGGCTCGGCTGGGATCAACAGCCGGCGCTAGGCGAGGTCGTCGTCGGAGAGGAGCGTGACCGCGGCCAGGGCACAGCCGGTCCGCTCGACCCGGTGCTCGACCGCGAAGACCTGCATGTCCCGGATGGTCTCGCCCCGGACCCGGAAGGCCTCCTCGAGCATCTGGACGATCATTCGCTCGGCTTCCTCGCGCGTGGCCTTGTCGTGGAACTCCATGATCACGCCGTTCTTTGCAGAATCTTGAGGTCGCGCCCAGCCGACCGCGGCCGCCACCACCTCGCCCGGCACCTCGCTGGTCATGGCCGCGTAGGCGGTGGGGATGAGCGCACCCGGCTTGATCCGGGGCAGCGTCACCAGCTCGACGCCCGGAGGCAGGATGCTGGACACCTTGATCAGGTTGATGTTGCCGATGCCGGCGGCCAGGAGGGCGTTGTCGAAGGCGTTCAGCGGCGTCGAGCCCTCGGCGCTCCCGGCCGTCCCGGCCGCCTTGCTGACGGGTGCGAAATGCATTCGCTCTCTCCTCCTCGCGCTGTCGAGCGGCGTCTCACTGCCGCTCGTCGTGAATTTTGCTCATCGTAGCGGCTCGGCCGACGAACGCAAGAGAAAACTTGACTCCGGCGGCGTGTCGTCGCCGCGCGGAGCGCCGCGCGGGCGGGCTCGGCCGCCGCGGAGAGCGCTCGCGGAGGCTCCAAACGTGGCCCAAAACCGAATTTTTTTCTTGCAATGGAAAAAAAATGGCCCCACAGTGCAGAAAAATCCGGCACGTAGAAAAAATTCGCCGGAGAGACGGCCAGCGAAGACGGGAGGAGGGAAAGAGTGCAAGCACTGGGGCGTCACCTGCTGCTCGAGTTGTTCGATTGCGACGCAGAGGCCATCAACAGTCTGGACACCGTGAAGGCGTCCATGGTGGAAGCGGCCAAGCGGGCCCAGGCCACCATCGTCGACGTCGTCTTTCACGAGTTCAACCCGTTCGGCATCAGCGGCGTCGTCGTCATCGCCGAGTCGCACCTGGCCATCCACACGTGGCCCGAGTACCGCTACGCCGCGGTCGACGTGTTCTCCTGCGGCGAGGTCCTCCAGCCTCACGTGGCGGCCGACTACCTCGTGGAGCAATTCGGGGCCGCCCGGGCCTCCGTGGTAGAGCTCCAGCGCGGCATCTTCGTCAACCACGGTCGGCCGCTACTGCACAAGCCGGCCGGCGCGCCCGTGGTCACCACTCCGAGCTGATCGGCGCGATGGCCACGCCCCAGTACAAGTGGTTCTTCGAGACCACGACCCCGGTCGAAGGTCACATGCACGCCATCGCCCGGACCATCGTCACCCGCCAGACCAAGTTCCAGTTCATGGAGATCATGGACACCCACTCGTACGGCAAGTGTCTGGTGCTGGACGGGCGGATCCAGTCGAGCCAGGCCGACGAGTTCATCTACCACGAGACGCTGGTGCATCCGGGCCTCCTGGCCCACCCGAGGCCCCAGAAGGCGATGGTCATCGGCGGCGGCGAGGGGGCCACCGTCCGGGAGATCCTCCGCTACAAGACGATCACCGACTGCCTGATGGTCGACATCGACGGCGAGGTGGTCGACGAGTGCAAGAAGCACCTCCCCGAGATGCACCAGGGGGCCTTCGACGACCCCCGGACCCGGCTGCTCCACGAGGACGCCCGGGCCTATCTGGAGAAGACCACCGACCGGTTCGACCTGATCGTGGTCGACCTGGTGGAGCCCCTGGAGGAAGGGCCAGCGTGCCTGCTCTTCACCAAGGAGTTCTACACCCTGATCCGTGACCGGTTGACCGAGCACGGGGTCATGACCATGCAGGCCGGCATGACCAAGGTGAACGAGATCTTCTTCCACGGGGCGGTCAACCGCACGCTCCAGGAAGTCTTCCCGGTGGTCGCGCCGTACCAGAGCTTCATCTCCTGCTTCGGTACCCCGTGGGGCTTCATCCTGGCCTCGAAGGGGACCGACCCCCGGAAGCAGTCCCCCGCCGATATCGACCGGCTCATCGGCGAGCGCCTCGATCCCAAGCAGCTCGGGTACTGGGACGGGCACGCGCACCTGCACTGCTTCAGCCTGCCCAAGTTCCTGCGGGTGTCGATCGAGAAGAACGATCGGGTCATCACCGACAAGAACCCCCTGATCGTTACCTGAGCCCCCCGGCCCTCATCCTGGCCTCGGCCTCGCCGCGCCGGCGGGAGCTGCTCGGCCGGCTCGGCATCCCGTTCCAGGTTCAAGCCAGCCACATCCCCGAGGAGCACCCGGCCCTTCCCCCGGCTCAGGCCATCGCCGCCGTCGCCCTGGCCAAGGCCCTGGCGGTGGCTGCCCAGCTCTCTGCCTCGGGCGCAGCCACCGTCGTCCTCGGCGCCGACACCGAGGTGGTACTGGACGGCCGGCTGCTGGGCAAGCCGCGCGACTCGATCGACGCGGCGCGGATGCTGCGGGAGCTGCGGGGCCGCGAGCACGACGTCATCACCGGCCTCGCGCTGGTGGAGGTGGGCGGGCCGGCGGCGGAGACGACGTCGGTCACCAGTCGGGTCCGGATGGCCGACTACAGCGAGGAGGAGATCTCCGCGTACGTGGCGACCGGCGAGCCGCTCGACAAGGCCGGCGGCTACGCGGTGCAGGGACTCGGAGGCCGGCTGGTGGCCGCGGTAGACGGCTGCCTCACCAACGTCATCGGGCTGCCGCTCACGACCACCCGTGCGCTCCTCGAGCGGCGCGGGCTGCTCTAGCCCGCCTCACTCCACCAGCAGGCTCTCGGCCCGCCGCGGCAGCTTCACCACCGTGGGTAGCGGCGCTCGGCGCTTGATCAGCTCGATGCTGTGCTCGATCGCCTCGGCGCTGACCCGGCCGCCGGGCAGGAAGGCGTCCCGGGATCCGCGCAGGCGCATGGCGAAGTCGGCCGCCGAGCCGATCACCGCCTCGGAGAGGCGGGTCTGAAGCGTGGCGGGGTCGGCCGAGACGATACGCGCGATCGCCTCCTGGAGAGCCTGGCCGAGCGCCTTCAAAATTGGCGCCTCCGGCACCGCTTCGGCCCGGGCGAAGACCGCCGCGTTCACGGTCGGTCCGTCGAGCCATTGCTCGGCGCCCTTCAGGCTGCGGAGGTCGGCGATGACGACGGCGGTGCCGGCCTCGACCATCCGGCTCACGTAGGGATCCGCGAGCACCGCGGCGGCCACCGCGCCGGACTCCAGCGCCCGGGCCGCGCCGCGCTCGCCCAGACTCGTGACGGTCACCCGATGCATCGGCACGCCCGCGCGCGCGAGCAGCAGGCCGAAAGCCTGATCCTCGGCGGTGCCGGGCGCCGGCACCGCGATCGTCTGGCCGGCCAGATCCGCCGGGCCGCGAATGCTCTCCGCCCGCTTCGGATTCACCAGCAGCGCCACCGGCGGAGCCGCGGTGAGCCCCAGCACGAGCCGTGGCGGCGTCCCCTCCACGCTGGCCAGGCGGAGCGCCGAGTCGAGCGACGTGGCGGCGAGCTGCACGCGGCCCGAGCGCAGAGTCTCCGCCGCGGCCTGCGCCGAGCGCAGCGGCCGCAGCGTGACGGCGAGCTTCTGCGCCGCGAAGAGCCCTTCGGCTTCGGCCAGGTGGAGCGGCAGATATTCGGGCGAGGTGACCGGTCCGGCCACCGCGATCGTGACCGAGGCCTGCAGCAGCACGAGCCAGGCGATCATGGGCCGCTCACCGGCCGAGCGCCGGCTACCTCGAACAGCAGGCGCGCGATGCGGTCGGCGGCGTCGGGCACCGCCAGGCTCCGGGCCCGCTCGCCCATCGCGGCCAGGCCCGCGCGGTCCGCCAGGAGCCGCGAGACGGCCCCTACGAGGCTTTCAGGCGTGAGAGAGACCTGCGGGAAGAGCACGGCGCCTCCCGCGGCCTCCACGAGCCGTGCGTTGGCCGTCTGCTCGTCTCCGCTGGTGCCGGGTAGCGGGACGTAGAGCGCGGGCCGCGCGAGCTGGCAGCACTCGTTGACGGTGCCGGCCCCGCTGCGCCCGATCACGAGGGCGGCCGCCGCGTAGACGTGGCACAGCTCGGTACCGACGTAGGCGGTCAGCGCGTAGCGGTGCCGCAGAGCCTCCGGGAGCGCGCGGGCCCGCTCGCCGAGCCAGGCGAGGTCACCGGTCTTGGGATTGTCGCCGCATTGGTGGATGAGCTGGCAGACCGGCAGCAGCCGGGGCAGCGCCAGGCCCAGGTCGCGGTTGATCCGGTGCGAGCCGAGCGCGCCGCCCGTCACGTAGACGATCGGCCCCGCGGCCAGGTCGAGGCCGAAGCGCCGGGCGGCCTCGGCCGCGACGCCGCCCAGCAGCTCGGGCCGGAGCGGGTTGCCGGTGAGCACGGTGCGCTCGGGCGGGAACGCCCCGTCGGTCAGCGGGAAGGTGAGCGCGATCCGCCGCGCGAAGCGGCCGGCCACCCGGTTGGCCAGGCCGGGGACAGAGGTCTGCTCGTGGACGACGACCGGGATCCGTAGCGTGCGCGCAGCTAGGGCCGGCGGCAGGGCCACGAAGCCGCCCGTCGCGAGCAGCAGGTCGGGCTTGAGCCGGCGGAGCAGCCGCCAGGCCTGGGCGAGCCCGGCGGGCGCCCGCACCGCCAGGTCCGGGACGTTCTGCCAGTCCCAGTAGCGCCGGAGCTTGCCCACCGGGATCGCGTGGAACGGCAGGCCGGCCTCCGGCACCCGCCGCGCCTCGATGCCCTGTCGGCTGCCGATCCAGTGCACGTCGACGCCGACGGCGCGCAGCCGCGCGGCCACCGCCAGGCCGGGGCTGGTGTGGCCGCCCGTGCCGCCGCCCGCGATTACGACGCGCACGGCGAGACGGCCAGACCCGGACGCTGACGCAACGGCTAGCGCCGTTCGAGTGCCAGGCCGATGAGGCGAGAGATCAGCTCGGGGTAGGGGATGCCCGAGGCCTCCCAGAGGCGCGGGTAGGCGCTGGTGGAGGTGAAGCCCGGGATCGTGTTGATCTCGTTCACGAGCACGCGGCGGTCGCCCTCGACGAAGAAGTCCACGCGCGCCATCCCCGCGCAGTCGACCGCCTGGAACGCCCGCAGGGCCAGCGTCCGCACCTCCTCGGTGACCTCGGGGGGCAGGGGCGCGGGCACCTTGAAGGTGGTCTGCCCGGCGCCGTACTTGGTGTCGTAGTCGTACCATTCACCCGCGTAGCAGACCTCGCCCGGCACGGAGACCCGCGGCTCGTCGTTGCCGAGCACCGCGACCTCCACCTCGCGTCCCTGCACCGCGCGCTCGACCAGGATGCGGCGATCGTACCGCGCGGCTAGGTCGATGCCGGCCGGGAGATCCTCGGGCCCCTTCACCTTGCTGATGCCAACGCTCGAGCCCAGGTTGGCGGGCTTCACGAAGCACGGGAAGCCGATCTCCGTCCCGATGCCGCGCGCGATGTCCGCGGGCTCCCGCTCCCAGTCGTGGCGGCGTACCACCGCGTACTCGACCATCGGCAGCCCGTGGGCCCGGAAGAGATCCTTCATCGCCACCTTGTCCATCCCGACCGCGGAGGCGAGCACGCCCGCCCCCGTATAGGGCACGCCAGCGAGCTGGAGCAGGCCCTGCACCGTCCCGTCCTCGCCCTGGGGCCCGTGGAGCAGCACCAGGACCACGTCGAGACGGTCGCGAAGACCGGCGGGCAGCCCCTCGGAGGTCTCCATGCGGACAAGCGAGGCGCCGGTGTCCTGGGACGAGGCGCGCTCGAGCAGCTCGTGCTTGGTGTGCGCCTCGGAGCCGCCCGTGGCCAGGGCCAGCCGCTCGGCCTCACCGGCCAGCGCGCGCAGCGGGTCTCCGCCGGTCAGCCACCGGCCGTCCTTGGCGATGCCGATCGGCACCACCTCGAACCGGCTCCGGTCCATGGCCGCCATCACCGACGCGGCGCCCGCCAGGGAGACCTCGTGCTCGCCCGATCGGCCGCCGAAGACCACACCGACGCGGAGCTTCCGGGGTTTGTCCGCCATAGATCCAGTTGTACCAGAGGCGGAGATTTTATTGCCGCTTCTGCTTCTCCCGCCAGGCGCGCCAGCGGGCGAGCCGCTCGGCGATATCCTTCTCGGCGCCCCGGTCGGTGGGCCGGTAGTAGACGCGCCCGCGGAGCGCGTCGGGCAGGTGCTCCTGGCTCACCTGCGCGTCGGGGGCGTCGTGGGCGTACTGGTAGCCGCGGCCGTAGCCGAGATTGCTCATCAGCCCGGTGGGGGCGTTGCGCAGGTGCAGCGGCACGGGCTCGGCCGGGTGCTCCTGGATGTCGTGGCGGACCGCGTTCCAGGCCGCGTAGACCGCGTTCGACTTCGGGGCCAGCGCCAGATAGCAGGTGGCCTGGGCCAGGGCCAGCTCGCCTTCCGGGGTCCCGAGGAAGTGATAGGCGTCCTTGGCGTCGAGGGTGAGGCGCAGCGCCGCCGGATCGGCGTTGCCCACGTCCTCCGAGGCGAAGCGGACCAGACGCCGGGCCACGTAGAGCGGGTCCTCGCCGGCTTCGAGCATGCGCCCGAGCCAGTAGAGCGCGCCGTCGGGATCCGAGTCGCGCAGCGACTTGTGGAGCGCGGAGATCAGGTTGTAGTGCTGCTCGCCCGACTTGTCGTAGAGCAGCGCCTTCTTCTGCGCCGCCTCGCGCACCGCCGCCTCGGTCACGCGGACGCCGGGGCCGGTCACCGCGATCTCGAGCACGTTCAGCGCGGTCCGCGCGTCGCCGTCCGAGAGCCGCGCGATCACGGCGAGCGCGGCGGGCTCCGCGGAGGCGCCCGAGCCACCCAGACCGTGTTCGACGTCGTCGAGCGCGCGCTCCAGGATCGCGACGAGCGCGTCCTCGCCGAGCGGCTTGAGCACGTAGACGCGGCAGCGCGAGAGGAGCGCGCCGTTGACCTCGAAGGACGGGTTCTCGGTGGTGGCGCCGATGAGCACGATGGTGCCCTTCTCGACGTACGGGAGGAACGCGTCCTGTTGCGCCCGGTTGAAGCGGTGGATCTCGTCCACGAAGAGGATGGTGCGGCGTCCCAGGCGCGCGCCCTCCGCCTCGGCCTCGGTCATCACCTGGCGGATCTCCTTCACGCCCGCGACCACCGCCGAGAACGGCACGAAGCGGGCGCCCGCCACGTCGGCGAGCAGGCGCGCGAGGGTGGTCTTGCCGGTGCCCGGTGGCCCCCACAGGATCATCGAGTGGAGCGCGCCGTCCTCGAGCGCCCGACGCAGGGGCCGGCCGGGGTCCGTGAGCTGCGGCTGGCCGATCACGTCGTCGAGCCGCCGCGGGCGCATGCGGTCGGCCAGGGGCGCCGGAGTCTTCGCGGTCGAGGGCGCGGGAGCGTCGAACAGGTCCACCCGCGAATTATACCCGCCGCGGCCTAGGTGAGCGCGGCGGGCAGATCCAGCAGCGACGCGATGCGCGCGGCGATGACCACTCCGCGCTGCTCCATCTCCGCCAGGTCCGGCCGGTAGGCGATGAAGGGCACGCCACCCGCCTGCGCGGCCAGCCCGTCCACCCACGAGTCGCCCACTACCACGATGCGCTCGGCGTCCGGCCAGCGCTCGCGCACCACGCGCAGGCCGTCGGGATCGGGCTTGAGCCGCCGCACCTCGTCGCGGGTAACCACCAGGTCGAGATGGGGCGCGAGCTCGAAGCGTGCCAGCACGTGGTCGGCCACCACCCGATCGTTGTTGGTCCAGATCGCGGTGGAGAAGCCGAGCTGTTTCATCGCGGCCACCGCCTCGCGGGCGAACGGCTCGAGCGTGGCCTCGGCCATCGCCCGGCGCTCGTGCGCGACCGGGATGGCGAGCAGCTCGGCCTCCAGGTGCGTGGCCTCGCGCTTGACCAGGTCGAACAGCTCGGCGCCCGACCAGCGCAGCGCGCGCTCGGGCACCGGCACGCCCCGGGCACGCACGAAGGCTTCCATCTCGCGGCCGACGGCCCGCAGGTCGAGCGGGGAGTTGACGAGGGTGTGGTCGAGGTCGAAGACGCAGACCGCGACTATGGCCGCTCCCCCTCGATCTGGGCCAGGAGATCGCGCAGCATCTCGAGGCCACCGGTGTCGAGGCGCCGGTCGGCCAGGATCACTTCCACGTCGTGCGGGATCCGGCCGCGGAGCCGGTCCGCCGCCTGCTCGGAGCAGACCACGATGCGCGTCTTCTCGAGCATCCGGTCGATGGACCACGGGTCGTCGGCGGAGGCCAGGACCGGCACGAGGTGCGAGAGGCCCGCCGACTGTACCGAGCTCAAGATGTTCTGGCTGCCGCGCGGGGTGTTGCAGATCAGCCCGATCGTGGTGCCCTCGGGCAGCTCGGTCAGGCGCAGCAGGGACGAGATGTTCGATTCGGAGAGCAGCGCCACCGCGGGGGGCCCGTCGAGCGGCAGCGCCTGCTTGACCTCGTGGATGTGGAAGAACGTGGTGATCACGAGCCGGTAGCCCCGCAGAAAGCTTGGCTCCTGCAGGCGCGCCTCCAGCTCCTCGACCAGCACCGGGTCCACCGTGATCGCGAGCTCCGCCTCGAGCTGCTCACGATAGCGGGACAGCTCCGGGTGATTGCACTCGACCAGGAGCGCCCGGATCCGGGTTCGCCGCGCCGCCCGCGAGACCGGGGCCCGCGTGGCGATGGTGGCGGCCAGCTCCTCGTGCGTGAAGCCGAGCCGCCGCGCCCGGTCGAGCGTGTCGCGCACCAGACGCTCCAGGCTACGGGCCGCGCGCCCCTCGCGCGCGGGCGGGTGGTCCACCACGAACGTGCCGCGGCCCTGGTGGCTCTCCAGGTAGCCGTCCTGATAGAGATCGGCCAGGGCGCGCGCCACCGTGTTGCGGTTGATGCGGAGGAAGCCCGCGAGCTGGCGCACCGTGGGCAGCTGCATGCCCGGCTTGAGCGCGCCGGTGTTGATGATGTGGCGGATCTGGGTCTGGAGCTGCACGTGGACGGGAACCGCGCTCTTCCGGTTCACCCGGAGCCCCGAGGGCGGGGCGATCTGCGAGGATTCCCGCGCCACGCGCCGGCTCCTGTCAGGCGGTCGCTCGGCGCGGCGCGCCGGACCGTCGGGGCGCCCGTCCGGCCACCCAGTGGCCGACCTTGATCAGGGCATGGCCCACGGCCACCCGGACCGGACGGCGGGCGGGCCGGAGCTCGCGGACCAAGGCCCAGCGGGCGGCTGCGGCCCGCGCCTCGTCCAGCCGCTCCCTGGCCAGCTGCTCTTCCATCTGCGAGTTCATCGCGCTCCTCCTCCTTGAGCCGTGCTGCTCTAAAGGTCTTAGTGTCCTAATACACTAAGACACTAAACGCTCCCAGTCAAGTTCTCGCCGGGATCGGCTCTCGGATGGCTATTCGGCGGCGAGGCGGTAACCGACCCCGGGCTCGGTGAGGAGGTAACGCGGGCGGGCGGGATTGGCTTCCAGCTTCCGGCGAAGTTGAGCCATGTAGACGCGAAGATAGTGAGCCTGCTCGATGTGAGCCGGCCCCCAGACCTCCTTCAGGAGCTGGCGCTGGCTCA
>DATMMH010000126.1:0-16759 GCA_035569855.1 Candidatus Dormiibacterota bacterium
CACCTGACCGGCGACCCGGCCGCGCTGCTCCTGCCCCCCGACGCCACCGCGGAGGACATCGCGAAGTTCCGGCTGGCGATGGGCTTCGACGATCCGGTCGCCGTGCAGTACATCCGCTTTCTCAAGGGCGCGGTGCGCGGCGACTTCGGCGAGTCGCTACGCCACGGCGAGCCCGCGATGGGCCTGGTGCTGGAGCGCCTCCCCGCCACCTTCGAGCTGGCCGGGGCGGGCCTCCTGATCGCGTTCGCCCTCGCCATCCCGGCCGGCATCGTGTCGGCCGTCCGGCGCAACACCTCGGTGGACTACGTCTCGACGGTGGTGGCCCTGCTCGGGCAGGCGATGCCGACCTTCTGGCTGGGCATCATGCTGATCCTGGTCTTCTCGGTGCGGCTCAACTGGCTGCCCTCCTCCGGCCGCGGCGGCCTCGAGCACCTGATCCTGCCCGCGATCACTCTCGGCCTGTTCACCACCGCGCGCATCACTCGGCTCACGCGCTCCGGCATGCTCGAGGTGCTCGGCCAGGACTACATCCGCACCGCGCGGGCCAAGGGGGTGAGTGAGCGGCCGGTGGTGTGGAAGCACGCGCTCAAGAACGCGTCGATCCCCATCGTGACGATCGTCGGCATCGAGCTCGGGACGGCCCTCGGCGGCTCGGTGATCACCGAGACCATCTTCGCGTGGCCGGGAGTGGGACGCCTCTCCGTCCAGGCCATCTTCAACCGGGACTACCCGGTGGTGCAGGCGGCGGTGTTCCTGCTCGCGAGCACGTTCGTGATCGTCAACTTCACGGTCGACGTGATCTACACCTACCTCGACCCGCGCATCCGGTTCCGCTGATGGCCGCGCCGTCGCCCTCCTCGGTCGCCGCCTCCGATCTGCCGCCGCTGGTGCGCCCGCGCCCGTGGGCGGAGCGCGAGTGGGTCACGCTGCTCCGGCGCCTGGTGCGGCGCCGTACTGCGCTCTTCGGGCTGCTGGTGGTGGTGGGCGTGATGGTGGCCGCAGCGGCCGCGCCGCTCATCTCGCCCTTCGACCCGCTCGAGCAGGACATCGGCCAGCGGCTCCGCGAGCCGGGCTGGCAGGACGCCCAGGCCCGCGTGCACCCGCTCGGCACCGACCATCTCGGGCGCGACATCCTGGCCCGTATCATCTTCGGCTCGCGCGTCGCGCTGGTGGTCGGGCTCGCCGCGGTGGTGATCTCGGGTGTCCTCGGCATGCTCATCGGGCTCGTGGCCGGCTACTTCGGGGGCCGCACGGACGACTTCCTGATGCGGCTGGCCGACATCCAGCTCGCGTTTCCGTTCATCCTGCTCGCGATCGCGGTGATCGGGGTGCTGGGGCCGAGCCTGCGCAACATCATCATCGTGATCGGGGTGTCCTCGTGGGTGGTCTACGCGCGGGTGGTGCGGGGCGAGGTCCTCTCGATCCGCGAGCGCGAGTACGTGCAGGCCGCGGTGGCGCTCGGCAGCCGGCACGGACGCGTCTTGCTCCATCACGTCCTGCCCAACACGCTGACCCCGTGGCTGGTGGTGGCCACGCTCGACATGGCCCGCGTGATCGTGATCGAGTCCGCGCTGTCGTTCCTGGGGCTGGGCGTGCAGCCGCCCACCCCCACGTGGGGCGGGATGCTGGCCGACGGGCGCGTCTACCTCTCGACCGCGTGGTGGCTCGCCACCTTCCCGGGCCTCGCGATCCTGATCACGGTGCTCGGGATCAATCTCTTCGGCGACGGGCTGCGCGATACCCTGGATCCCCGCCTCAAGGTCTGATCGTGACCTCCGATACCCTGGTGCTGAGTGGCGCGCGCATCATCGACGGCACCGGCTCCGAGCCCGTGCGCGGCCGCGCGGTCGTGGTGGAGGCGGGCGTGATCACCGCGGTGGTCGACGAGGCTCGCGCGCCGCGCGGCCGCGGCGTGGACCTGGCCGGCCACACGCTGCTGCCCGGGCTCATCAACTGCCACGTGCATCTCTGCCTGGGCGCCGAGGCCGATCCGGTCCGCCCGCTGCGCGACGAGCCGCTCGCCTTCACCACGCTCAAGGCCCTGCTGCGGGCCCGGCAGACCGTGGAGGCCGGGGTGACCACGGTGCGCGATCTGGGCGGCCGCGAGTACGCGGAGATCGCGGTGCGCCGGGCCATCCAGGAGGGGTTCTTCCCCGGCCCCCGCATCCTGGCGGCCGGGCGGCCGGTGTGCATGACCGGCGGGCACGGGCACTGGCTCGCGCGCGAGGCCGACGGGCCCGACGACGCCCGCAAGGCCGTCCGCGAGCAGCTCAAGGCGGGCGCCGACGTGATCAAGATCATCGCCACCGGTGGCGTCATGACCCCGGGGGTGGAGCCGGGGTCGCCCCAGCTCACGCTCGAGGAGATGCGCGCGGCCGTCGAGGAGGCCCGCAAGGCCGGGCGGCGCACCGCGGCGCACGCGATGGCCTCGAACGGCATCAGCGACGCGATCACCGCCGGCATCACCTCGATCGAGCACGGGATCTACCTCACCGATGAGATCGTGGCCCACATGCGCCGCGACGGGACCTTCCTGGTCCCGACGCTCCATGCCCCGGCGGCCATCGCGACGGGCGGCCTCGCCGCGGGCATTCCCGAGTTCATGGTGCGCAAGTCGGAGCTGGTGGTGCCGGCCCACGTGACGAGCTTCCAGCTCGCGCACCGCGCCGGGGTGCGCATCGCGGCGGGCGCCGACTCGGGAACGCCGCTCAACTTCCACGGCTCGCTCCTGCCCGAGCTCGAGCTGATGGTGAAGTACGGGATGACGCCGCTCGAGGCCATTCGCTCCGCCACCGTGGTCGCCGCCGACTGCCTGGGTCTGGGGGAGGTGACCGGTCGCGTCGCTCCCGGCTATGCCGCCGACCTGGTCGCGGTGGCCGGCGACCCCGCCGAGCGCATCGGGGCCCTCGCCGATGTCCGCCTCGTGGTGGCCAGCGGCCGCATCGTCCGGCGGGGCGAAAGTTGACACCGCCGACCGCGGCGCGTATGGTCAAAATTCCAATGAAGGCTCGGCTTCTGGTCTCGCTCGTGGTCCTGGCACTCCTGCCCGCGCTGGCCGTGCTGACCGCGATGGCTTACGCCAGTCCCCCGGATCCGGCCTGGGTCTCCGGGTTCTTCGACGATGGCGACCAGGACGACGTCGTGGTCCTCGTTACCTCGACGGGCGCCACGGTGGATCCGTTCCCGCTCGATCAGGAATGGACCGCGCCGGCGCCCGCCGATCCGGTCTCGCCGGCGGAGACGCCGTCGACCCCGACTCGCGCCCTCGTCTGCCGCACTCCCCGCGCTCCTCCGCTCGTCTAGCTCTCCCCCGTCGCCCTTGCCGCGGCCACGCCGCGGCCCGCTCCGCAGTCGGCGCCCTCGCTTTCGTCACGACGCGCTTCGCGTCCCCGGGCGCCCGACGTGGTCTGGCTGTCGAAGGAGGCGCGCATCCGCATGATGATCCTGATGGGAACGAAGCAGATCGCGACGAAGACGACGAGACCGGTGCCGGCCTCGACGGGAGCGCCCTGACATGCGCCCCGTCCTCGCCCTCGCCCTCCTCGCCGCGCTATCCGGCGCGTGCGGTGACCCGTCGACCGGCGCGCCCGAGACGGGGCCGTCTCCGGCGAGCGCGCCGGCGGTCGCCCCGGCGGCGGTGCAGATCGTCGCACCGCAATACCGGGTCCGCACCACCGGGATCCAGACCACCGGGAAGATCCAGTTTAACGAGGAGCGCCTCGTGCGGATCACCGCGCCGGTCACCGGCCGGGTGGTGGAAGTGCTGGCGCGCCCCGGCGAGACGGTCGAGCCCGGCCGCCGGCTGCTGGTGCTCGACAGCCCGGACCTCGGTCAGGCCAAGGCCGACTACGCCAAGGGGGCCGCCGACGCGGAGCGGTCCTCCCAGGCCCTGGCGCTCGCCCGCGAGCTGTTCGAGGTGAAGGCGATCGCCCAGAAGGAGGTGCGCGACGCGGAGAACGACTCCCACAAGGCGGTGGCCGAGCGCGAGCGCGCCGCCGCGCGCCTGCGGACGCTGGGCGTGACGGAGGCGCGGCTCCCGGAGATCGCGGCGCGGGCCGATGCCTCCACCCTGCTCGCGGTCACCGCCTCGCGGGCGGGGGTCATCGTGGAGCGCAACGTGGCCCCGGGGCAGGTGGTGGCCTACGGCCAGTCCGACACCCCGCTCAACCTGTTCGTGATCGCCGACCTCAGCACCATGTGGGTGCTGGCCGACGTCTATGAGCCCGACGTGCCGCGGGT
This sequence comes from Candidatus Dormiibacterota bacterium, assembly GCA_035569855.1. Classification (GTDB taxonomy): domain Bacteria; phylum Methylomirabilota; class Methylomirabilia; order Rokubacteriales; family CSP1-6; genus CAMLFJ01. The sequence continues at coordinate 4,240 of DATMMH010000126.1, forward strand.
GCACCTCGGGCAGCGGGTCTCGGTAACCCTCACGTGCTGCCCCGACGAGCGGTACGAGGGCACGGTGGCCAACATCGCCGACTCCATCGACAAGGATTCGCGCACCCTCAAGGTGCGGGCGGTGGTCCCCAACCGGGACCGGACGCTCAAGGCCGAGATGTTCGTCCGGGTCGCCATCGAGTCTGGCTCCACGCGCGTCCTCACGCTGCCCCAGACCGCGGTCCAGCGTCGGGACGGCACCGTGTTCGTGCTGGTGGAGACCGGGCCCGGCCAGTATCAATCGCGGCCGATCAAGCCCGGCGCGGAGTTCGACGGAGTGGTGGAGGTGCGGGAGGGCGTGACGCCGGCCGACCGGGTGGTGGCCACGGGCGGCATCCTCCTGAAGCAGAGCGCGCAGTGATCCCACGCCTCGTCCACTTCGCGCTGCACCAGCGTTTCATCACGCTGGCGATGGCGCTGCTGCTCACCGTGGGCGGGATCGTCTCCTTCTACCGGCTGCCCATCGAAGCCTATCCGGACGTGGTGGACGTGGAGGTCGACGTCATCACGATCTGGCCCGGGCACGCCGCCGAGGAGGTCGAGCGGCTCGTGACCGTCGCGCTCGAGAAGGAGCTGAACGGGATCGCCAACGTCACCTTCATCCGCTCGATCTCGATCTTCGGCCTCTCCAACATCAAGGTCTTCTTCAGCGACGGTACCGATAACTACTGGTCCCGGCAGCAGGTGCTGGAGCGCGTGGGGCAGGCCGACATCCCGGCCGACGCCAAGCCCCAGCTCGGTCCTCTCGCGAGCGCGATCGGCGAGGTGTACCGCTACACGCTCGAGTCCAGGACCATGCCGCTGGTGGAGCTGAAGGCGCTGCAGGACTGGACGCTCGAGCGCGAGTTCAAGAAGGTGCCCGGGGTGGCCGACGTGGTGTCGTGGGGTGGCGGCATCAAGCAGTACCAGGTGACGGTGGACCCGACCCGCCTCCGCGCCTACAACCTCACCCTCAAGCAGATCTTCGACTCGATCGCGGCCAACAACTCCAACGCGGGGGGCAGCTACATCCGCCAGGGCGAGTACGCGCTGATGGTGCGCGGGATCGGGCTGGTGCAGTCCACCCGGGACGTCGAGAACATCGTGGTGGCGGCCCAGAAGGGCACGCCCATCCGGGTGCGCGACGTCGCCAGCGTCGGGATCGGCACCGCGATCCGATTCGGCGTCCTCGGCAAGGATCACGAGGACGACCTGGTGCAGGGCATCATCCTGATGCGGAAAGGGGAGAACCCGGGGCAGGTCATCGAGGGGGTGCGGAAGAAGATCGCGGAGGTCCAGAAGCTGCTGCCCGCGGGGGTCGAGCTGGACCCCTACTACAACCGTGACCGGCTCGTGAAGACCACCGTCACCACCGTGATGCGGAACCTGGTGGAGGGGGCGGGGCTCGTCATCCTGCTGCTCTCGCTCTTCCTCTACAACCTGCGCGCCGCCTTCATCGTGGCGCTGACGATCCCGCTCTCGCTCCTCTTCGCGTTCATCTTCATGGACCTGCGTGGCATTCCGGCCAACCTGCTCTCGCTGGGCGCGATCGACTTCGGGATCATCGTGGACGGCGCGGTGATCATGACCGAGAACATCATGCGCCACCTGAGCGAGCGCCGGGTCACCGGCCACCGCGTGGTCCGCGAGGTACAGCACGCCGCGGTCGAGGTGGCGCGACCGCTGACCTTCGCGGTGCTGATCATCATGACGGTGTACGGGCCGATCCTCACCTTCCAGCGCATCGAGGGCAAGCTGTTCCGGCCGATGGCGGTGACGATCTCCCTCGCGGTGGTGGGCTCGCTGCTGCTGACCCTCACCCTGATCCCGGTTCTGGCCAGCTACTTCTTCCGGCGGCCGCCGTCTGAGCGCGAGAGCCCGCTGCTTCGCTGGCTCCGGCGGCCCTACCTGCCCGCCATTCGCTGGTGCGTACGCCGGCCCCTCGTGCCGCTACTCGGCGCGGCCGGCCTCCTCGCGCTCTCCCTGTTCGTGTTCACCCTGCTCGGCAAGGAGTTCCTGCCCGAGCTGGACGAGGGCGACCTCTGGCTACGGGTGAAGCTCCCCATCGGCGTCTCACTCGAGGCCACCCGGCCGTACGTGCACGACATCCGCGAGCGGATGTTGCGCTTCCCGGAGGTGCGGGTGATCGTGTCCCAGACCGGCGCCCCCGACGACGGCACCGACCCCAACGGACCGGACAACAGCGAGTTCTACATCGGGCTCCGACCACGCGAGCAGTGGCGCTTCCGGGAGAAGGACCGGCTGATCGACGCGATGGCGGGCGCGCTCGCCGACATCCCGGGCATCACCACCAACTTCTCGCAGCCGATCAAGGACAACGTGGACGAGGCGCTCGCGGGAGTGAAGGGCGAGCTGGCCATCAAGCTCTTCGGCCCCGATCTCTTCGTCCTCCAGCAGAAGGCGAAGGAGATCGCGGCGGTGCTGGGCCGCGTCCGGGGCGTCGCCGATCTCGACTACGATCGGCTCGTCGGCCAGCCCCAGCTGCAGATCACGGTGGACCGGGCCTCGGCCGCCCGCTACGGGATCAACGTGCAGGACGTGCAGGACGCCATCGAGACCGCGACCAAGGGGCACAACGTGACCGAGGTCTTCGAAGGGGAGCGCCGCTTCACCCTGGCCGTGAAGCTGGCCCGCGAGGGCGACGCGCTCGAGGCGCTGCGGAACCTGCTGATCAGCGCGCCGGGGGGAGAGCGCATCCCGGTCTCCCAGCTCGCCGAGTTCGTCAAGACCGAGGGCTTCGCCCAGATCGTCCGCGACGGCAACGTGCGACGCATGGCGATCAAGTGGAGCGTGCGCGAGCGCGACATGGGCGGGATGGTGGCCGAGGGCATGCGCAAGGTGAACGCGGCGGTCACCCTGCCGCCCGAGTACCAGATGGTGTGGAGCGGGCGGTTCGAGGACCAGCAGCGGGCGCTGGCCCGCCTCTACGTGATCGTCCCGCTCGTCATCTTCATCATCTTCGTGCTGCTCTTCGCGGCCTTCAACTCGGTGGCCGACGCGCTCCTGATCATGCTGAACCTGCCCTTCGCCCTCATCGGAGGCACCCTGGCCCTGTACCTGTGGCAGACCAACTTCAACATCTCCGCGGCGGTCGGCTACATCGCGGTCTTCGGGGTCAGCGTGCTGAACGGGGTCGTGCTGGTCTCGTCGATCCGGCAGGCCTTCGACGAGGGGCTGCCGCTGCCGGAGGCGATCGTGCGCGGCTGCGACATTCGATTCCGCCCCATCGTGGTCTCGGCGATCGTGGCGGTGATCGGCTTCCTGCCCGCCGCGCTCTCCCAGGGCATCGGCTCGGAGATCCAGCGGCCGCTGGCCCGCGTGGTCATCGGGGGTCTGATCTCCTCGACCGCGCTCACGCTCTTGGTCCTGCCCGCGGTCTACGCGCTCTTCGCGCGGCGCCGTCCGGAAGCGCCGCCTCCGGACGACCCCGCTCCCGCCTAGAGCCCGAGTCCGACCCGGAGCAGGACGCGCGCGACCAGCAGCGCGAAGCCGAGCCCCCCGAGCGCCACGATCGCCTCCCGCCAGAGCGGAGGCCGCAGGGCTTCGGGCAGCAGCGCGCGGTTGAGGCGCAGGGTGTGGAAGGACAGCAGCACGAAGTTGAGCGCGGCCACGTTGGCGCCGATCAGGATGAGGGTGCGCGGGCCGGCCAGGTTCATGGCGAGGCAGCCCCCGAGCGTGAGCACGCCCAGCAGCGGATAGTAGACGATCGCGGGGCCCGCGGTGGCGGGCCGCAGGCCGCCCGTCCAGAGCATCTCGGTCACGTTGCGGGCGAAGCCTTCCACGATGCCGACCTGGGTGGAGAAGAAGATCCACAGCGCGGTGATCAGGGCGGGCAGCCAGAGCACGGTCCCATGACGGTGCGCCAGCTCGCGCGCGAGCACGACGGCCGCGCCGACCCCGCTCATGTCGGTGCCGCGCGGGATCACGTCGAGGGCGAGCAGCACCGGGAGCCCCATCCCGATCAAGCAGCCCGCGGTCCAGAGGTACGAGAGATCGGCGCGCAGATAGCGCCACCACTCGCGCCATTTCGCGAGGTTGGCGTCGCTCGGCGGGAAGATCGCGCCGTCGCGCGGTAGCAGGATGGTCTGCCCTCCCACCGGGGTCGGCTGCACGCCCACCGTGCCCGCCATCCCGAAGCCCTTGTCGCGGAGCCAGTAGGTGAGCATGGCGTTGACGGTGCCGCCGGCCCCGGAATACGCGGCGAAGCCGGCCACCAGCGCCCAGTCGAGCGGGCCGGCGAGGGCCGGCGTCGGCAGCCAGCTGGGCTCCCAGAGGGAACGCCCCGTGAAGCTCCACGCGAGCTGAGTCCAGAGCGGGCGCGGCACGAACAGCACGCCGAGCCCGAGCAGGAACAGCAGCATCCACGCCATCATGATCCATTCGGTGATCTCGAGCACCCGCTGCGCGCGCCGGCCGAGCAGCACGAGACCGACCGCGCCCAGGAAGAGCAGGTAGCCGAGGCCGACCACCGTCGCGTGGTCCTCGGGGCGGGGCACGCGGCCGAGCAGCAACGCGGCCGCCGCGGCGCCGCCGGCCAGCGCCCAGCCGGGCCAGCCGACCTGCGCCAGATGGAGCAGCGAATAGCTCGCGGCCCAGAACCGCGGACCGGGCCGCTGGCGCATGAAGCCGGTAAAGATCGGCTCGCCGGTGGCGAGGGTGTAGCGCGCCATCTCGGCGTTGAGCACGCCCTGGAAGAGCACCGAGAGCGTGCAGAGCCAGAGGAGGGCGGGTCCGTAGGCGGTCACCAGCGCGGGGCCGAGCAGCCAGTCGCCCGCGCCCAGCGAGACACCGAGCAGGATGGCGCCCGGGCCGATCACGCGCACGAGGTTGATCGGGTTGTAGGCGGGCGGATGCGGCAGGTCGCCCTGGCGCCAGACCGGTAGCTCGCTCACGCGCGCGCGGGCCTCCAGAGCCAGAGGGAGAGCCACGCGGCGGGCACCGTGATCCAGAGCCAGCCCGACCGCGCGGCCGCGGCCAGGTTGATGGCGAGCAGCACGGTGCCCCCGGCGGCGGCGATCCAGAGCAGCGCGCGCGCGAGCCGCTCGGCGGACCGCGCGGCGCCCAGCGCGGCGACGCCCAGGGCCGCCATCGCGGCGGCCGTGTCGAGCAGCACGTCGGTGATGCTGCCCTGGCGGGTGAGCGTGGTGGCCTGGTGCGCCTCGTCGAGCGCGGCGGTGATCACGGCGAGCACGAGGGGCGCGCGCCAGGGGGTGGGCGCATTGACCGTGCCGAGCGCGCGGCGCCAGAGCAGGGCGAGCCCCGCGTACTCGACGACGTGGCCCATCTTGCGCGCCAGCCAGTGAAACGCCTCGATCTGTTCGGGGGCGGCCCACGGCAAGAGCGCGCGCAGCCACGGCTCGATCACCGGGGCGGTGGCACTCGCGCCCCAGCCGGCGCCCGAGAACCACGCGATCAGCGCCGACCACGCGAGCGCCGGCACGAATCGAAGCGCCGTCGTCACGCCTGCCAGCGTGGCACAGAGTCCCCAAAGTTGACAACTTACGCTCACTAAACATAGGATGAGCCATGCAAATCCGGGAGCTCCTCGACGAGCTCTTGACGTCGCTCGAGACCGGCCCCCTGATCAGCGCCGTTCGTCACCTCGAGGCCAAGCCGGCGGTCTTCGCGCCCTTCCCGTCCTCACTCGACCCGCGCATCGTCGAAGCGCTCAAGGCGCGGGGAGTCCAGCATCTCTACTCGCACCAGGCCAAGGCCTTCGAGACCGCGGCCAAGGGCGAGCACCTGGTGGTTGTGACGCCGACCGCTTCCGGCAAGACGCTCTGCTACAACCTGCCGGTGCTGCAGGCGCTGGTGCAGCAGCCGGAAGCGCGCGTGCTCTATCTGTTCCCGACCAAGGCGCTCGCCCAGGATCAGCTCGCCGAGCTGACCGAGCTGGCCAAGTCGCTGCCCGACATGCGCATGTTCACCTACGACGGCGATACTCCGCAGGACGCGCGGCGCTCGGTTCGGGCGCGGGCCAACCTGGTGCTGACCAATCCCGACATGCTGCACTCGGGGATCCTGCCGCACCACACCAAGTGGGTGAACCTCTTCCAGAACCTCAAGTACGTGGTGATCGACGAGCTGCACGCCTATCGCGGCGTCTTCGGGAGCCACCTCGCCAACGTGCTGCGGCGGCTCAAGCGGATCTGCCACCACTACGGAGCCACCCCGCAGTTCATCATGGCCTCCGCCACGATCGCGAATCCGGGTGACCTCGCCCAGCGTCTGACCGGCGAGACGGTCGTCGAGCTGAACGAGAGCGGCGCGCCCACCGGCGAGAAGACCTTCATGGTCTACAACCCGCCGGTGATCAATCCGGAGCTCGGCATCCGCGCCCCTTACCTTGGCGAGGCCTCCAAACTCGCAGCCCGTTTTCTCAAGAGTAAGGTCGCCACCATCGTGTTCTGCCAGAGCCGGCTCTCCACCGAGGTGGTGCTGGCCTCGATCAAGAAGATGGTCGAGGACAAGACCGGCGACTCCGGCATCGTGCGCGGCTACCGCGGCGGCTACCTGCCCCTCCGGCGCCGCGAGGTCGAGCAGGGGCTGCGCTCGGGCGAGGTACTGGGGGTCGTCTCGACGAGCGCGCTCGAGCTGGGGATCGACATCGGCCATCTCGACCTGGCCGTGCTCGCCGGCTATCCCGGGACGATCGCGTCCATGTGGCAGCAGGCGGGGCGAGCGGGCCGGCGCACCGGCGAGTCCGCCGCGGTGATGGTGGCGACCAGCTCACCGATGGACCAGTATCTCGCCGCGCACCCGGACTACCTCTTCGGCGCGCCGCCCGAGCACGCGCGCATCAATCCGGAGAACCCATTCATCCTGATCAACCACGTCAAGTGCGCGGCCTTCGAGCTGCCGCTGGGCGCGGACGAGGCCTTCGGGGGTGACGTGGCGGCGCACCTGGCCGCGCTCCAGGAGGAGGGCGTCCTCCACCGGGCGGGGGAGCACTTCCACTGGAGCTCGGAGACCTACCCGGCCGATCACATCTCGCTGCGCGCGGTCACCTCCGACAACTTCCTGGTCATCGACACGACGGCCCGCGACGCTGCGCAGGTGAAGCGCCGGCAGATCATCGCGGAGGTGGACTGGAAGAGCGCCTTCGCCATGATCTATCCGAAGGCGATCTACATGGTGGAGGGGGAGCCCTTCGAGGTGCAGGAGCTCCACTACCGCGAGGACGAGGAGAAGGTCGCCTATGTGAAGAAGGTAGCCGTGGACTACTTCACCGACGCGATCATCGCCAAGGGCGTGTGGATCCTGCAGCGCTTCGGACGGCAGGAGACGCCGGGCCTGCTCGCCGAGCAGGGCGAGGTGCTGGTGGCCGAGAAGGTGGTGGGCTTCAAGAAGATCAAGATGGGCACGCTCGAGAACGTGGGCTCGGGCGAGGTGGAGCTGCCGCAGCAGGAGATGCAGACCACCAGCGCCTGGCTCACCCTCGATCCCGCGCTGCTCGCGCAGATCTCCCCGCGCCGCGACGACCTGGTCGACGGGCTGCGCGCGCTGAGCCACCTGCTGCACAACCTGGCCCCGATCTTCCTGCTGTGCGACATCCGCGACGTGGGCTCCTGGCTGGGCGACGGCTCGCCGTCCCAGGCGGGCCAGGTGGTGACGCGCGAGACCATGCGCGCCCAGCTCCTGCAGGGCGAGACCTTCACGCCGACGATCTACCTCTACGACAACCAACCGGGCGGCATCGGGCTCGCCGAGCGCATCTTCGAGGTCCTGCCGGACCTGCTCGCGCGCGGGCTCGAGACGCTCGAGGCGTGCGCCTGCCGCAGCGGCTGCCCCTCGTGCGTGGGGCCGGTCAACGAGGTGGGTCGCCAGGCCAAGCCGGTCGCGCTGAAGCTTCTCAAGCGCCTCGTGCCTCGACGCTGACGCGCCGACTCCGTTGGGCCGCGACCTCACCGAGCTGACCCGCATCATCCGCCGCATCGAGGCGAAGAGCCGGACTTCGAATCCGCTCGCCTCGCCTTCGGCTCGCCCGACCATCGAGGTCCTGCTCGGGGGTGCGGTGGAGGAGACCGAGCGGGGCAAGCTGCTCGTGGTGCGCCGCCGCTTCCCGGTGGATCATCGCCACGGCGTCCAGTCGCTGCTGGCCGCGCGCGACGCGGCGCCCCCGGCCCTGGCCCTGCTGAGCCGGGGGGGTGACGTGCCCGCCGAGGGGCGCCGGCTGCTCTACCTCGATACCGAGACCACCGGACTCGCGGGCGGCACCGGCACCTACGCGTTCTTGGTCGGGGTCGGCTTCTTCGACGGCGACGACTTCGAGGTGCGTCAGTTCTTCATGCGCGACCTCGACGAGGAGCCCGCGCTCCTGACCGCCCTCGAGGAGCTGTTCCGGAAGTTCGACGGCTTCGTCACCTACAACGGCGCCGGCTTCGACCTGCCGCTGCTCGAGACGCGCTTCGTGCTCGGCCGCCGCCGCTTCCCCGGCGCGGTCTTCCACGTGGACCTGCTCGGCCCGGCGCGCCGGCTCTGGAGCGCGCGCCTGATCGACTGCCGCCTCGGGACCGTCGAGCAGAGCGTCCTCCGTTTCACTCGAGAGGACGACCTGCCCGGCGCGCTGATCCCGACCGTGTACTTCGAGTACCTCCGGCGCAAGCGTCCGCACGAGCTGCCGCGGATCTTCGAGCACAACCGCCACGACATCCTGTCGCTGGCCGCGCTGACCGGATGGGTTGCCGACGCGGTGACGCGCGCGCCTGCCCCCGACCTCGATCCGGAACCGCTGGCCGGGCTCGGGCGGCTGCTGGAGGCGACCGACCCGGAGCGGAGCCTGGCCTGCTACCGCATGGCCCTCGAGACCGGGCTGCCCACTCCCTTCCGCGAGCGTCTGCTGCTGCGCCTGGCCCAGGGCGAGAAGCGGCGCGAGCGCTGGGAGGAGGCGCGCGTCCTCTGGGAGGCGGCGGCCAGCGCGCCGCGGGACTTCGACCCGCGCCCGTGGGAGGAGATCGCCAAGGTGCACGAGCACCGCCGGCGCGATCTCGCGGCGGCGCGCCGGGTGGTGGAGGAGGCGATCACACTGGCCCGACGTCACCGCGCCTCCGAGCGCGTGTTGGCCGCCTTCGAGCACCGGCTGGAGCGGCTGGCCCGCCGGCTCGAGCGGAGCGTCGGCTTCAGCGGCGCGCGGCAGCCAGCCTGACGCCGAGCGCGATCAGCACCGCGCCGCTCATACCGTCGAGCCGCGCCCGCCAGAGCGGGCGCTCCACGAGCGGTCGGATCTGGCCCACCCCGAGCGAGACCACGCAGAGCCAGACCACGCCGATTCCGATGTGCAGCGCGGCCAGCAACAGCGAGCGCGCGAGCACCGCGTCGCCCGGGCCGATGAACTGGGGCAGGAACGCGAGATAGAAGATCCCCACCTTCGGATTCAGCAGGTTGGTGAGCAGGCCCTCCGCGAAGGAGCGGAGCCGTCGCGAGGGCGGCGACACGGCGCCGGGGCCGGCGGCCGGCTCCACGGATAGCCGGTCGTCCGACCGAAGCCAGCGCCAGACCGACTGGACGCCGAGCGCGATCAGGTAGGCCGCGCCGCACAGCTTCAGCGCCGCGAAGGCCTCCGCCGAGCGTACCAGGATCAGCGAGACGCCGACCGCCGAGAGCACGGCGTGGACCACGCAGCCTCCCGCGATGCCCGCGACGGTGGCCAGAGCCGCCGTCCGCCCGCGCGTGAGCACGTTGCGTACGACGAGCAGGGTATCCGCGCCCGGCGCGACGGCCAGGACCGTGGCCACAATGACGAAGGCCCAGAGCCGCGAGTCCATGGAGGGCCTATGTGGGGGCGCGGTCGCTCGCCGCCGTGGCTAGCGGCGCGTGAGCACCTCGGGATTGACCGGCGTGGGCGGGGTCTTGCCCTCGAGCACGGCCAGGCAATTCTCGACCGCGAGGGTCGCCATCTGGAGCCGTGTCTCCTGCGAAGCGCTCCCGATGTGGGGGGCCAGCACCACGTTCGGCAGGTCGATCAGGCCCGGGTGGACCGTCGGCTCCTCCTCGAAGACGTCGAGGCCGGCCCCTGCGATGCGCTGCGCCTTCAAGGCCTCGACCAGCGCGGCCTCGTCCACCACCGGCCCCCGGGCCGCGTTGATCAGGTAGGCCGTCTTCTTCATGGTCCGGAGCGATCCGGCGTTGATCAGGTGGTGGGTCTCGGGGATGAGCGGGGTGTGCAGCGTCACGAAGTCGGACTCGCGCAGGAGCGTGCCCAGGTCGACCCGGGTGGCGTTGAGCTCGCGCTCGGTGGCCGGGTCGGCGGCGACCGCGTCCTGGTAGAGGACGCGCATGCCGAAGCCGAGCGCCCGTCGCGCCATCGCCCGCCCGATGCGGCCGAAGCCGACCACGCCCAGGGTCTTGCCGTGGATGTCGCCGCCCAGTAGCAGCATGTACTCCCACCGCTTGAACCCCCCCGCGCGGACGTAGCGGTCGGCCTCGGCGAGCCGCCGGGCGGTAGCCATCAGTAGCGTCCAGGCGAAGTCGGCGGTGGTGTCGGTGAGGACGTCGGGCGTGTTGGTGACCACGATGCCACGACGGGTGCACGCGGCGACGTCGATGTTGTTGTAGCCCACCGCCACGTTCGAGACCACGCGCAGGCCGGAGCAACGGTCGAGTAGCTCCTGGTCCACCGCCTCGCTGATCACGCAGATCAACCCGTGCTTGTCCGCCGCGCGCTTGAGCAGGTCGAGTCGCGGCATCGCCCCGTCCACGTCGTAGGTGTCGACCACGGCACGGCTCCGGGCGAGCGTGACCGCGGCGGCAGGGAGCAAACGAGAGATCAAAACGGCTGGCTTGGCGGGTCGTGCGGTCATGGGATCTGCCTTATTAACTGATTAATTTAGTGATGTTTTTTCTATTTGACATCGACCGGGCCGACGACTATATTAGCACTCGCCTTGGTTGAGTGCTAAGGCTCCCAAGCGCGGGATCCGCCGCAAGGCCCAACATCTTACTATCGGGAGGCACGTTGGCTATGAAGATTCGTCCGTTGCACGACCGAATCCTGGTCAAGCGGGAGGAGGAGAAGGAAGTCAAGAAGGGCGGGATCATCATCCCGGACACCGCCAAGGAAAAGCCCCAGGAGGGCAAGGTCATCGCGGTGGGGAACGGGAAGGTGAACGACGAAGGCAAGAAGGTTCCGCTGGACGTGAAGGCCGGCGACAAGATCCTCTTCGGCAAGTACTCCGGCTCCGAGGTCAAGCTGGACGACGAGGAGTACCTGATCCTGCGTGAAGAGGACGTGCTCGCCATCATCGAATAGCGGGGAGCAGCGGGAGAGTAGCTCAACCCGACAACCCAACCCGACCGGCTCCCCGAGAGCGGGGACGCTGAGGTCAATTCCACCGAAAGTCCGAGGAGGACAATCAGCATGCCGAAGCAGGTCATGTTCAGCGACGAGGGACGGGCGGCCCTGCTGCGCGGGGTCAACATCATGGCGGCGGCGGTCAAGGCCACCATGGGCCCGAAGGGCCGCAACGTGGTCATCGACAAGAAGTTCGGCAGCCCGACCATTACCAAGGACGGAGTGACGGTCGCCAAGGAGATCGAGCTCAAGGACAACTACGAGGACATGGGCGCGCAGATGGTCAAGGAAGTGGCGTCCAAGACCTCCGATATCGCGGGCGACGGGACCACCACCGCGACCGTACTGGCCCACGCCATCATCCGCGAGGGCTTGAAGAACGTCACCGCCGGCGCCAACCCCATGGGGCTCAAGCGCGGCATCGACAAGGCGGTCGACGTGGTGGTCGAGGATCTGAAGCGGATGTCGAAGTCCACGAAGGACAAGAAGGAGATCGCGCAGGTCGCCACCATCGCCTCCAACAACGACAAGACCATCGGCAGCCTGATCGCCGAGGCCATGGAGAAGGTGGGTAAGGATGGCGTGATCACGGTGGAGGAATCCAAGTCGGCCGAGACCGTGCTGGACGTGGTCGAGGGCATGCAGTTCGACCGCGGCTACCTCTCGCCCTACTTCGTGACCGACGCCGAGCGCATGGAGGTCGTGCTCGAGGACGCGCTGGTGCTGATCCACGAGAAGAAGATCAGCGTGATGAAGGACATGCTGCCGTTGCTCGAGCAGGTGGCCCGCTCCGGCAAGCCGTTCCTCATCATCGCGGAAGACATCGAGGGTGAGGCCCTGGCCACCCTGGTGGTGAACAAGCTCCGCGGCACGCTGCACACCGCGGCGGTGAAGGCTCCCGGCTTCGGCGATCGTCGCAAGGCGATGCTGGAAGACATCGCGATCCTCACCGGCGGCAAGGCCATCACCGAGGATCTCGGCATCAAGCTGGAGAACATCAAGCTCGACGACCTCGGAGTCGCCAAGAAGGTGGTCGTGGACAAGGACAACACGACGCTCGTCGAGGGCGCCGGCAAGAAGGCCGACATCCAGGGACGCTGCGGGCAGATCCGGGCGCAGATCGAGGAGACCACCTCGGACTACGACCGCGAGAAGCTGCAGGAGCGGCTGGCGAAGCTGGCGGGCGGCGTC
>DATMMH010000127.1:0-8300 GCA_035569855.1 Candidatus Dormiibacterota bacterium
CGCTCTCCGCGTCGGTGACCGCGACGCGCGCCTCGGCCTCGAGCTGCTTCATCCCATCGGGATGGATGTGTCCTCCGAGCACGACCAGCGGCTTCATCGAGATCTCCTTCCGACCGTCATGTTCCCCGGCGGCCCGCATTATAGCGAAGTACCCGTCCGGCCGCTGGCACGAAGCATGCCATAGACCGGTCGCGAGAGAGGCAACCGTGCGCGCCCTCGATCGCACCGCACCCAGATATGACCCTCGGCGGACGATCCTCCATCGGCCGGTTCTCGTCGAGCCGGCAGGCCGTCTCTACCCGGTAGGAATTTCCGTCCGCATGCTCGATCGGGCCCGCGCGTCCATCCCGGCCGGCTCATCGTCGATTTCCCGACCCCTTCGAGCCAAGCGGCAGGCGGGCACGCAGATTGCTGGCGAATAGCTCGGTGAGTCGTGTATGACCGTGAAGCCGCGCGTACTGATCGTGGACGACGAAGAAGATTCGCGCAGCGCGCTGCAGACGCTGCTCGAGACGTGGGGCTACGCGGCCGACGTGGCGGCCGAGGGGCGCCAGGCCCTGGAGAAGGCGTCGAGCCTGCGCCCGTCGCTGGTGATCACCGACCTGGTGATGCCGGACATGGACGGCCTGACCTTGATGAGCGCGCTCCAGCAGGAGCTGCCCCGCGTGCCGGTGATCATCCTGACCGGCCGGGCCACCGTGGACACCGCGGTGGCCGCGATGCGCCAGGGCGCCTACGACTACCTCACCAAGCCGGTGGACCTGGACCGGCTCCGGCTGCTGATCGAGAAGGCGCTCGACCGGGCGCGTACGCTCGACGAGATCACGATCCTCCGCCGGCGGGTGAAGGAGGTGTGGGGTCTGGGGCGTCTCATCGGGCGGAGCGCGCCGATGCAGGAGGTGCACCGCCTCATCGAGCAGGCCGCGGGCACTCCCGCGCCGGTGCTGATCCACGGCGAGACCGGCACCGGCAAGGAGCTGGTGGCGCGCACGCTGCACGAGCTGTCTGGGCGCGCCGCCGGCCCGTTCGTGGCGGTGAACTGCGCGGCGATGCCGGAGACCCTGCTCGAGAGCGAGATCTTCGGCCACGAGCGCGGCGCCTTCACCGATGCGCGCGACCGCCGCGAGGGCTGCTTCGAGCTGGCCCACGGGGGCACGCTGCTGCTCGACGAGGTGGCCGAGATGCAACCGGGGACGCAGGCCAAGTTCCTGCGCGTGCTCGAAGAGGGCTCGTTCCGCCGCCTGGGCGGCAAGAGCGAGATCCGGGTGGACGTGCGGGTGGTGGCCGCCACCAACAAGGATCCGGTCGCGGCCATGAAGGACGGGAGCTTCCGCGAAGACCTGTACTACCGTCTCAATGTATTCACGCTCTCGGTGCCGCCGCTGCGCCAGCGGGTCGACGACATCCCATTGATCGTGAGCGGCTTCATCGAGGAGTTCAACGGCAAGTACGACAAGCGCATCACCGGCGCCGACGACCCGACCCTGAAGCTCCTGATGGCGCACGCCTGGCCGGGCAACGTGCGGGAGCTCCGCAACGTGGTGGAGCGGGCGTTCATCGCCTGCGAGGGCGACGTGATCACGTCCCGGTACCTGCCCGCCACCTCGCCGGTCGCGGCGGCGGCGTGCAGCGGCGACCCGGACGCGCTGACCATCCCCCTCGGGCTGCCGCTCCGTGAAGTCGAAAAGCAGTTCGTGCTGCGCACGCTGGCCGCGGAGAGCAACAACAAGACGCGCGCGGCCGACCGGCTCGACATCAGCACCAAGACGCTGCACAACATGCTCCAACGCTGGGGACTGCTGAAGAGCTCGTCCCGGAGCTGACGATGGGAGCCGCCTCGTGATCGACACTCGCCGGCAGGCCTCCGGACTCGGCTCGATGGGCTCGAGGTCACCATGGCGCGGCTGCAGAGGCTCCCGCAGCCGGTCGTGAGCGACGACGTCACCCGCGCCCTGGCGACCCTGGCCGATCATCTGCGCGCGGTGCGCGCGGCCCTCGACCACCTGGACGAGACGGAACAGTCCGAGCGCCACCAGCTCGGCCACGATCTTCGGTCCCCGCTGAACGCGATCGCGGGATGGAGCCACATCCTGCGCACGGACGGCAGCGCCAGCCCCACCGCACGCCGCGCCGCCGACGTGTTCGATCGGAACGTGCGCGCGATGACGAAGGTGATCGAGGCCTATACCGCCGACACCCTGTAAGCACACCGCGCAAATCGAAGGACCCGGTCAACGCCTCGAGGTGCCGGTTCGTTCAAGCTTCCATGCAGACCATTTCGCTGCGCGGAGTCGCGGTGGAGGAGCAGCCCGGCGGCCTCACCGCCGTTTTCACCCTCAGCGACACGCCGGAATCCGGCTCGGTCGTCCTCTTCCGGGAGCGGTCGGCCTACTCCAGTTTCGACTTCACGGCCGCCACGTTCCGCCGGAACTTCCTGCGCGTCGAGCTGCCGTTTCGCGAGGAGCTCCCGAGCCTGATCGACTCGGTGGAGGGACTGATCGCGGCGGCCAATACCGACCACGACTTTCATCGACGGCTGCGCGACACCGGGTTCTGTTGACAGACCCGGCTTCCAGATACGCGCCCACGACGTACAGGCCGGTCTCGACGACGGGCAGCAGGATCCAGTCCTCCTGAGGGAAGCGCGCGATGAGGAAGAAGCCCCAGATGCTCAGGACCGCGCCGACGTACTGCGGGTGGGCCAGCACCGAGAACGGAAAGTCCCGGCACCACGGGACGCGATAGCCCAGCCGATCACCGAAGAAGATCCCCGCGCGGCCGAGCCGGTAGAACACCAGGGCGCTGAGGGTCTGGCCGACGAGGAGCAGCGCCCCGCCCACGGTCCACGCCATCCGGTGCACCGGTAGCGGGAAGGGCGTGCCCAACCGCGCGCACCAGCGCTGGAACGAGCCGGGGGCCCGCGCGATCCACACGTAGCACGCCCGCTCCACGCTGAGCAGCAGCGCGGCGGTGAGCAGCAACGCGCCGACCACCCAGCGCCCGCCCCGCCGGGCTAGGAGCGCCGGAGGTACCGCGGCGAATAGGCCGCGATGTCGGTGAGCGGATCGGTCACCAGCTTGACGAACCAGACGAGGGCGAGCCACACGTTGTGCGCGCACACCAGGTAGAGCACGCGCCCGCCGACCACCGCCAGGGTCCAGAAGAACCACTGCTGGGCGATCGTCGCCATGATCGGCCCCAGCGTGGCCGCGGTCCAGGCAGGAGCCTGCAGGAGGTGGAACACCGGGATCGCCAGGTAGGCGCCCAGGATCAACGTCTTGTTGCGCGTGTTGAAGCCGAGGAGCAGCGCCTCCTTGTCGTGACACGGCGGCTCCAGGATCGCGTGCCCCACCTGACGCAGGAACAGGGCCGCGAGCCCCGCCCACATCGCGGTGGTGAGATCCCAGAACGCGAGCGCGTAGCAACCGAGGAAGACGCTCGAGCTGATGATGTGGAAGAGCTGGTTGGTCAGGTCGCTGTGGGAAGCGTGATGATCGTCCTTCTTGCGCCGCATCACCTCGGTGTAGAAGGTCTGCAGCGGGCGGGGCACCCGGACCAGGCTGCCCAGCACTTCTCGCGCGAGCATTCGTCGCATGCGCCGTTCCCTCCCCGGCTGCTCGATCGCGGTCAGCCACCACCCATCCGCCTTCATGGCGTGCGCGGCGTCGAGCAGCTTCGTCCGGAGATCGTCGTAGTCCTTCTCGGTGAAGTCCATGTTGGACAGGCAGCGCCCGGTGCCAACCCAGCTGAGGGTGAGGCCCTGGGCGCGCAGGTAGTACTGCAGCAGCCAGTTGTAGCGGCCCGGCTCGGTGAAGAGCACCGTCCAGACCGTACCCATGTGCACCACGCGGAGCGGCAGCGCCTCGTCGGCGAGCCGCCGGTTGGTCGACTGGACCCACCGCGCGCACCGCTCGTTCATCTCCGCGTACTCGGCGGGGATGCCCGGCTCCATCACCCAGCGCAGGAACTCGTTCATCGCGCCCATCACGACCGGATGACCGGAGAACGTCCCGATGACGTAGGCGATGCGCATCGGGCGCTCCGGATCGAAGCGGCGCATGAGGGCTTTCGTGCCGCAGACCACCCCGATCGGCATGCCCCCCGCCACCGTCTTGCCGTAGACCACCATGTCCGCGGACACGCCGAAGTGCTCCTGGGCGCCACCCGGGGCGAGCCGGAACCCGGTGTAGACCTCGTCGAAGATCAGCGGGACCCCGGCTGCCCGGCAGACCGCCCGCAGCCGGCCCAGCCACTTCGCGTAGCGCTCGGACCCCTCCTCGGTCCGGCGCAGGTCGCTGGTGAGCAACACCGCGTCGCTGGGCGGCGGTGCGTTGGGATGGAAGGACTGCACCGGATTGATCAGGACCGCCGCGATCTCCCCCGCTCGTCGGCGAATCACGTCGAGCGAGGCCGGATGCAGGTCTTTCAGGATGAGACAGTCGTCGAGAGGCCGCTCGCTGCCCAGGCCCGGCTGCACGCCGTCCCACCAGCCGTGGTAGGCCCCCGAGAAGCAGACGATCAGCGGCCGCCCCGTGTTGAAGCGGGCCAGGCGCACCGCGGCCATCACCGCCTCGGTCCCGCTCATGTGGAACGACACCTCCTCCAGCCCGGAGATCCGGCGGAGCCGCGCGATGTTGTCGGCGACCACTGGGTGGAGCGGGCCCAGGACGGGGCCGAGGTCCCGTACGCGCTCGAGTCCCCGCGCCATCCACTCCTTGTAGCGACCGAAGCCGGCCACGTTGACCCCGTACGAGCCGCCGACGTCGAGCGTGGCGTGGCCATCGAGATCCAGGAGCCGCGGGCCGTCCGACGCGGTCACCACCGAGCAGAGCTCGAAGCGCTCGCGCATGACCCGGGCGAACGGGAACGGGACGCGGTTGGCGTCGGTGAAGCGCAGGTCGGAGAAGCCGGGGCCCACCTCGGCCGCCCAGGTCCGCGAGCGCGGGTACGCCGCGCGCAGGCCGGCGGCCAGACGCTCGAGACCCTGCCGGCGCCGCGTGGTCCACGGCTCGTCCGCCCCGTCGGCACGGAAGAACTCCGCGTCGGAGTAGCTCCGCGGCCTGACCCAGTGGGCGAGACGCCGGTGGAGCGCCGGAGCCAGGGCCCGCGCCCGCAACGTCCGGAGCCCGACCACGATCCGGCGCAGCACGACCGCGGCGATGCCGAGCGCGACGGTGAGTCCGAGTAGCGCGGTCATCGCTCACTCCCCACGGACGCGGCACTATACAGGAGGTCCTCGAATCGCTCGACCACCCGCCCCCACTCCAGGTGGGCCACCGACTCCGGTACGTCCTGTCGCATCCGGCGAAGCCGCTCCGGTGCGCGCGCGAGCGTCACCGCCGCGGCCACGAACGCCCGCGCGTCGCCGTGAGGCGCCAGCACGCCGGTCCGCCCCGGGATCACGTGCGCGCGCGCGGCCGCGTAGTCGTACGCGACCACCACGAGCCCGCTGGCCAGCGCCTCCAGCGTCACGTTCCCGAACGTCTCGGTCTCGCTGGGGAACAGGAACAGGTCGGCGGACGCGAAGTGGGCGGCGAGCGGCTCTCCGGTCAGCATCCCGGTGAAGACCACGTCGGGGTGGCGCCGCTCGAGCGGGTTCCGCTGGGGCCCATCCCCCACGATGACGAGCCGTGCGGACGGGGCGTGCTCCTGCATGGCCCGGTACGCGGCGATCGCCAGGCTCACGTTCTTCTCGGGCGCGACGCGTCCGACACACGCCACCACCAGATCGCGGTCCGACACGCCCCACGCCCGCCGGAGTGCCGCGCTCCGGCGCGCGGCGTTGAACAGCCGGCCGTCCACCCCGCGCCCGAGAACGCTCACGTTCTTGAATCCCTGCTCGTGGGACCGATCGGCCAGCGCCGCGGTCGCGACCAGGGTTCCGCCGGTCCGATTGTGAAACCATCGGAGATACGCGGCCACGATCGCCTCGGCCCAACCGAGGTGGTAGTGCCGCGCGTAGTGGTGGAAGTTGGTATGCAGACCGCTGATCACGGGCAGCCCGAGGCGCCGCGCGGTGCGAATCGCCGACCATCCCAGCGGACCTTCCGTCGCCACGTAGATCACGTCGGGCGGGTTCCGACGCCAGCGCGCGCGAAGCACGCCGCCCGCCGGCAGACCCGCCCGCACCGCCGCGTATCCGGGCAGGGCCACGCCCGGCACCAGCGTGAGGGTCGGATCGTCCGGCCCGCCCGTCGGGTCGGCGGGCTGACGTGGCCGCACGATCGAGACGAGGTGGCCGCGCCGCCGCAGCCCCGCGATCAGATGACCCAGCGTATGCGCCACCCCGTTGACCTCGGGCGGAAACGTTTCCGTGACCACGCAGACGTGGGATCGCTCACGCGGATCCGGCGGGCCTTCGACTTCTCCCTCGAGACGTCGCTGCAGGTCGAGCATCGGTCGGGCCTCCTCGCGCATCGGCGTAGTGGGCGCCTCGAAGCAATTGTCGCCACGACGCGGCGCGCGGCGGTCATGAAGAGTCCGCGACCGGAAGATTGCTCTACGATGTCGTCGCGCGGGGACAGCGCGCCGAGGGCTAACGCCCGGTCACTCCCCCGCGGCCAGCTCGCGCCGGCACTCGTCGTGGGCCTGCGGGTCGCCGGCCAGGAAGCCGATGGGCTCGCCCGCATAGCCGTCGGGGTCGATCGGGAAGAGCGGCGATCCGTCGGGCGCGGTCATGACCCCGCCGGCCTCGAGCAGCACCGGCGCCGCGCCGGCCAGATCCCAGAGCGACGCGTGGTGGTCGTGCACCCAGGCCAGGGCCCCCATCCCGACGTAGCAGAGGTGGAGCGCGGTCGGGCCGACGCGCCGAAGCCGGAAGCGCTCGAGCCAGCCTCGCACCGCGGGCGACACGTCCGCCGGCAGCGGGCTGCGAATCGAGAACAGCGAGCGGCGGGAGCGCTCCATCGGAGTCACCCGAAGCGGCCGGCCCTTGAGACAGGCCCCGCGCCCGATCAGGCCGGTGAACAGATGATCGACCACCGGATCGTAGACCGCGCCGCAGAGCGGCCGGCCGAACCGCAGCACGCCCACCGACACGCAGAACCCGGGCAGCCCGCGGCCGAAGTTGTCGGTCCCGTCCACCGGATCGATCACCCAGACGTGATCCGCTCCGAGGCGGCGGGGACACGCCACCGCCGTCTCCTCGCCGAGGACGCCGTCCTCCGGGAAGGCCGCCTCGATGCCCGCGGTGAGGCTCGCCTGGATCGCCAGGTCGGCCTCGGTGACCATCGAGTCGTCGGGCTTCCACAGCACCTCGCAGCGGGTCCAGTGCTCGAGCGCCAGGCGTCCGGCCTCGCGGGACAGCCTCGCCGCGATCGCGAGCCGGGCTTCGGCCTCCGTGGTCCGAGCGTTCATGCCACGCGCTCGCCCAGGCTCCAGACCCCGCGCACCGCCACCAGGTCGCCGGCCACGCGCACCCGCACCAGGTCGGCCCGGCGCCCCGGGACGATGGCGCCGCGGTCTTCGAGGCCCACGCGCCGGGCCGGAGTCAGGGACACGGTGGCCAGCGCCTCGGGCAGCGTCATCCCGTGGCGCAGGTGCAGGAGGAACGCCCCGTGCAGGACGCTGGCGGGCACGTAGTCCGAGGACAGCACGTCGAGCAGGCCGCGCGCGGCCAGCTCGGCGGCCGAGACGTTCCCCGAGTGCGAGTGCCCCCGGACCAGATTCGGGGCCCCGGCGAGCACGGCCAGCCCGTACTCGTGCGCGGCCAGGGCCGCCTCCATCGTGGTGGGAAATTCCGCGATGGCCGCCCCCGCCTGCACCGCCTCGTCCACGTGCGCGGCGGTCGCGTCGTCGTGACTCGCCACCGCGAGCCCGTGCTTGCGGCAGAGCGCGGTGATGGCCGCGCGGTGGCGCTCGGCGTAGCGGCTGCGGTCCTCCACCCGGCGCTGCACCAGCGCGTCGAGCTGGGCGTCGGTGAGGCCGAAGCGGCCCTGGTTGTACTCGCGGTACTTCGCCACGCTCACGAACTGGCGCTGGCCCGGCGAGTGATCCATGAGCGAGACCAGGCGCAGGTACGGATCCTCCACGAAGGGCTCGAAGTCCTGCACCACCAGCTCCGTGCTCACCTCGCAGCGCATGTGGAGATAGTGGTCCGCCCGTAGCAGGCCCGCGGCGCGCGCCGCGTGGATCGCCGCCACCAGCGGCCGCGGGTCTCGGGGGCGCTGGCCGGTGTCCACGAGATAGCCGATCGCGAGGCTGTCGAGCACGGTGGTGATGCCCGCGGCCGCGAGCTGGGCGTCGTAGGCGAGCACCGCGGCCATCGCGGGCCACTCGACGCCGGGGCGCGGGAGCGCGTG
>DATMMH010000128.1:0-9417 GCA_035569855.1 Candidatus Dormiibacterota bacterium
CGCGGTGATCACCTGACCCTGCGCCGAGATGAGAAAGCCAGACCCGATCTCGGAGACCTTGGCGACCTGTCCCGGGCTGGCCGGCTCGTTCCAGCCCGCCCGGATGATGACCACGGACGGATTCACCCGCCAGAACACGTCGCCGACGGTCTGAGCCCGGGCGGGCAGCGGGGCAGCGAGCACGAGCCATGACAGCAGACAGGACGTCCAGGTCCGGATCATTTTCCGCCTCCGCAGCCATCGGGGTCGAGTCCAACCAAGTACACATCGTACACGCGTCGGGTCGCGCGTCGCGTCGTTGACAGGGGAACTCGGCCATAGCAGAATCCGTCGTCCAGAGCGAAGCGCCGGGAGGAGAGCATGCAGATCCGCGCCGCGGTGTTTCATCGGGCCCACGAGCCCGTGCCGATCGAGGCCATCGAGATCGACAAGCCGTCGGGCCGCGAGGTCCTCGTCCGCACCGTGGCGACGGGTGTCTGCCACAGCGACTTGCACGTGGTCGACGGAGCGTCGCGCTACGACCTCGACCGGCCGATCGTACTCGGCCACGAGGGCGCCGGAGTCGTCGAGGCGGTCGGCCCGGACGTAGCCACCGTACAGCGCGGCGATCACGTCGTCGCCTGCCTCTCCGGATTCTGCGGGAGCTGCGCGCAGTGTCTCGCCGGCCATCCCAACCTCTGCGTCGGCGGCGCGGTCGCCCGCAGCGCATCCGCGGCGCCGCGCCTCTCGCAGCGCGGCCAGGCCCTGTGGCCGTTCGCCGGGGTCGGCAGCTACGCCGAGCGGATGCTGCTCCACGAGAACTCGGTCGTGAAGATCGATCCCGACCTGCCACTGGACCGCGCGGCACTGGTGGGCTGCGGAGTCCTCACCGGGGTGGGCGCCGCGCTCCGGACCTCGGGGCTCGAAGCCGGACAAACGGTCGCGGTCTTCGGCTGCGGCGGCGTCGGCCTCTCCATCGTGCAGGGGGCTCGCATCGGCGGGGCCCGACAGATCATCGCGGTCGACATGTTCGATTCGAAGCTGGAGATGGCCCGGCGCCTCGGCGCCACCCATGCCGTGAACAGCGCGAAGGACGAGGCCGTCAAGGCCGTTCGCGCGCTGACCGGCGGCGCCGGCGTCGACCACTCCTTCGAGGCCGTCGGCAGCACCGCCCTGTGCCGGCAGGCCATCGAGAGCCTGGCCATCCGCGGGACGGCCACGATCGTCGGCGTGCTACCCCCCGACGCGATGATCGAGTTCCCGTGGCTGGCCATCCGCCCGGAGTGCCGGGTGCAGACGTCGCGGATGGGCTCCAACCGCTTCCGCATCGACATCCCGCGGTACCTCGACTTCTACCGCCAGGGCCGGCTTCTGCTCGACGAGATGGTCAGCCGCCGCGGCCACCTCGAGGACCTCAACGAGGCCTTCCGAGCGATGAAGGCGGGCGAGGTCGCGCGGACCGTGCTGACGTTCGACTGAGCGGCAGCGTGGATAGCTCCTACTGGGCCTTCCTCGGTGTTTCGATGCTCGTGATCATGACGCCGGGGCCGGACACCGCGCTCACGATCCGAAACACCGTCCTCGCCGGGCGGCGTGGCGGCGTCTTCACGGCGCTCGGGGTGTCGGTAGGGCAGCTCATCTGGGCCGTGACCACCAGCCTCGGCATGGTCGCGCTCCTGCTGGCCTCCGAGCAGGTCTTCCACATCGTGAAGCTCGCCGGAGCCGGCTATCTGATCTATCTGGGGGCCGTGTCGCTGCACGCCGCGTTCAGTTCCGGATCGCCCCCCGCTCACGCCGTAGATCGGACCCGTCGGGCCCTCCGGCCCCGCGCCGCACTCCGCCAAGGCGTCCTCAACAATCTCGGAAATCCCAAGATGGCCGTATTCTTCGCGAGCGTCCTGCCCCAGTTCGCCCCCGAGGGACACGGCTCGCTCTCCGCCGTCCTGCTGCTCGGGGTGATCTTCTCGGCGCTCACCTGCGCGTGGCTCTGTCTCTATGCGGCGACCGTCTCGGGGCTCGGCCCCGTCCTCGCGCGGTCCAGGGTGCGCCAGGCGGTCGACGGCCTCGCCGGGGCTGTTCTGATCGGACTCGGCGTGCGGGTGACGACGGAGGCTCGATAGGCTCCGGCGCGATCTGCGGCCACGCGGAGCGTTACTGGCTCAGGGGACCTGAGGTTCGGGAGGCGCCGGCTGGATGCTCTCGATCTCGTATCGGTTTCCGCGAATGGTGTATGCGATCTCCAGCCGAGTCCCGGGCGCGTAGGGACAGGTCACGCCGGCGGCGAGATAGAGCGTGGTCTCCTTGCCGACGATGACGCGGTCCCGCTGACATTCACGCAGCCGCGCGATGATCGTCCCCCGCACGGGCGGCACGGGGACGCGGGGTTCGGTGGCCATTTGGTGAGTCGCCTCATTCATGCATTGTGAACCGACGGACCTGAAGGAAGTCTAAAGAGGCGCGTCGCGTGTCCCTACTACGGTGCCCGACACGACGCCGGTTGACGGCACGGCTCGACTGTGAGAATCATCGGACGCCCGGATAGCCGCGAGGATGTTCCGATCGCTGCGCACACGAGGAGGACATGACGATGCCCGCTCTTCCCTTGATCCCGTCCACCGTCGTCGGCTCGCACGGCAAGGCCGGTTGGTGGTATACCGCCGTCAAGGCCCACGAGGCAGGCGAGATGGGCCCGGCCGATCTCGAGGAAATGTTCGACGACGCCGCCGATGCCGCCATCCGGGACATGGAGCGGGCCGGGCTCGACGTCATCACCGACGGCGAGGTGCGCCGGCTGGACGGCTACGTGGATTCGTACTACGCGATCATCAAGGGGATCGAGCCCCTGCCGGTGCGACGGAAGGCGGGGCCCTGGGGATACGATCAGCAGACGCGCTACGAGGCCACCGGCCGCATCGAGACCCCGCCGGGCGGCCTCGGCATCGTGAAGGAGTTCGAATACCTCAAGGCACACACCGGGCGGGGCACCAAGGCCACCTGCGCGGGACCGCTCACCTTCGGCTCCCGCATCCATCCCGGCAAGATGTACAAGGGGGTGGTCGACGTGGCCGAGCGCTTCGCGGAGGTCATCAACGCGGAGCTGCGCGCGCTGGTGGAGGCGGGCGCCGACTTCATCCAGCTCGACGAACCGGCGCGCGGCAACGTGAGCGGGGAGGAGATGGCGCGGCTCTACAACATGGCCACCGAGGGCGTGAAAGCCAAGCTCGCTTTCCACATCTGCTTCGGCAACCGCTTCGGCCGGTCCCGATTCGATCGCTCCTACCGGCCCTACTTCCCCGGCATTCTCAAGGCCCGCGCCGACCAGCTCGTGCTGGAGTTCGCCGGCCGCGAGTTCTCCGAGCTCGACATCTGGAAGGAGTACGGCCAGGATCGCGAGCTCGGAGCCGGCGTCGTCGACGTGAAGGGCTTCTATCCCGAGAGCCCCGAGGAGGTGGCCGGCCGGATCCGCAAGGTGCTCACGGTCTGCCGGCCCGAGAAGCTCTACGTCAATCCGGATTGCGGCTTCGGGTGGTCGCCGCGCTACATGTGCAACCAGAAGGTGCGGGCCCTCGCGGCCGGCGCGGTGCTCGCTCGCAAGCAACTCACCGGTGCGTCGTGACGAGCCCGTGCACGCGGCTTGCGAGCAAAACGTGCGCGCGAACTTGGTCGAGACGTCTGCCGTTTCTTGCGAGTGTCAGGCTCTTCGCGTCCATCAGGTGACACGGCCCGCCTCGTAGTTTCCCGCAGTTAGGGCGAAGTGTCCGCGTGGCACCTCGCTTGCTGTCTCTTCCCGACGCTGGCCTCCACGCTCCTCTCCGGGGCCGGCCAAAGGGAGCGAGACCGATATGTTCGGAGCGAAGATTCTCGCGACGACGGCGGCGGCGCTGATCTGCACCCTACCGGTCCTCGCATCAGCCCAGACCGACGACAGCGCGGGCGTGGTCACCACAGTCAACGGCGACGCCACCCTCTTCCGGGCGGTCGCCGCTGCGCAGCCGGTCTCGTTGCACATGCGCGACGAGATCTTCGTGAACGACCGCATCCATACCCAGCCGCGCTCGCTGGTGCGCGTGCTGCTGGGCGGCAAGGCCCTCGTCACGGTACGAGAGCTGTCGGTCCTCACGATCACCGAGGAGGCCGGCCGCGTCACGGTGGATCTGCAATCCGGCAAGGTCGGCGTGGCGGTGGTCAAGAGCCGCATGCGCCCCGGCGAGGTGATCGAGATCCACTCTCCCAACGCGACGGCTGCGGTGCGGGGCACCGTGTTCGTCGTCGAGGTGGATCCGGTGCCCGTCAGCCAGCCGTCGGCCGCTCCCACTACGACCACCCGCGTGCACCTCTTCCACGGCGCGCTCGACGTGAGCGCCCGCCTCGACCCCGCCCGGGCCCCCGTCCGGCTCGCGGAGCTGCAGAGCGTGGTGGTGACGGGCAACGTGCTGGGATCGGTCCGGCCGATCTCGCGGGATGCGGTGGCCGCGCTCACCGCCGACCTCAAGCCGAGGCAGGTCCAGGCCCCGGACGCGCCGGCCGACTTCACGAGCGGGCTCATGGCCCGCGAGCAGGGTCGGGCCGTCGCGCTCGCCACGTCGCTGCTGGCCCCGGCGCCCACCGGCCCGATCCAGGGCACGCTGCAGAACGTCAAGGGCACCGTGAAGGTTGTCACCGGCACGGTCACGACGCTGACCGGCGCCACGGCCGAGACCCTCGAGAAGCTGATGGACACGCTCGGCTTGGGCGACGTGGCCGGCACGGGCACCCTCGTGCAGGGCGTCGGCGATGCGGTCGGGACGACCGTCAACAACACCGTGGGAACCGTCAACAGCACCGTCGGTGGCGTGGCCACCGGCCTGGGCGGGGCGCTCGGCAACGTGACCGGCGGACTCGGCGGGGCGGGCACCGGCGGACTCGGCGGGGCAGGCACCGGCGGCCTGGGCGGAGTCAAAACCGGCTCGCTCACGAGTCTCCCGAGCCTCCCCGGTCTGCCGAGCCTGCCGAGCATTCCGAGCCTGCCCAGCCTGCCCGCGGTCCCGGTCGTACCGCCCGTCGGCGGACCCAATCCCCAAAATCCGCTCGGTCAGCTCCTCTCGCCTCTGCTCGGGCACTGATCCGAAGACACGCTCGATGATCCACCGCCAGACCCCCGACGATTCTCCGCGCAGCCGCGGCATCGTGTGGTATCCGTTCGACTTCTCACGCGGCCAGATCATCGCGGCCCTGCCGGACGATCTCGAGTCACGGGTGATGCCCGGCGGCCCCGTGGCGCTCGCCGAGGAAGAGGCCGGGGTCGCGCTCCTGGAGGGCCCGGTGGACGAGTCCGACGCCGTCCTGATCGACTCGCTTCAGCGGGCGCTGGTACCGGTCGTGCTCCTCGTGGACGCGGGCACGATCGCGCCGATCGCGCGCGGCTGCGTCTCCCTTACCCTGCCGGTGAACCCGGAGACGCTCGCGAGCGTGCTCCGCGCGGCGTGCGAGCAGGCGCGCGTGGCGCGCGAGGCGCAGGAGACCACGCGGCAGCTCGAGGAGCTGAACGCAATCGGGGTGAAGCTCTCGGGCGAGCGCGACACCAAACTGCTCCTCGACCTCATCCTGACGAAGGCCCGCACCATCACGCGGAGCGACGCGGCGTCCATCTATCTGGTCGAGGCGCCGGGGGATGGCTCGCGCCGCCTGCGGTTCGAGATGGCGCAGAACGAGAGCGTGCCGGTCGAGTTCAACGCGGTCTCGCTCCCGCTGAGTCCGGAGAGCCTGGCCGGCCACGTGGCCCTCTCCGGCGAGATCCTGCACGTCGCCGACGCCTACGCGCTGCCCGAGCGCTGCTCCTACCGGTTCAACTCCGAGGTCGACGCCCTCGCGGGCTATCGCACCAAGTCGATGCTGGTGCTGCCGATGAAGACCCCCGGTGGAGACATCATCGGCGTCCTCGAGCTGATCAACTGCAAGCGCGAGAGCGGCCGCCCGTTCGAATCGACCGCGGCCATCGAGCGGGAGGCGCTGCCCTTCCCCGCTCCGTTCCGGAACCTGGCCGCCTCGCTCGCCTCCCAGGCCGCGGTGGCGCTGTCCAACAGCAATCTGTTCCGGGAGCTGACCCGCCGGCAAGGTCGTCTCGAGGCGCTGGTGGATGTGAGCCAGCGGGTGACCCGCCTGTGGCCGCCCGCCACCGTGCAGAAGCGCATCGCAGATCTCTACCAGACGCTGCTGCAGGCCGACGCAGTGGCCCTGCACCTGATCGACGAGAGCCGGCTCGTCCGGGCGGAGGTCCGGGGGGAGAGCGTCGAGACCCTTCTGTCCGCCGAGCAGGCGGTGGGCGAGGGGCCGATCGGCGGGGTGGCCGCCAGCGGGGAGCCGCTGGCCATTGCGGAGATCGCAGGCCACGCGCCGCTCGGTCCTGCCCAGCGTGAAGCGGCCGCGAGCGGGCGCCTGCGGGCCTGGCTCTCCGTGCCGGTCCGGGCGGGCGACCGCATCGTGGGCGTGCTCACCGCGCTCAGCGGACAGGCACCCGCGTTCTCCGAGGACGACGTGGCGGTCGCCACCACGTTCGCGGCACAGGCCGGCATCGCGCTGGAGAACTCGCGCCTCTACGCCGAGCTCGAGCGAGCCCTCGAGGGCGTCAAGAAGTCGCAAGATCAGCTCGTCCAGGTGGAGCGGCTCCGGGCCCTCGGCGAGATGGCAGCCGGGGTGGCCCACGACTTCAACAACCTGCTGGCCGTCGTGATGCTCCGGACCGAGCTGCTCCTGGCTCGAGGCCAGGCGCCCGACGTGGCGGAGAGCCTCACGATGATCCGGCAGTCCGCCCACGATGGTGCCCAGACAGTGCGGCGCATCCAGGAGTTCACCCGCACCCGGAGCACCCGACCGTTCGGGCGTGTAGACGTGCAGCACGTGCTCCAGGAGGTGGTGGAACTGGCCCGGCCGCGGTGGCGCGATCAGGCGCAGAGCCGGGGGGTCACCTTCGATGTTCGAGTGGAGGGCGGGCGGGTGGAGGGCGGACCGATCCCCATGGTCGCCGGTACTGCCGAGGAGCTCCGCGAGGCCTTCCTCAACCTGCTCAGCAACGCGCTGGAGGCGATGCCCGCGGGAGGCCGCTTCACGTTCCAGATTGCCTCCGAGGGTAGCCGAGTGGTGGTCCGAGCCACCGACAGCGGTTGCGGGATGTCCGAGGAGACCAGACGACGGGTGTTCGAACCCTTCTTCACGACCAAGGGGGCGCAAGGCAACGGCCTGGGCCTGGCCGTGGTCTGGGGTATCGTGGCCCGTCACGGCGGCGAGATCGAGGTGGAGACCGCCTTGGGCCAGGGTACGACGTTCGTGGTGAGCCTACCCGTACCCACGGTGCTCCCGGAGGATCCGGACCCGGGGGACGCCTCCCGCCTGCCCGACGGCACCCGAGTCCTTCTGGTCGAGGACAACCTCGAGATCCTGCGCTCCCTGGCCGATCTGCTCCGTGACAGCGGATGTCGAGTGATCGAAGCGCCGGACGGGATGGCCGCGCTCTCCCGCATCCACAGCGATCACGTGGACCTGGTACTGACCGATCTGGCCATGCCCGGCATTTCCGGCTGGGAAGTGGCAACGGCCTGCCGCGAGCGCTTCCCGGCGGCACCGATCGGGCTCATCACCGGCTTCGGGGATCAACTCGACCCGGAGCGGATCGAGCGACACGGCATCCGCTTCGTGGTGGCCAAGCCCTTCACGTCGGGCGAGCTGCTGCGGGAGATCGCAGCGGCTTTCCGGGCCGGGGATCGGGCCTAGCCGCGTCGGTTCGGCCGGGTCGCCCGGCTTCGCTCGTAGTGACGGCGGCCCTTGGCCCGGTTCCCACAAGTGGCCATGTCGCACCAACGCCGGCTCCGGTTCCGGGTCGTATCCATGAAGAGCCAGCCACAGTCATAACCGGCACATTCACGAACAAAGGTTAGATCGTGAGAGGTTAGAAGCTCCGCGGCAGACCGTGCTACCCACCATGAGACCCGGTCGAGCCCCGGCTGGGTGTCCGGCCAGGTCCATTCGAATCGCCCACCCGACGCCGACTGGGCAAGGCCGGCCCGACCCATCGATCTGGCAATGGCCCAGTTGAGGGTTTGGAGATCTGGTGACGGAACCGGATGCCCCGACGCCCTGGCCGAAAAGATCCCGTATAGGGCTTCCCGCAGCTCGAGGATCAGAGCCAGGGCCTCCTCCGCCTGCTTCGGGTGCCGCGCCGCCTCCACTCCGAGGGCCTCCGCTTCGCCGGCCGTGAGGATCGTCGCGTGCCGGGACCATTCGAGCAAGTCAGCGTAGCTGTTGATGTACTCGGTTCGAACACTCAACGGCCTGGCGCGCACCGTGTTCGTGAAGTCGAGGCAGAGTCGCCCGGAGGTGAGCTCGAAGGGGCCCGGCCGGATCGCATGCTCCGCCATAGAGGCGGAGACTATATAACTTTCTAACTGGGTTTGGAAGGTTTACTCAAAAGCCGCTGATAAGCGAGCCCCACCAGCAGCAGGACGAGGCCCAGCACGAGGAAAGACAGAATGCGATATGCCGTCTTGACCGCGGCCAGATCTACGACGAAGACCTTGAGAACGGTGAACCCGAGGAGAACAAGCGCGGCGTAGCGCAGCGCCGCATTCCTCCGAACGAATCCCCAGGCGAGGGCCCCGCCGGCGTAGAGCGCCCAGAGCACGGAGAGCCCGACCTGGGTCCGCCAGCTCTGGTAGCGGATCCAGTGCAGGCTCAGGACGAAGAGGAGCATGAGCCCCGCCGACCCCGCGACCAACTGTCCGGTCGGTCGGGCACCCGGCTGGGCTGAGCGAGTGAGACCGCCTCCCGCCAGCCCAATCGACACGCAGGCGGCGATCCGCGACAGAAACGGGAGGTTCACCAGGGTCCCGATCGCCTCCCGGGCCAGAGGGTCGTCGGCAACTAGCACGCGGCCGGCCACAATGACTGCGAGCAAGGGCACCGCCACCACAAAGGACGGGGACCGAGATCCGCGGGCCATCAGGCCGACGGCCAGGAGCTCAGCCGTCAGAAATGTGGCGGGCCACAGCCCCGACGGCTCCCGCCAGAGCTGGACGGCCAGGGTGCCGGCCGCAGCTACCCATAAGGTCGTCCGCAGCCGCTCGGGGGTCAGGCCCCCCGGGCGCTCCCCCCGCATCCGTCCCGCCAGCGCTCCACCCGCCACGAGCGCGGCCACCACTGCCATGTGGGTCAGGAATGCCAGATTCCTGATTGGGACGGTCTCGGGAGCCCAGTAGGGGTCGAGCGCCACCGTCCGCAAAGCCGCCAGCAGGAGCGCTGCGAGACCACCCCAGGCGGCCACGACCGAGGGCGTCCGGGAGGCGAGCCAGACGAGCATGACGCCCTGGACGGCCCAGGCCAGGGTGATCCACTGTCCACCAAGCCCCAGCGGAATCGCGAGGGTCAGGAACGTCCACGAGGCGCCTTCATGAACGATCACCGTGGGTG
>DATMMH010000129.1:0-3725 GCA_035569855.1 Candidatus Dormiibacterota bacterium
CCTTGTAATGCGTCGTGGCCTGCACGATGGCCCTGGCGCGGACCGCCGGATCCGATGACTTGAAGATGCCGGAGCCCACGAACACCGCCTCGGCACCGAGCTGCATCATGAGCGCGGCGTCGGCCGGGGTGGCGATCCCACCCGCCGAGAAGTTCGGTACCGGCAGGTGCCCACTCTTGGCCACCCAGCGCACCAGCTCGTAGGGCGCGCCCAGGTTCTTGGCCTCGGTCATCAGCTCCTCGTCGCCCAGCATGGTGAGCCGGCGGATACCGGAGATCACCGCGCGCATGTGGCGCACCGCCTCCACGATGTTGCCGGAGCCGGCCTCGCCCTTGGTGCGCATCATGGCCGCGCCCTCGCCGATGCGGCGGAGACACTCGCCGAGATCCCGCGACCCGCAGACGAAGGGCACCTTGAAGGCGAACTTGTCCACGTGGAAATGCTCGTCGGCCGGGGTCAGCACCTCGGACTCGTCGATGAAGTCCACCCCTAGCGACTCGAGGATCTGGGCCTCCACGAAGTGGCCGATGCGGCACTTGGCCATCACCGGGATGGTGACCGCCTTCTGGATCTCCTTGATCTTCGTCACCGGCGACATGCGGGCCACGCCGCCCTCTTTTCTAATGTCGGAGGGCACTCTTTCGAGCGCCATCACCGCGGTGGCGCCCGCGTCCTCCGCGATCTTGGCCTGCTCGGCGTTGGTGACGTCCATGATGACGCCGCCCTTCAGCATTTCCGCCAGCCCCACCTTCAGTCTCAGCGTTCCGATCTCCATGTCCTGGTCTCCTTTTCGTACTCGGTCACTGCAGAAGTCGTGCGTGCAGTCTGCTCCTGATCGCGGGCCACTCCGATTCGAGGATGGAGAAGGCCGCGGTGTCCCGAATGGTGCCGTCGCTCGCGGGTCGCGCCGCCCGCAGCACCCCGTCGAAGCGCGCGCCCAGCCTCATGATGGCATCCCGCGAGCGCTGGTTGCGCGCGTCGGTCATGAGGCTCACCCGATGTACCCGCCACCGATCGAACGCGTGCTCCAGCATCAGCAGCTTCGCCTCGGTGTTGATCGACGTGCGCTGCGCGGACTCGCCGAGCCACGTCGCGCCGATCTCCGCGACGTCCGGACGATCCACCCCGCGCTGATTGGCATTGCCCGCGGGCCACGGCCAGAACTCGATGTTGAGGAAGCGCGTCGAGCCGACGATCGTTCCCCGCGCGCGGTCGACGGTGGCGAACGGCAGCGACCGCCGCGCGCCCTGCTCGCCGAGCGCGACCTCGATGTAGGCGGCCGCCTCCGCCTCTCCCTGCGGCACCGTGGTGAAGCCGTAGGTCCTGCGCGGGCCCGCCGCGGCCGCGGCCAGCCCGGTGACGTGCGCCATCGTGAGCGGCTCGAGCCGCACGTGACGGCCCTCGAGCGTGACCGGCGTCACGACCGTCGCTTCGCGCTCGAGGTCGATCGCGCTCATGCCAGCGCCGTCTCCAGGTCGGCCTGGAGCTCGCCCACGTCCTCGAGCCCGACCGACACCCGCACGAGCCCGGCGCCGATCCCCATCGACGCCTTCTCCTCGTCCGACACCCGGCGGTGCGAGGTGCGGGCCGGATAGGTCCAGGTGGTGGCCACGTCGCCGAAGCTCGGGGCGAACTCGAGCAGCCGCGTCCGCCCCATGAACCGTTCCACCGCCGGGGCCCCGCCGCGCAGGTCGAAGGAGAGCATGGCCCCCTGCTGGCGCGGCATCAGCCGGCGCGCCAGCGCATGCTGGGGGTGCGACGCGAGCCCGGGATAGTACACGCGCGAGACCGCGGGCGCGGCCTCCAGGAACCGGGCCAGGGCGAGGGCGTTGGCGCACTGGCGCTCCATGCGTACCGCCAGCGTGCGCGCGCCGCGCGTGGCGAGCCAGGCGTCGAACGGGCCCAGGTTGGTGCCGGCGCGGATCATCGCGTTGCGGATGCGCGCCATCGGCTCGCTCCGCCCCGCGACGAGGCCTCCGGTGACGTCGCCGTGGCCGGAGATGAACTTGGTCAGGCTGTGCATGACCATTGTCGCCCCGTGCTCGAGCGGCCGCAGCACCGCGGGCGAGGCCATCGAGGCGTCGACGATCAGGTCGATGCCGCGGCGGGCGATCTCCGGCCCGAGCGCGGGCGTGTCCACCAGGCGCAGCAGCGGGTTCGAGATCGCCTCGACGAAAACGGCGCGGGTGTTGGGCCGGATCGCTCCCAGGATCGCCGCCGAATCGGTCGCGTCGACGAAATCGGTCTCGATACCGAGCCGGCGGCCTTCGTCGGCCAGCAGCGAGGCGGTGGAGCCGTAGAGATCCCGCGCGGAGACCAGATGGTCCCCGGCCGCCAGGAGGCCCAGCAGCAGCGCGGTGGTGGCCCCCATGCCGGAAGCGCAGGCCACCGCGGCCTCCGCGCCTTCCAGAGCCGCCACCAGCTCCTCGAGCATCGCGTGGTTGCCGGTGCCGTAGCGGCCGTACACGAAGCCCGGCTTCTTGCTCTCCCACACCGACTCCACCGTGTCCATGTCCTCGAACACGTACACGTTGGTCTGGTAGATGGGCGGGGTCAGGGGCCGGCTGGCCGACGCGACGTCGCGTCCTCCCCGGGCGGCGAGGGTACGGAAGTCCACGCGCGTCCTCCTTACACCAGCGGCACGGCCGGGGACGCGACCAGTCCCGCCGGCTCGGGCTGCCGTTGCGCGTCCCGGATGGTATCGCCGAGCCGCTTGATGCCCTCGTCGATCTGCCCGAGCGGCAAGGCGGAGAACGACAGTCGCAGGGTCCGCTCACCGCCGCCGTCCACGA
Organism: Candidatus Dormiibacterota bacterium; assembly: GCA_035569855.1. Classification (GTDB taxonomy): domain Bacteria; phylum Methylomirabilota; class Methylomirabilia; order Rokubacteriales; family CSP1-6; genus CAMLFJ01. Next base: position 2,793 of record DATMMH010000129.1, read on the forward strand.
AGAAGGCATTGCCCGGCGTGAACACGACGCCACGCTGCGCGGCGCGCTCGAGCAGCAGGGCGGCGTCGAGGCCGGCGGGCAGGGTGAGCAGGAGCGAGAAGCCGCCTTCGTTGTCGGTCCACGTCACGCCCGCGGGCATGCGCCGGGCGAGGGCCTGCAGGAGCGCCCCGCGCCGCCGGCCGTACTCGCGGAGCACGCGCGCCTGGTGGCGATCCAGCAGCCGCTGGCGACAGAAGTGATAGACCGCGGCCTGGATGATCGGGCTCGTGTGGATGTCGGCCAGCTCCTTGGCGACTTCCAGTCGGTCGATCAGCTCGGGAGCAGCCACGATCCACCCGAGCCTCAGCCCCGGGAACAGGATCTTGGAGAACGTACCCACGTAGATGACGAGTCCCGAGACGTCGAGCGCCTTGAGCGGAGCGGGCGGCCGGGGCCCGTAGAAGAGCGTGCCGTCGAAGCCGTCCTCCATGATGGGCAGCCGGTGGCGCGCCGCCACCTCGAGCAGCCGCTTCCGCGTCTCGGGACGCATCGTGAGCCCGGTGGGATTGTGAGCGCTCGGCTGGCAGTAGAGCAGCTTCGGCGACTGCCGCTCCAGGAGCCGCTCGAGGTGTCCGGGATCCAGGCCCCCGTCGATCATCGGCACCGGGAGGAGCTGGGCCCCGAACGCCCGGAACACCTGCATGGCCCGTGGATACGACGGTTCTTCGATCGCGACGAAGTCGCCCGGGTCGAGCAGCGTCCGGCCGACCAGGTCGAAGCCCTGCTGCGAGCCGTTGACGATCAGGATCTCGTCCGGGCGTACCTCGAGGCCGAAGCGGAGCAGGTAGGCGGCGAGGAACTCGCGTAGCGGCGGGTAGCCGCGCGCCGGATAGTACTGCAGGAGCTCGCGGCCTTCCTCCCGGATCACGCGGTTGAGCACCCGCCGGAACGCGT
>DATMMH010000130.1:0-4248 GCA_035569855.1 Candidatus Dormiibacterota bacterium
GATCGCCCGAGCGCGTCGACCGACCTCTCCGCGGCCGCCCCGGCGCCGGTCCCCACCGCCGCCGCGCCCGTGCCGCACCCCGAATACATCCCCGCGCCGGCCCGCCTGGGGTCCAGCGAGATTCCCGCGCCCACCCGCATCGCCTCCCCGGGCGAGCGGCGGGTGCGTCCGATCCCGCCGACCGGCGCGGAGGCCAAGCGGCCCGAGAGCCCGTAGCCCGCGAGAGGCGAAGGCGAGAGAAGCGGGCCGGAGTGGGGGCATGGACGGCCCCACCATACCCCGACCTCAGTCGAGGTTCCAGCCGATGAAGAGCGTCGGGTCGGGCGAGGGAGGCAGCTGGCCCTGGCCGGGGCCGCGCTGCTCGAAGCCGGCCAGGAACGTTTCGACCACAGCCAGCTCCCGCTTCCACTGCCGCGCGAAGCCAAGTGTCCACCGTGTCTCGCGCGCGTACTCATCGTAGCGCCCCTGCGCGTAGAGGACCCGCGCCAGCGCGAGGTGCCCGCCCACGTCGTCGCCGAACAGCTCGACGGTGCGGCGGAGGTGCCGCTCGGCTTCCGGGTAGCGCGCGAGCGCGTCCAGGGCCTTGCCCAGATTACGCCGGGTGCGCCACGAGTACGAGTCGGCGGCCACGCCGCGCTCGAGCCAGGCCACCGCGCCCTCGCGATCGCCTCGGTCCCAGGCGATGCGGGCGAGGTGATCGTATGGGCGAGCGAACCCGGGATCGATGCGTACCGCCTCCTCGAGCAGTCGCGTCGCGCCCGCCGAGTCCCCGTCGCGCACGTAGCGCTGCCGGCCGATCAGCGCGAGCTGCTCCACGCGCTTGGCGATCTCACGGCCGCCGGAGAGGCGGATCTGGAGGTAGCGGACGCCCGAGTCCTTGTTGCCCTGCGACGCGGTGAGCCGCGTGCCCTCGATGACCATGACGCGGCCGAGACGGACGAACCCCTCGTCGCTCAGCCACTGGCCGTACCACCAGATGCAGTCCGCGTTGTCGGGCTGGGCCAGAGCGGCCAGCCGGAAGAGGCGGAAGCGGCCCTCGCTCGATGGCTCGGAGGAGACTTCGCGACAGTAGTCGCGGCCGACCTGGATCACCCCGTAACCGCGGGCCAGCCGACTGGCGCCGTCGAGGTCGCCCTTCTCCATCAGGACGTCGATCTTCAGCTCCACGATGAACGCGAGAAATGGATACTCCTCGAGGAGCCCGGTGCGTAGGGCGACGGGCCGCGCGCGCACCGCGAGGCCCACCACCCCGGACTCGGTGCGGGCCGCGCGGTCGAGCGTCGGATAGTCGCGGAGGAGCCCGGTCTGGAGCGGGCTCGGCGTGTAGGTGAACATGGCCCGCGCCCAGGTCGGATGGGTGGCGATGATGCGATCGAGCAGATCCAGCGCCCGATCGTACTCGCCGACCCGCACCGCCAGCGAGGCGCGCCGGTAGAGCGCGGCCACGTTCCTCGGCTCGAGCTGGAGCGCGCGATCCTCCACCTGCTGGGCCTCGTCGAACTCGCCCATGAACTCGGCCAGCGCGCCGTGGGCCACCAGGGCCTCGACCGAGCTCGGCGCGGCCCCGCTGGCCTGCCGGCTCCACTCGAGGGCCTCGGTGTAGCGGCCGGCCCGGTACGCCTCCCGGGCGTTGCCGATCGGACTCGAGCCGGCGCTCTGGGCCTGGAGAGGAATCGGCGCGACCGCCGCGAGCCAGAGCAGCGCGACCAGCAGGCCGGTCGCGCGCCCGCGGACGGTCATCGCGCGGCGAAGGGCGTGGGGCCGCCGCGCGGATCGCTGCCGAGGCGGCGATTGAGGATCTCGCGCTCGTCGGTGAGGCTCGGGTCGAGCCGGATCGCGACCTGCAGCTCGCGCACACCCTCGCCCTCCTGCCCGAGGTTCATGAGGCTGCGCCCGAGATTGGCGTGGACGAAGGCGTCGTCGGGATCGAGCTCGAGCGCGGTCCGGAAGACCGGCACCGCCTCGTCGTAGCGCTTGAGCGTCTGGAGCGCGACGCCCAGGTTGGCCTGGGCCCGGAAGTGATCGGGATTGACACGGACGGCGGCGCGGAGCCAGTCGAGCGCGACCTCCGGCTGATCCAGATCCATGTAGAGACGGCCCAGGTTGGCGTAGGGCCACGAGAACCGCGGGTCGGCCGCGATGGCGCGCTGGTAGACCTCCGCGGCCGCGCCGGGATCCCGGAAGCGGTGCTGGAGATTGTAGCCCGCGATGTTGAGCGACTCCGCGAGCTTCGACACGTCGCGCGCGGGCAGGCGCATCCGCAGGAAGGCGGCCGCCTCCTGGCGGATCCGCGGATCGCCGGAATGCTTCACGCGATCCAGCAGCACGGCGCGGGAGAGTCCGACGAGGCCGCTGTCGGTCAGCGAGCGCCCGACCGGCAGAAGACAATCGGTCCGCTCGGGAGCGACCAGCATCCCCACGAGCGCGCGGGTCTCGGTCATTCCGCGGCCGCGCCCTACCGCACAGTAGTCTGCGCCCTCGCGCACCCAGCCCCGGCTCTGGGCCAGGTCGAGCGCGCGGGCGGTCTCACCACCCTCGAGCAGCGTGGTGAAGAGCAGGCCCGCCACCACCTCGCGATCTATCACCGCGTTCGCGAGCACCGCACGGCCGAGCGCGAGCGACTGCGGCACCCAGTCCGGTAGCATGCGGGCGACGCGCGAGCCGCGGAGCCCCGCGCTCGCGCCCTCCATCCAGCGGGCGCCGCGCTGCGCGGCCCGCTCCGAGTGGGTGAGCGGCGCGCTCAGGCTCGCGGTCAGGTACTCGGCGGCGAGCCCGGTGTTGCCGACCCGCTCGGCCATCGCGCCGGCGCGGTAGTGGGCAAGGGCGGACGGCTGGAGCTGCGCCGCGCGCCCGTAGGCCTCGAGCGCCTCGTCGAACTGCCCCAGCACCTCGGCCATGGCGCCGCGCCGGGTCTGCGCCTGGATCGAGCCGGGCTCCGCCGCCACGGCCTCGCGGTAATGCCCGAGGGCCTCACGCAGCGCGGACTGACGGGCGGCCCGGTCCCCGGCCTCGATCACGCGTCGGGCCCGCGCGTCGGGTCCCCCGCACCCCATGGTCAGGACGCAGATGGTCACCGCGAGCAGGAGCCAGCCGAGCTTCAACCAGGCGCGCCGAGGCCAGGCGTGCCGAAGCCGGGCGTACTTGGGAACGAGCCGCGGCCATGAGGCGGTCATGACCGGTCTCCCGCGGCAACATTCGAGCCACGAACGGGGCGCGGAACGGCCGACCTAAGTGCCTGGAATCACGATCGGCCACGATCGAGCACCGGGCCGGCGTGATCCGCCGGTTGACACGCGACGCCACCGGTGTCCACCGGCGGGCACCGCCTCGCGCGCGAGCTACCGGGAGGGCGACGCCGAGACCGGGCGGAACCGAATACCGCAGATCACAACCGCGGCGTCGCGCGTGGGCACGCCGCGGGATCGGGCGGCGACCAGGACACGCGCCGGATCCGCACACGCCAGGTCGAGGCCACCCAGGCCCTCGCCGCGCCCGTCGGTGTCGGGCGCGAAGCGCAGCGTCGCGTCATCCAACGCGATTGCGCGCGCGACGACCGGCCGCTCGATCACGTCACTCCAGCGACGCGCGAGACGGTCCGGATCGTCGCTCTGCAGCTCGGCGGCGACCATCCCGAGCGTCGTGTGAGACCGCGGGGCGGCGCCGCCGTCGAACGCGGCGGGATGCCACGGCCCGCCCGGTGATCGCGCGCCCTGCTGCCAGGAAAACGATAGCATCGCGGCGCCCACGTCCCTCGGGTGGAGCTGGAGCTCGTGATACTCCGGGTAGCCGATCTCGTTCGCGATGCGGACCCCCACCGCCTCGCACCGCTTCCGGCGGGAGTCGATCTCGTCGCACTGGGTGATCACCATGTAGCCGCCGTCCCCGCCGCGCCGCTCGAGATAGCGCCCGGCCGTCGTGCCCTCGCGCACCGGCGCCACCACCTCCAGGAAGCCGTCGCCCACCGGGAACAGCACATTCTCGAGCCCGTACTTGCCCACCCCGGGATCGCGATGGCAGACCTCCAGACCGAGCACCGCGCCGATCTGGTCCACCACCGGCGCGAGCTGCCTCGCCACCAGGCAGATCTGGCGCATCCGGATGCCGCTCATGCCGGCCGCTCCGCTTCCTTGGCCGCCATCTTCTGCTTCAGCTGCTCGGGGGTGAGCCGCACGATGTCCTCGTTCTGGTGCGAGTAGACCTTGAAGCCCTCGGTGTCGAGGGACTCGAGCCGGACGCGGCCGGCGAGCA
>DATMMH010000131.1:0-15232 GCA_035569855.1 Candidatus Dormiibacterota bacterium
GCGGAGCTGTACGCCGAGCAGGGCCGCTATCCGCAGGCCGAGACGGTGGCCCGGCGCGCGCTCGCAGTCGCGGAGAAGGCGCTCGGCCCGACGCACCCCGAGGTCGCTACCGTCCTCGATCCCCTCGCCGCGCTGGCCCGCATTCGCGGGCAGTACGCGGAGGCCGACTCACTCGGCCGGCGCGCGCTCGCCATCCGGGAGAAGACGCTCGGCTCCGACCACCCCGACGTCGCCGGAAGCTTCGTCGGTCTCGCCGAGCTGGCGGTCCTGCGATCCAACTCGGCGGAGGCGGAGTCCCTGGCCCGGCGCGCGCTCACGGTCCAGGAGTCGGCGCTCGGTCCCGAGCATCCCGACCTGGCCCGGACGCTCCGGGCGCTCGGCGACGCCGAGCGGCTCCAGAGCCGGTACGCGCAGGCCGAGCCCCTCTTCCAGCGCGCCCTCGCCATCGACGAGAAGCGCCTCGGCCCGGACTCCCCGCGCGTCGCCCTCGACCTGGATGGCCTGGCCACGCTGTACCGGCTGCAGGGGCGCTACGCCCAGGCTGAGCCGCTCTATCGACGCGCGCAGACGATCGGAGAGAAGGTGTTGGGACCGGAGCATCCGCAGGTGGCCGCGACCATCGTGGACCTGGCCTCGCTCTACCGAGCCCAGAACCGCTTCACCCAGGCCGAGCCGCTCTATCAGTGGGCGCTCACCCTGCAGCGCAAGACGCTCGGGCCGGATCATCCCGACGTGGCCGACAGCCTCGAAGAGTACGCCGCGCTGCTCCGCCAAACCAACCGCGAGACGGAAGCGGCCCAGACCGAGGCGCAGGCCCGGGCGATCCGGGCGAAGACGGGCGTCCGCTAGAGGGCTGGCGAGTCGTCAGGGCCGTCTCAGCACGAAGACGGTCATGTCGTCCTGGATGCGGGTACCACCACGGTGCAGAACGTCGTCGCAGAGGGCCTGCGCCAGCGCCGGCACACTGCGCGCGGGCTCGCGCTCCAGCAGCCGCAGGATCCCCGGCACGCCGGGACGCTGCCCGTCCGCTTCCTGCGCCTCCAGGATGCCGTCGGTGAGCAGGAGGAGCGTGTCGCCGGGATCCAGCACGAGCGTGGTCTGCTCGAACAGCGCGTCGTCGAAGGCGCCGAGCACGGTGCCGCCCGCGGCTCCGAGCTCGGTCAGTGTGGCCCGCCCGTCGGCCCGGACCAGCAGCGGGTCCGGATGCCCGCCGCCGGCCAGGGTGATGCGGCCCGGCTCGCCCGGGTCGAGCACGGCCAGGATCAAGGTGACGAACATCGAGGGCGGCATGTCCCGGCAGAGCGAGCTGTTGAGCCAGGTCAGCACCTCGTCGGGTTCGACGAGACTCCGGGCGATCTCGCGTAGCAGGGTCCGGACCATCACCATCAGGAGGGCCGCCGGAATGCCCTTGCCCGAGACGTCGCCGACCGCCACGCCGAGGCGCGGACCCATCGGCACGATGTCGTAGAAATCGCCGCCCACGATGGTGGACGAGCGGAGCACCGCGCCGGCCTCGAGGCCGGCCACGCTCGCCGGGACCGGCGGCAGCAGGCGCTGCTGGATGTCGCGCGCCGCCTCGAGGTCGCGGCCGAACTGGGCCACCCGCTCGGTCGTGAACCAGTCGCCCAGCACGCTCAGGAGCGGGCTGGCCACCCGCGACTGGGCGGTGCGCTTGAGCAGCGCCTGCACGCGGGCCAGGACCTCCGCGGGCTCGAAGGGCTTGGCGACGTAGTCGTCGGCGCCGCGCTCGAAGCCCTTCATCTTGTCGGTGAGCCCGGCCCGGGCGGTGAGCATGATGACCGGCACGTGCGCGGTGGGCCCGTACTCGCGGATGTGGCGCAGGGCCTCGAGCCCGTCGGCGCGCGGCATCATCACGTCCAGCAGGATCAGGTCGGGCGCCTGCCGGTGCACGGCCTCGATGGCCTCGAGCCCGTCGGCGGCGCTGGTGACCTCGTAGCCGGCCCGCCGCAGCGTGACGCTCAGGATCGTGTTGATGTCCGCCTCGTCGTCCACCACCAGCACGCGGGCGGTGCTCACGCGCCGACCCCGTTGCGAGGCCGCAGGCGCGACCGGATGGCCACGAGCAGATCCGCCGAGGTAAAGGGCTTCACGAGGCAGACGGTGGCGCCGAGCACGCGCGGATCGTTGGGCTCGACCTCGATGGCGCTCAGCACCACGACCGGGGTGTCCCGCGTCTCCGGCTGCTCGCGCAGGAGTCGGATGGCCTCGAATCCGTCGAGGTCCGGCAGCATCAGGTCCATCGTGATGACGTCCGGCTGCCGCTGGCGCGCAACCTCCACTCCCTCCAGCACCCGTCCCGCCTCCAACACCCGGAGGCCGGCCGCCTCCAGCACGTCCCGGAGCAGACCGCGCACGTCGGCCTCGTCGTCCACCACCAGCACCAGCGGGGCTTCTTCGTGTCGCTCCACCGGCGGCGCCACGCCGGCAGCCGCGTCGGCGGCGGCGGCGCCGGGTACCGGCAGCCGCACCGTGAAGGTGGCGCCGGCGCCGGGACGGCTGTCCACCGAGATCCGCCCGCCGTGCTCTTCCACGATGCCGCGGCAGATGGCGAGCCCGAGCCCGGTGCCGCCCACCGCGCGGACGTTGCTGCCGTCGAGCTGCTGGAACTTGCGGAAGAGACGGCCCACGTCCTCCGGCGCGATCCCCCGCCCGTGATCGCTCACCCAGATCTCCACCCCGTCACCGGCGCGCCGCGCGCCCACCGTGACCCGCTCGCGCTCCGGCGAGAACTTGATCGCGTTGGACAGGAGGTTGGTCACCACCTGGACCATGCGGTCGAAGTCCGCCCGCACCTCCGGCACGTCGGGCGCGACGTCGGTTTCGAGCGCGATGCGGCGCGAGTCGGCGAAGCCTCGGATACCCTCCACCGCCATCTCGATGAACTCGGCGGGTCGATGCAGACCGAGGTCGAGGTGGATCTGACCCGCCTCCATCTTCGAGATGTCGAGGATGTTGTTGATGAGGCGGATGAGCCGGTCGGTGTTCTTGAGCGAGATGTCCACGAGATGGCGCTGGGTCTCGTCGAGCACCAGGTGCTCGTCGGAGAGCAGGAGGTGGAGCGAACCCTTGATGGAGGCCAGCGGGGTGCGCAGCTCGTGGGAGACCGTCGAGACGAACTCCGTCTTCATGCGGTCGATCTCCCGCTCCCGGGTGACGTCGCGGAGGGTGACGGTGACCCCGACCACGTTGCCGAGCAGGTCGCGGGTCGGCGTGGTCAACCAGCGCAGGGTCCGCCGCTCCGGCGCGGAAACCTCGAGGTCGCCGTCCGCCGCGTCCCCCGGCCGCTCGAGGGCCGCGCCGAGGCCCTGCCCGCCCGCGGGGTCCCAGCCGACCGCGCGATCGAGGACCTCCACCAGATCACGAAAGGGCCGGCCGACCGCCTGCTGCGGGTTCACCCCGAGCAGATCGCCGCCCTGCTTGTTGAGCGCCACCACGCCGAGATCGAGGTCGAGCACCAGGAAGCCGTCGGAGGTCGAGGCGAAGACCTGCTCGAGCCGTGTCTTCTGGTTCTCGGCGTCCTCGAACAGAGTGGCGTTGTCCAGCGCCATCGCGAGCTGGTCGGCGTAGGCGGCGAGCAGGCGGGTCTCGGCCTCGGCCAGCGCCCGCGGGGCCGAGAAGAGCAGTAGCAGCCCGCCCAGGACTCGGCTGCGGCCGCGCACCGGGAACGCAGCGAGGCCCTGGCCGGGAGCGAGGGTCCCGGCCGTGACGAGATCCTCGCGGGCGGAGGTGTCCGGGATCAGCAGCGGCGCCTCGCGACGGCGCAGAGGCTCGGCGAGCGCCCGCACCGTCTCCGGCCCCCAGTCACCCCACGCGATGAGATCCTCGGCGGGCCCCCCCCGCTCCTCGAAGAGCACGACGCCGGCGCTCACCGCGCCGAAGGTCTGGGCGAGCGTTCCGATTGCGTCGGGGAGCAGGCGCTTGACGTCGAGCGTGCGGTGCAGCGTGCGCGCGGCCGCGTTGAGCAGCGCGGCGCCGGCCAGGTTCTGCTGGGTGACCGAGTAGAGCCGGGCGTTCTCGATGGCCACCGCCGCCTGGGCGGCGAGGCTCGAGAGCAGGTGCACCTCGCGTTCGGTGAACACGTGCGGGGTGAAGTAGGAGCCGCCCAGCACCCCGAAGACCTCGTCGCGGATCATGATCGGCGCGGCCAGGTACGCGCGGGGGGCGTCGCCGCGCCGCATCGCGGCGGCGGTGTCGGCCGAGTAGGTCAGCGTCGGGTCGGCGAGCCGGTCGTTCGTCCACGCCGGTCGCCGCTCCGCGTAGGCCCGGCCCGCGACTCCCTCGCCCGCGCGCAGGAGCAGCGGCCCCGCGAAATCCACCGGATGATTGCGTCCGCGCACGAAGACGAGGCCGCCCCGCGAATGGTCCCAGCGGTAGAAGCCGGTGGCCGCGCAGCCGAGCGCTTCGATCGTCCCGTCCGCCACCAGGTCGAGCACCGCGTCCAGATCGAGGGTGGCGGAGAGCTTGCGGGTGACGTCGAGGAGAATGGTGGCGTCACGCTCGCGCTGCCGGGTCTCCCCGTAGAGCCGCGCGTTGTTGACCGAGGTCGCGAGCTGCTGGCAGAAGAGCTCGAGGTGGGCGATCCCGCGCCGGGTGATCGGGCGGCGGCTGTGCTTGTTGTCGGCGCTCACCACCCCGATGGGCCGGCCCTGGAACAGCAGCGGGACCAGGGTGAAGCGCCGGGTCCGGAGCACCGGATGGTGGTGAAGCTCCGGCGGCAGCGGGGGCACCTGCGCGAGCTGCTCGTCGCTCGACACCATCAGGGTGATCCCGGACTTCCACACCGTCTCGAAGCCGCCGCACAGGGGGATGCGGCGCACCACGTCCGGCCGCACGTCGCTGCCCGCGACCAGCTCGAGCGTCACCCCGTCGTCCTCCACCAGCCAGACGTTGAGCCGGTCGAAGGTGAGCGCCCGGCTCGCCGCGCCCGCGAAGATCTCGACCCGCGCCTGCCGGTCCATCGTTCGGTCCATGGCCTGGGTGAGCGCATAGAGATCCTCGGTGAGGCGACGCCGGTCCTGGATGTCCTGGAACAGGCGGGCCTTCGCGATCGCGGAAGCCGACTCGCTGACGAAGATGTCCAGGAGCTCGCGATCGTCGGGGCCGAACCGGAAGGGCTCGCGACCGCTGAAGACGAGGACGCCGAGCAGCATCTCCTGGAAGACGATCGGGATGCCGAGGAAACTCCGGAGATCGTGGGCGCGCCACCACTCGAGGTTGGTCGCCCGTGGATCGGCCAGCACGTCGTCCAGCTCGAGCGGCCGACGCTCGGTGGCCACCCAGCCCACGTCGCCCTCGTCCAGGTCAAGCGAGCGGCGCGGAAACTCCGCCACCCCGCTCGGGGCCGCGAAGGCGCGCGCTTCGAGCCGCTTGGCGGCCGCGTCGACCACCCACACCGAGACCACCGGCACCCCCATGAGCTCCGCGGCCGACGCGGCGAGGCCGGAGAGCACCGCGTCCGGCTCGAGCGACGAGGACACGAGCTGGTTGAGCCGCGTCAGCGTGCGCAGGCGGATCGCGCGGGCGTTGAGCGCCTCGTGCAGGCGGGCGTTCCGCAGGAGCATGCCCGCCTGCTCGCCGATGGCCCGCAGCGGGCCCAGCTCCGCATCCTCGAAGCGCCGGCGCGCCTGCCACCACACCAGGTAGAAGGCGCCCGCCACCTGGTCGTCGATGAACAGTGGGATCACGAGCCCCGACTGGTGCGGAAAGCGCCGAAAGAGATCGATCGCGAAGCGCGGGTCCCGGGGCAGATCATCGCTCCAGATCACCTGGCCGCTGCGGAAGACCGCGTCGAAGCCGCGTTGCTCGGCAACGGTGAGCCGCGCGCGGGCGAGCACGTCGAGGGCGTGCTTGGGGACGCGGTAGGCCGCGACCGGACTCAGCTCGGCGCCGTCCGCTTGGCGCACGTACGCCGCGACCGTCTCGGCGCCGGTGAGCCGGGCCAGCTCCCGGCAGATGAGGCGCAGTGCCTCGCCGAACTCGGTGGTGGAGCTGGCCACGCGGGCCACCGCAAGCAGTGCGGCGGTCTCGCGCAGCCGCGACTCGAGTGCGGTGGCGCTCACGGCGGGGCCCGCGGCCGGCTGGTCCCCCGGGCGAGGCGTGCGCGGACGTCCGGCGCTGTCGCGGCTCATGGGACGATTCCAGTATATGCCGGGGGTCGCGGAAACCCGGCCAGATCAGGAGCGCGGCTCGGGCTTGGTGCCGGCGGCTCCGTAGTAGTTGAAGGTGAAGACGAAGTGGCCGGCCGCGTCCGCCCGCTCGATGGCCGCGACCCAGCCGGCCGCGCTCCGCGCAGAAACCAGGCCGAAGCGCACCGCGGTCTCGGCGCGACGCTGCAACAGCGCGTGAGTGAACGGGTCCAGGCTGCGCACCTGGTAGACGTCGACGAGCAGCCGCACCCGCGTGAGGCCCAGCTCGATGAGCCGGCGCACGAGCGTGCGCCCCGAAAAGGGCTCCGGGTACATGCGGGCGGCCACGCCCTCGAAGATGCGGCGCGTGAGCGCGCGCTCGGGATGATCCAGCACCTGGGTGCCGAAATCCTGGTCCTGGAGCGCCACCACCCCGCCCGGCCGCGTCACCCGCCGGAGCTCGCGGAGCATCGCCTGGGGCCGCGCCACGTGCAGGAGCACGGTCACCGCCAGCGCGCAGTCGAACCGTCCGCCCCGGAGCGGTAGGCGCGCCGCGTCGCCGAGCTTCCAGGTGATGTGCCGGCCGAGGCCCGCTTCGCGCGCGCCGCGGCGGGCGGCCGCGAGGAGCACGCGGCTCCGGTCCACGCCGGTGACGTGACCCCGCGGCCCCACCAGCGCGGCGACGTCGCGGGCCACCACGCCGCTGCCCGGCCCGACCTCGACCACGTCCCAGCCCGGCTTGATGCCGCAGAAGCGGAGGAAGCGACGGCGCAGGCGCGCCTGGGTCGGGGTGCGGCCGCGCGACTCCATCATGCGCACGTAGCGCTCGGGATCGGGCTGCCGGTCGATGGCCCGCCAGGGATCCGTGTGGGGCGGCATCGGATCGCTCAGTCGAAGCGGCCGGGGAACAGCTCCCCGAACAGGCGCAGCAGTCCGCCCTCGGCGGGGGTCGGCGCGATACGATCGGCTTCGCGCCGCACCGGCTCGGGCGCGTGCGGCATCGCCACGCCCAGGCCGGCCTCCCGCAGCATCTCGAGGTCGTTCTCCTGGTCTCCGACCGCGACCGCGCGGGAGAGCGGCACGCCCATGTGAGCGGCGAGCCGAGCGAGCGCGGCGCCCTTCGAGGCGGCGATCGGGATGATCTCGAGGTAGTCCTGTCGCGTGCGCACGAGACGGCCGTGCTCGGCCACCACCGGCGTGAGGTCCTCCCGGACGATGTCGAGATCCTTCGGATGCCCGATCAGCAGCGTTTTGACGAACGAGCCCATCGCCAGGAACTCGCCCGGCGTGTCCACCACGTCGGCCCGCAGACCCTCCTCGTCGCAGTAGCGACGCACCGCCAGCGTCTTCTCCACGCAGTAGAGCTGGTCGTCGCGGTAGAAGATCGGGTGCACCGGGGCGTGCGAGAACACCGCCCACGCGCGACGGAGCACTCCACGCGGCAAGGTGAGCGACAGCAGATCGAGGCCGCCGCTCCGGATCACCGCTCCGTTGTAGTAGATGACCGGCGCGGTGATCCGCAGCTCGTCGCGGTAGCGATCGGCCGCGGCGGGCATCCGGCCGGTGGCCAGTGAGATTGCGAGCCCTCGCCCGACCGCGCGATGGAAGGCGGCTACCAGCGCGGGATCGAGGGCCATCGAGTCGTCGAGGAGGGTGCCGTCGAGGTCGCAGACGAGGAGCTCGTAGGCGGAGGGCGGCGGGGACGGCCCGGCGTCGCGGGCGGTCGGGCTCACGCCCGCCGCTCGCCCCGCTCGAAGCGCGCCGCGCACTCGCGACTGCAGAAGAACGTGGGCGCCCCGCCCGACTCGGACCGGATCGCCCGCGACATCACCACGTAGGTCTGGCAGACCGGGTCTTTCACCAGCTCGTCGCGCCGCGTGGGGGCGGCCAGCGGCGGCCGCGGACGCCAGAGCGCGGGCAGGCGCGAGAGCACGAAGATGAGCACCAGCAGAGCGGCCAGGACCAGCGGACCGCGCATCGGCGGGTCAGCGGGGGTCGGGACGGATGGAGAGGGAGCGGAGGAAGTCGCGATCCTGCTCGGTGAGATCGAAGCCCTCGCTCGCCTCGGCGTCGCGCGCGCCGGAGAAGAAGATGCCCGTCTCGGCGCCGCGCTTGAGAATTTCCTGCACCGCCTCCCGCGAGGCCTCGGTGGCCTTGAGCGACAGCTCGATGGCGCGCAGCAGCTTCTCCATCAGCCGGTCGGCGGGACGCTCTTGCGTCATGCGCCCTACGATAGCACACTGACGCCGCGCGACCGTCCCATGGCCCCCGACGACGCCTCCCGCGAGTGGCACTTCCTCGGTTCCACCGAGCGCCTGCGCCTCGGCAAGCTCACGCTGCGCGAGGATGTGTGGCGCCTGCCCACCGGGGCGGAGAAGCGCTACCCGATCCTGCACGTCGGCCCCACCGTCGGCGTTGTGCCGTTCGTCGACCCCGACCACGTCGTGCTGATCCGCCAGTTTCGCCACCTCGCGCGCGCCCACGCGTGGGAGTTGCCGGGCGGCGGCGCCCTGCCCGACGAGGCCCCGGAGCAGGCCGCGCAGCGCGAGCTGCGCGAGGAAGGCGGCTACCGCGCCGGGCGTCTGACTTTTCTGACCCGCTTCTTCCCGTCCAGTGCCTACCTCGACGAAACCGCCTACTGCTTCATCGGCGAAGACCTCACCCCCGACCCCCTCCAATCCGACGACGACGAATTCTTCGAGCGCCGGGTGATCACGTTTCGCGACGCCGTCGCGATGGCAATGGACGACCGCATCACCGAATCCGTCTCCAAGGTCGCCCTCCTCGCCGCCGCACTCCGCCGAGGCATACGCCCGTAGCCGCCCGCGTGTCAGTAGGTCGCGCGCCCGCCGGAGAGGTCGTAGACCGCGCCGGTGCTGAAGGAGCACTCATCCGAGACGAGCCACGCGACGAGCGCCGCGACTTCCTCGGGGCGCCCGACGCGCCCCATCGGGATCTTCGAGATGAGCATCTCGACGGTGCTCGGCTCCATCTGCTTGAGCAGCTCGGTGCCGATGACCGCGGGCGCCACCGCGTTGACGAGGATGCCCCGCGTGGCGACTTCCTTGGCCAGGGCCTTGGTGAGCCCGATGACTCCGGCCTTCGCGGTGGAGTACGGCACGAGGGTGGGATTGCCCTCCTTGCCCGCGATCGACGCGATGTTGACGATGCGGCCGCGGCCCTGGCGCAGCATGACCCTGATCGCGGCGCGACAGCACAGGAAGACGCTCGTCAGATCCACGTCGATCACCCGCCGCCAATCCTCGTCGGTCAGCTCCCAGATCGGGAACGAGCGACCGGTGATCCCCGCGTTGTTGACCAGCACGTCGAGCCGCCCCCACTCCCGCTCGACGCGGGCGACCGCCGCGTCCACGTCGCTGGCGTGCGTGACGTCGGCGGTGAGCGCCAGAGCGCCGGGGCCCACCGCGCGCGCGGCGGCCTCGACCGCGTCGTGGTCCTGGTCGAGCAGGGCCACGCGCGCGCCATCGGCGGCCAGGCGCGTGGCGATGGCGAGGCCGATGCCACGGGCGGCCCCGGTGACGAGCGCGGTGTTGCCGGTGAGCGACATGGGGCTAGTTCACGCCGCTAGTAGGCCGGCGGCGCGTAGACGGTGAGGAAAAAGAGCGCGCCGGGCCCAGGATTGCGCACGTGGTGGCGCACACCCGCCGGAATCAGCACGCAGGCCCCGGCCCGCGCCGGGTGGACGTCGCCCTCGATCGTCACCGTCGCCTCGCCCTCGATCACGTAGATCACCTGGTCGGCGTGATGCGTCTCCTCCGGTCCGGCGTCCCGGCCGGGGGCGATGGTCATGACCGCGGTCTGGGTGCGCGCGGTCTTCTGGAGGATCTCGAAGAACTGCCCGCGATGGCGGGTGACATCGACGAGGGTGGGGGTCATGGCGCAGGCTCCGACGACAAGGAAACGGCCGGCGCGGGCTCGCGCCAGGCCTGGGTGCGGCGATCCAGGCCGCGCAGGAGCGCCCAGTAGCCGAAGCGCACGGTCAGGCCCACCGCGACGATGAGCACCGACATGGCGGCGGCCTGCGCGGTGTCGCCCGCGTCGTCCATCAGCAGCACCGCCACCGCGGCCAGCTCGGTGCCGGGGGCCACCAGGAACACCACCGCGGAGAGCGTCACCATCGCGTTGAGGAAGAAGTACATGCTGATGGCCACGATGGACGGCAGCGCCATCGGCACCGTGACCCGCCAGAACGTCCGGTAGAACGGCACACCGAGCGAGGCGGAGACGTTCTCGAACTCGGCGTCCATCTGCCGGAGCGCGGTGGTGGCGGTGAGGAAGCCCACCGTGAAGTAGTGGATGACGTTCGAGACGATCAGGATCGCGAGGGTGCCGTAGAGCACGTTGAGCCGGCTGCCCGGCGCGTTGAAGGCGAAGATGTAGGCCAGGCCCAGCACCATCCCGGGGATCGACACCGGCAGCACCGAGAGGAGGTAGAGCAGACCGCGCCCGCCGGTCCGGCACTTCTCGACCACGTAGGCGCCCACGAAGGCGAGCACCGTCCCCACCACCGCGGTCAGCGCGGCCACGTAGACGCTGTTGAACAGCGGCGAGTAGCCGCCCACCGTGTCGAAGCGGTAGTGGCGGAGCGTGGGGGTAAAGTTGTACGGCCAGCGCATCACGAGCGAGTAGACCGCGATCGCGAGGTACATGCCCGCGATGGTCCCCGCGATGAGCGCGCAGTACGCGAAGCCGCCCCAGTCCGCCGCGGGCCGCCGGACCGGGGCGAGCGGGCGGGACGAGGAGGTGACCAGCGCGTACTGGCGCCGCTGCACCAGGCGGTCGACCAGGAAGGCCAGCACCGCCGGGATCAGGAGTACCACCGAGACGGTGGCTCCCATCGTGAAGTTCTGCTGGCCCGAGACCTGGTTGTAGATCTCGGTGGCCATCACCGAGAACTTGCCGCCGATGGCCTTGGGCGCGCCGAAGTCGGTGATCACGAGCGTGAACACCACGAAGCAGGCGCTCACCAGCCCGAACTTCACGCCGGGCAACGTTACGGTGACGAACGTCTTGAGCGGTCGGGCCCCGAGGGTCCGCGCCGCGTCGTAGAGCCGCGCGTCGGTCGCGGAGAGCGCGGCCACCAGGATCAGCAGGGCGTGTGGGAAGCAGTAGAACACCTCCGCGATCACGATGCCCTTGGCCCCGTAGATACCGATGTTCCAGCCGGTGGTCCGGGTGAAGATGCCGTTGTTGCCGAAGACGTAGATGAAGGCGAGCGCCTGCACCAGCGACGGCGCGAAGAGCGGCAGCATCGCCACCACGCGAAAGAGGCCCCGCCACGGCATCAGGGTCCGGGTGAGCCCGTAGGCGTAGCCGAAGGCGAGCGTCACCGTGATCACCATCGAGACCACCGAGACGAACAGGCTGTTCCCGATGGAAGCCGCGATCGCCGGCGTCGAGAAATAGCGCCGGTAGTTGGCGGTCCCCACGAAGGCGCCGTCGTTGGCGAGGAGGCTGCGCCAGACCACGTGACCGAGCGGGTAGACCACGAACAGGTAGAGCACGAGCGCGAAGAGGGCGACCAGCGCGTAGCGGATCACGTCCTCGCCGGCCAGCCGGTGACGGACGGTTCGATCCGGGATCGCCGCCGCCCCGGTCGAGGCCGCGCGCGCCATCGGCTAGGCGCCGACCGGAAAGACCCGCAGCGCGTCGGCCCGGAGCGCGAGCGCCAGCTCCGAGCCTTCGGCGGCGCCCAGGGCCGCGAACGCGGTCGCCGCCACGTCGCACTCGAGGCCGGGCGCGCCGCCGGGCAGCGCCAGGCTCAACCGGGTGAACGGCCCCAGGAACTGGATCGCGCGAATGCGGGTCACGAGTCGGTTCTCGGCCTCGTGCGCGGCCGGGCCGACGAGGATCTCCTCGGGCCGGATCGCCAGCGTCACGCGGGTGCCGGCCGCGATCGGCCCGGAGGCGCCGTGGCGCATCTCCACCCCGCCGAGCCGGGCCCATCCCGATCGCTCGCCCGCGGTCGCCTCGAGGAAGTTCATCTGCCCGACGAAGCGGGCCACGAACGGCGAGCGCGGCCGCATGTAGACCTCCATCGGAGCCCCCACCTGCTCCACCACCCCATGGTTCATGACCACGATGCGGTCCGCCATCGCGAGCGCTTCCTCCTGATCGTGCGTGACCATGATCGTGGTGACCCCGAGCCGGCGCTGCAGCGCGCGGATCTCGTGGCGCAGCGATTGCCGCACCCGCGCGTCCAGCGCCGACAGCGGCTCGTCCAGGAGCAGGAGCGCGGGGGCGGGGGCGAGCGCGCGCGCCAGCGCGACCCGCTGCTGCTCCCCGCCCGAGAGCTGCGCCGGGTACTTGTGCTTGTGCGCGGCCAGGCTCACCAGGGCCAGCAGCTCGTCCACCCGGCGCTCGATCTCGGGCCGGCCGACGGCCCTAGTCTCGAGCCCGTAGGCCACGTTGCGGGCGATGGTGAGGTTCGGGAACAGCGCGTAGGACTGGAAGACGATACCGTAGTTGCGCTGGCTCGGCGGCAGCGCGGAGACGTCGCGGCCACCCATCGTGACCGTGCCCGCGTTCTGCCGCTCGAGCCCCGCGATGATCCGGAGCAGCGTGGTCTTGCCGCAGCCGCTCGGTCCCAGGAAGCAGACGAACTCGCCGGCCTGGATCGACAGGGTGACGCCGCGCAGGGCGACGAACTGACCGAACTTCTTGGCGATGCCGTCGAGCGCGACGGCGGCCGGCTTCGAGACCGCCGCCCTCACGGCCGCCCGCCCCGGGCCAGCTCCCCGGCCACCACCCGGAGCCATCCCGCGCCGTAGCGCTCCGCCTTGTGACGGCCCACTCCGTGGGCCAGCTCCAGCTCGGTCAGGTTGCGTGGGCGCAACGTGGCGATGTCGCGCAGCGTGCGATCGCTGGCCACGATGAACGGCGCCACGCCCTCCGCCCGCGCCACTTCGAGACGGTGACGCCGGAGCGCCTCGAACAGGGCCTGCGCGGCCTGATCGAGCTCGGCGGCCTCGCGGCCGGCCCGACGGCGCGACGGCTCCGCCCCGCGGCCGCCGGCGGCCGGAGCGGCGCGCCGGCTCACCGGCGGCAGCAGCAGCCGCACCGGCCGCTCGCCCTTCATGACCGCGCGGCCGTCGTCGGTCAGGATGACGACCGGCCGGTCGCGTCCGGTGAAGCTCACCCACCCCGCCGACACGCAGCGCCGCAGCAGCGCCAGCACCCACGCCGCCGGGTGCTCCTTCAGGTTGCCGAACGTCGGAACCCGCGTGAGCCCGGCCCGCTCGAGCCGCTCGTCGGGCTCGCCCTGCACCAGCTTGACCACGGTCTGCAGCCCGAACCGGCCGCTGACGCGCGCCACGCCGGAGAGGGCCTTGCGCACGATCAGCGTCACGCGCTCCGGATCGCCCATCTCCGGCTCCGTCTCGAGCGCACGGCAGACGTCGCAGCGGCCGCAGCCCGCGAGGGTCTCGGCCTCGTCGCCGAAGTAGCGAAGAATCGCATCGTGGCGGCAGCTTCCCCCCTCCACCCAGCGAATCAGCTCGAGGAACATGCCCCACTTGTGCTCGACCACCGCCGGGTCCGGCGTGGTCCCTTCGGAGCCGCGCTCGAGCAAGGCCCGGCGAAGCGGCAAGTCGGAGGCCCCAACCAGCAGCAGCCCCAGGGCCGAGGCTCCGTCCCGCCCGGCGCGACCGACCTCCTGGTAGTAGGCCTCGATGGAGCCGGGCGGACCCAGATGGATGACGGCCCGCACGTCCGCCCGGTCGATGCCCATCCCGAAGGCGTTGGTGGCCACCACGACCTCGACGCGGCCCTCGGCGAACTCCCGCTGGGCGACATCACGGGTCCGGCCGTCGAGCCCGGCGTGATAGGCGACGGCCCGCCACCCGCGCGCGGCCAGCCGCTCGGTCTCCTCCTCCGCCCGTCTGCGGGTCGGGGCGTAGACGATGGCGGTCCCGCCCGCCCGGCCCGGCCCGCCGAGCGCCTCGCCGAGCGCGGCGTCCACCTGCCGCTCACGCTCGCGGCGGCCGTCCACCTCCACCGCGCGGAGGGCCAGATTGGGGCGGGCGAAGCCGCGCACCATCTGGGGCGTGTCGGGCGGCAGGCCGAGCCGGGCCAGGATCTCGTCCCGCACGATCGGAGTGGCGGTCGCGGTGCACGCGAGCACGCGCGCGTCCGGCAGGTCAGCGAGCAGCGCGCCGATCTCCAGATACTCGGGGCGGAAGTCGTGGCCCCACTCGCTGATGCAGTGAGCCTCGTCGATGGCCACCAGCGGCACGTGGAGCTCGCGGAGCATGCCGCGGAAGCCGGGAAACGCGAGCCGCTCCGGCGCCACGTAGACCAGCGCGAACCCGCCGGTGGCGAGCCGGGCCATGCGCCGGCGCATCTCGGCGGCGTCGAGCGTGGCCGCGAGATACGTGGCCGACACCCCGCGGCTCTCGAGGGCCTGCACCTGATCGGTCATCAGCGCCACCAGCGGGGAGATGACCAGGGTGGTACCGGGCAGCACGGTGGCGGGCAGCTGGTAGCTCAGGCTCTTGCCCCCGCCCGTCGGCGCCACCAGCAGGAGCCGCCCGCGGGCGAGCAGCGTCTCCACCGCCTCGCGCTGGCCCGGCCGGAAGGCCGCATAGCCGAGCCGCGCGAGAGCGGCGTCTATTGCATGGCGAGGTGCAGCCGAAGGCGAGCCGAGCGGATCCAACGATGCCGTGCCGCGCGCGTCGTTATTTCGAATATCGCTTCTGCCACTCGGCCAGGATGCGGTCCCGGTTCTTGGCGGACCAGTCGAAGTCGTTGGGAAACACGACCTTGCTGATGTCCTTGGGCAGCCCTTCCGGCACGGGGAAGCCGGGCACGCTCACCGCCGCGAAGAACTGCGACACCACCTTGAGCGACTCGTCGCTGATCGCCCAGTCCAGGAACTGCTTGGCCGCCGGGTTTGTGGCCCCCTTCTTGGTCAGCGCGTTCGCCTCGATCTCGTAGCCCGAGCCTTCCTTGGGCAAGATCATCTCCACCGGGGCGCCCTTCTTCTTCATCTCGAGGGCCACGTACTCGAACGACACCCCGATCGCCCGCTCGCCGGCCGCCGAGTCCTTGCACGGCTTGGAGCCCGA